>JASBTS010000020.1 GCA_030148305.1 Allomuricauda sp. | reverse complement strand
TGAATAGAAATCGGTAAACCCCGACCACCTAAATCTTAACCAATGAAAAAACGGCTGTTAGTTGTTTTAATGGGCTTGTTGGGCCTGAACCTTGGTGCCCAAGTCAAAAAGGAGATTTTCGAATCCTTCAAACTACAGGAAAGAAGGAACGTTTCCTATTATTTTCCCGAGGACTATTCCGAAGAAAAAATTTATCCCCTTTTGGTGGTTCTGGATGCAGAATACCTATTCGACCTTGTGGTTGCCAACGCCAAGTTCCAAAGTAAATTGGATCGGATGCCAGAGGCCATCATTGTAGGTGTGGGTCAAGCAGAAAATGATATTCGATTAGAGGATTGCGCTTTTGACGAACAATCGGGACTCCCTTCCGACAAAGGAAAAATGTTCTATGAGTTTTTGGGTACGGAACTTGTTCCCTACCTGGCAACAACCTACAAAGTAGCGCCATTTAAAATGTTGTTCGGATATGATATTACGGCCAATTTTGGAAATTATTTTTTGTTCAAGGACAAATCCTTCTTCAATTCCTATGTAAGCATATCCCCCGTTTTGGCCCCTGAAATGGAAAATAGGGTACCTGAAAGATTATCCGCTTTGGATCAGGTAATTTTTTATAACGTTATTGTTGAAAAAGAACCTTCTGATGATAGACAACGGATCCTGCAAATGAACCATAGTATCAATTCTATCACCAAAGAATCGTTGCATTATTTCTTTGACGAATATGATCATACAGACCACGAGTCTATTGCGGCCTATGGGATTAGCAAAGCTTTTGATAATGTTTTCAAAATCTTCAGACCTATTAGCCCTAAAGAATACAAGGCAGATATCCTAACCTCCAGCGAACCTGCTTTTAAATATTTGGAGGACCGATACACCATGATCGAAAATCTCTTCGGGTTTGCTAAGCCTGTTGAACTGAATGACATCATGGCCATTTATGCCGCTTGTAGAAAAAAGGAGGATTACGAATCCCTAAAGCCATTGGCGGAACTTTGCAAGAAACAATATCCGGATACCATGATGGGTTTTTATTTTGAAGGCGAATACTACGAATATATCGGGGAGCCCAAGAAAGCTTTCAAGACCTTTGAAAAAGCCTTTCAAATGGAAGAAATCGACTTCCTGACCAAGGATATGGCCCTTGAAAAAATTGATGCCCTGAAAGCAGACTTCGGGTATTAGAATATTGGATTGTTAGACTTTTGGGTAGTTGGAAAAATTGGTCCAAAAATTGAGCAATCCGAAAATCCGATAGTCCAATCCTCCATCTAAATCCATATCTTTAGGCCTTCACCCAAATTAAGGAATGGCCAAGATCAAAACAGCTTTTTTTTGCCAAAACTGCGGCACCCAATATGCCAAATGGGTAGGCCAATGTTCTTCGTGTAAAGAATGGAACACCATTGTGGAAGAAGTGGTCCAGAAAGAAGAAAAAAGAAGTTGGAAGACCGATACCTCCTCGGTAAAGCAGGTCAGCAAACCCCTTCGCGTTTCCGAGATCACCCAAGAAAAAGAACTTCGCTTGGATACGTTGGACCAAGAGTTCAATCGTGTTTTAGGCGGTGGATTGGTTCCCGGTTCCCTGACCTTATTGGGCGGTGAGCCTGGAATCGGGAAAAGCACCTTGTTGCTTCAGATTGCCTTGAAACTACCTTATAAAATCCTTTATGTTTCCGGTGAGGAAAGCCAGCGTCAAATCAAAATGCGTGCTGACCGTATTTTGCCCAACAGTGAAAACTGCTACATCCTTACCGAAACCAAGACCCAAAACATCTTTCAGCAAATTGCAACCTTGGAACCCGATATGGTGGTCATCGACTCCATCCAAACCTTGCATACCGATTATATTGAATCCGCCGCGGGTAGCATTTCACAGATCCGTGAATGTGCCGCCGAACTCATCAAGTTTGCAAAGGAAAGTCACACGCCTGTGATTTTGGTTGGACACATTACCAAAGATGGTACCATTGCCGGACCCAAGATTTTGGAGCATATGGTGGATACGGTGCTGCAATTTGAAGGCGACCGAAATTACGTGTACCGCATTCTCCGCTCGTTGAAAAACCGATTTGGGTCCACGGCCGAACTCGGTATCTACGAAATGCAGGGCAGTGGTCTAAGGGAAGTGAACAACCCCTCCGAAGTATTGATTTCCAAAAATGAGGAAGACCTCAGTGGAACCGCCATTGCCGCCACCGTGGAAGGGATGCGTCCGCTGCTGATAGAAATTCAAGCATTGGTGAGCACTGCCGTTTATGGCACACCGCAACGTTCCGCAACCGGGTTCAATGCCAAACGTTTGAACATGCTCTTGGCCGTCCTTGAAAAAAGAGCAGGTTTTAAATTGGCCGCAAAGGATGTTTTCTTGAACATTACCGGAGGTATTTCTGTGGATGACCCCGCTATTGACCTTGCCGTTATGGCCGCTATATTGTCCAGCAATGCCGACATCCCTATTGAAAAGGGCATCTGTTTTGCCGCGGAAGTGGGGCTTGCAGGGGAAATCCGCCCCGTACAGCGCGTGGACCAACGAATCTTGGAAGCGGAGAAATTGGGGTTTACCACCATTTTTGTTTCCAAAAACAATAAAATCGGCTTGAAGAACACGGGCATCCAAATCCGAAAAGTTTCCAAAATTGAGGATGTGGTCGATTTCCTTTTTTAACCTCCTTTTCAAAAGTTTCCCTTTTTAAAACCTATATTTAGGAAACCTTCCAATGCACATGAAACGATTTTCGCTTTTCCTGTTGGTTGCCCTATTGGCATCCTGTTCAGATGAAAAAAACACATCGTCCAACAAGGACTATTTTACTACTTGGGAACATTATTTAGGGGATCCAGAGCGCACCCACTATTCCGATCTCGACCAAATTGACACGGCCAATATTGCCAACTTAAAATTGGCGTGGAGCTATAAAAGTGGTGGACTGCAAGAAGGAAGGAACACCCAAATACAGACCAGTCCGTTGGTTGTCGATGGGATTCTGTATGGCGTAAATGCGGCCATAGAACTCTTTGCTGTCGACGCCACTACGGGTAAGGAAATCTGGAAATTCAAACCCGTTTCCAAAGACGAATCGGGATTGGGCATGAACCGTGGACTGAATTATTGGAAATCGAACAGCGATGAACCCAGTCGTATCTTTTTTACTTCGGGACCCCAACTCTATGCCATTAACATTGAAACAGGAAAACCGATACTTTCCTTTGGAAATAATGGGAGCATCGATTTGCGGGATGGTCTCGGTCGTGATCCCCAAAAGCAGTCCGTGGTGTCCAATACCCCCGGAGCTATTTTTGAAAATATATTGATCCAAGGTACACGTGTTGGAGAGGGACCCGGAGCTTCCCCAGGTCATATCCGTGCTTATGACGTGCTGACCGGAAAGATTGTCTGGACTTTTCATACCATTCCGCAACCGGGCGAGTTTGGTTATGATACGTGGCCAGCCGATGCCTATAAAACGGTCGGTGGTGCCAACAGTTGGCCGGGCATGGCCATGGACCTTGAACGTGGAATAGTTTACATCCCTACCGGATCGGCTGCTTTTGATTGGTACGGAGGAGATCGGGAAGGAGCCGATCTTTTTGCCAACTCCCTATTGGCGCTCAATGCCAAAACCGGGGAGCGCATTTGGCATTTTCAGATGGTACACCACGACATTTGGGATCGTGATCCACCTGCACCACCCAATTTATTGGAAGTAAAAAGAGATGGAAAAACCATTCCTGCTGTGGCACAAGTGACCAAAAGTGGACACGTTTTCGTGTTCAACCGGGAAACGGGGGAGCCTTTGTTTCCCATTGAGGAAAAAGCCTATCCGAGTTCCAAACTGATGGGTGAAAAAGCTTATGCCACACAACCACTCCCTCTGAAACCGGAACCCTTTGCACGTCAAATTTTAACCGAGAACGACCTGTATGCTCCCAACGAAAAGGCTTTTGTGGATGATTTGGTGAAGGGAAACAAAAGTGATGATGCCCCAACGGTGTTGGAAAAATTCAAATCCATTACCTCTCAAGGACAATTCATTCCGATGGACACCACTGGAGTGATTCTTTTCCCCGGAGCTGATGGAGGTGCGGAATGGGGAGGCGCGGCTGTGGACCCTCGAAACGGGGTCATGTATGTGAATGGTAACGAGATGGCCTGGATCATCAAAATGAAGGCAGTTGGAGGGGACAATAATTCCAATATGGGTCAATCCTTGGCACAAATCCATTGTGCGCGTTGCCATGGTGGAGAACTTCAAGGCCTTGCGGGTATCCCTGAACTTCAAAATGTAAAATTGCGGTTGCAGCCAGATTCTATCAAGACCATTATACAAAAAGGAAGGGGAGCCATGCCCGGAATGCCCAATCTTTCCGAAGATGAAATTGATGCGATAGCTGAATTCTTGACCGGCATGGAAGAAGCCAAGGACCATCGGGTCGAGAAAATCAAAATCGATGTGCCATACTCCGTCGCCAGTTTTGCACGGTTCAAGGATGACAGGGGTTATCCCGTGGTCAAACCACCATGGGGCACTTTGAACGCCATTGACCTGAACACTGGTAAATATCTTTGGAAAATCCCTTTGGGTCATGAAGAAAGTCTCAACGACCCCAATGTCCCCGTATCCGGACTTGAAAATTACGGTGGCCCCGTGATCACCAAAGGTGGAGTACTCATTATCGCTGCCACCAAGGATGAAAAAATACGGGCCTTCAGCATGAAGACCGGAGAAAAATTATGGGAAGACCGATTGCCCGCTGGGGGTTACGCCACGCCCATCACCTACCAAGTGGATGGCAAACAGTACATCGTCATCTCCTGTGGTGGTGGTAAAATGGGTACGGCTTCAGGTGACGAGTACCGTGCCTACGCTTTGGAATAAGATTACGGAGCAGGGTTTGGAATGGCGTTATGGATGGCTTCAATACCTTCCAAAACTTCATCCGAAAGGTCTACTTCTATACTCTCTATGTTTTCCTTGAGTTGCTCCATAGTGGTAGCCCCGATGATATTGCTCGTTAAAAAAGGTCGACTGTTCACAAAGGCCAGGGCCATCTGTGCCATACTCAATCCGTGTTCCTTTGCCAACTGGGCATATTGCTCGGTAGCCTTAGTAGCGGTATCACTGCTATATCTACTATAATTGGGGAAAAGGGTAATCCTTGCCTTTCGGGGTGGAATTTCCGTTAAATATTTACCGCTGAGTACCCCAAACGCCATGGGCGAATAGGCCAGCAACCCTATTTTTTCCCTTGTGGAAATTTCGGAAAGCCCTACTTCAAACAAACGGTTTAACAAACTATACGGGTTTTGGATCGTCAACATTCTAGGGAGCGACTGATGCACCTTGCTTTCTTCCAAATAGCGCATGGTTCCCCAAGGGGTTTCATTGGAAAGTCCCACGTGCCTAATCTTCCCTTCGGCAATCAGGTCGCGAAGGGTCTCCAAAATCTGGTGGATATTGTCTTCCCAAACCTCAACGGCATGGGCATTGAACCCTCTTTGTCCAAAATAATTGGTGTTTCTCTCGGGCCAGTGCAATTGGTATAGGTCGATATAATCCGTTTGAAGACGTTGCAAACTGCCTTCCACGGCACCTATGATGGATTCTTTACTAAAACCAGTGCTTCGGATATGTTTGCCCCCGTGTCCTGGCCCGGCAATCTTGGAAGCCAGGACCACTTTATCCCGATTTCCTGTTTTTTTAAACCAGTTTCCAATGAATTCTTCCGTCACTGCATACAATTCCTTTTTGGGTGGAATGGGGTACAATTCGGCGGTATCAAAAAAATTCACTCCTTGATCCAAGGCATAATCCATTTGTTCATGGGCCTCATCCTCGGTATTCTGTCGTCCCCAGGTCATGGTACCCAAGCATATTTTGCTGATTCGGATATCGGTATGTGGAATTCGGGTGTATTTCATTGTTCTAAAGTTTAGGACGGTTAAAGGTAAATAATCCTACAGTTTCAAGTTTATGCGAAAGTTATCTTTCCACCTCCAACAAAATGGGGCAATGGTCGCTATGTTTGGCTTCAGAAAGGATCACGGAACGTTTCAATCTTTCTTTTAAAGGTTCGGCCACCATGCCATAATCCAAACGCCAACCTTTGTTGTTGGCCCTTGCATTGGCTCGATAGGTCCACCAGGTATATTGGTGTGGGTTTTTGTTGAAATGTCTAAAGCTATCAATAAAACCGCTTTTGATAAAATTACCTATCCATTCCCTTTCCACAGGCAAAAACCCGGATACGTTTTTGTTCCGGACTGGATCATGGATGTCTATGGCCTCATGGCAAATATTGTAATCCCCACAAACGATCAAGTTGGGCCTCTCTTTCCGAAGGTCAGTGGCGTAATCCTGAAAATCTGCCATGTACATCAGTTTGTGGTCCAATCGGTCCAGATTGGTGCCGGAGGGCAGGTACATGCTCATGACGGAGAGGTCCCCATAATCGGCACGGATGTTCCTTCCTTCAAAATCCATATAGTCGATGCCCGTACCATATTCCACATGATCCGGCTCTTCTTTACAAAGTAAAGCCACACCACTATAACCTTTTTTTTGCGCGCTGTACCAATAATGGTAGGGGTATCCCGCTTCTTCCAAAGCCGAAGTGTCCACCTGTTCTTTCATCGCCTTGGTTTCCTGTAGGCAGACCACATCGGGATCTACGGCTTTTAACCAATCCACAAACCCCTTGTTGAGCGCAGCCCGGATGCCGTTTACATTGTAGGAAACAATCTTCATTTTTTAAGTTTCGTCTAAAATAGCCATTGTGAACGGGCCGTGAAAATTGAATTTTCCAATAGTCCCATCAACCAAAAGAATTGTAGATGATGCAGGGTTTTGGTTTACTTTTATAAACAAATCCTTTTTTGGTATGACGGCCCTTCTCTTGATCGATATTCAATCTGGTTTACAGGAAACTGCTTATTATGGCATTGAACGTAATAATCCTCAGGCAGAAAAGAACTGTCAAAAAATCCTGGAAGCGTTTCGAAATAAAGACCTTCCTGTTTTTCATGTGATGCACAATTCAACCAATCCTGCATCTCCGCTATATCCGGGTAAAAATGGAAATGCCATCCATCCATTGGTGCAACCTGTAAATGGGGAGCCTGTGTTTCAAAAAACCGTGAACAGTGCCTTTATCGGAACGGATCTGGAGATTGCCATGATTGCCAAAAACATTACCGACTTGGTCATTATTGGTCTTACCCTGGAGCATTGCATATCCACATCTGTGCGCATGGCAGCCAACTTGGGGTTTCAAGTGACCTTGATCTCTGACGCGACCGCTGCTTTCGACAAAATTGGGGTTGACGGAAAGCGATATGCTGCCGAACTGATCCATCAAACCGAACTGGCCAACCTGAAGGATGAATGTGCCTTCATACAGAATACCTCCACTTTCTTGTCTGAACTTGACAATTAGTTCCTATTTTTATAAGGCACATAAATCAATCAACCCATGGTACGTTTCATTTTGGTCTGTCTGACCTTTGCCCTGATGCCCGCTACAACACTTTTTTCACAAACCGAACCTCTAAAAATTGGGGTCGCCGGTCTTTCCCATTCCCACGTACATGGGATATTGGGCAGGGAAAATATAGGTGACATCGAAATTGTGGGCATTGCCGAACCCAATCGTGAATTGGCACAACGCTTTGCCGACCGGTATGGCTTTTCCATGGATTTGGTCTATGATAGTTTGGAAGAAATGATTGCGGCCACCCACCCCGAAGCCGTGACCGCCTTTGGTTCCATTTACGATCATTTAAAGGTGATGGAGACCTGTGCTCCCAAAGGTATTCATGTAATGGTGGAAAAACCTTTGGCCGTTAGTATGGACCATGCCAAAAAAATGAAGGCACTTGCGGAAAAATATCAGATTCACTTACTGACCAATTATGAGACCACCTGGTACCCCACCAACCATGAAGCCAAACAACTGTTGGATAATGGCAAGATCGGTGAACTTCGAAAAGTGATCGTACGTGATGGGCATAGAGGTCCTGTCAAAATTGGGGTCAACAAAGAATTCTTGGACTGGTTGCAAGATCCGGTGCTCAATGGCGGAGGGGCCATAACCGATTTCGGTTGCTATGGTGCCAATTTAATGACCTGGTTGAAAAAAGGCCAAAAGCCTATTTCGGTGACCGCCGTAACCCAACAACTCCAATCCGAAAACAATCCAAAAGTGGATGACGATGCCACCATTGTGCTCACCTATGACGATTCTATGGCCATTTTGGAACCCTCATGGAACTGGCCCATCGGCAGGAAGGACATGGAAATATACGGACTTACAGGAGCCATATTTGCTGATAACCGAAATACCCTTCGGGTTCGCATGGCGGAGGGCTATGATGGTTTTCAAGAAGAAAAAATGGACTTGGAAGAACGACCCAATCCCTATAATGATCCCTTCTCACTGCTAGCTGCCGTTATCAGGGGAAAGGTCAAGCTAAACCCAAGTGATCTGACGGCATTGGAAAATAACATGACCGTCGTTGAAATTCTGGAAGCAGCCAAGGAAAGTGCCCAAAAAGGAAAGACCATAACCCTAAAAAAATAATTGCCCTTGTCCCCAAGTTCTTTAAGCAGAGCAAAAACCTATTTTGTATTTTTTCTTGTTTTAGCTTCTGGTACCTTGTTTGCCCAAGATGCCCAAAAAGATTCCATAACCCAATTGGATGAAATTATTTTAATGGACGATGCTGTCCCCAAAAAAGCAATAGGCATTACGGCTTCCTCCACTATTGGGAGCCAAACGTTCCAACGGTTCAATCCCATAGATTTTCCGTCTGCCATCAATCAAATTTCTGGGGTTTATATGCTCTCCGGAGCCTTGAATACCAACAGGATCACGATTCGCGGGGTTGGGGCCAGAACCCCTTATGGCACGGACAAACTCCGTTTGTATTTCAATGGAATTCCTGTGACCAACGGTACGGGGGTTTCTGCTATTGAAGCCTATGATTTTGAAAATCTGGGGTCGATAGAGGTCATCAAAGGGCCAAAAGGAACAGCCTATGGTTCCAATTTGGGAGGTGCCATTTTGCTACAGATCAAGACCTCTCCCATTGAAGAAACCCGGTTGACCAACACTACAACATTGGGTTCATATGCCATGCTGAAGGACAATCTTTCCTTTGTGCATTCCGAAGAAAAATTGGCCCTCACCTTTGCCTACAACCATTTGGAAACGGATGGATATAGACAGAACAGTCAGTACAAAAGAAATGGATATTTATTGAATACCGAATTTAAACTCAGCCAAAAAAGCAGGCTTTCCTTTTTAACAAACTATATTGATTACACGGCCCATATTGCCAGTTCCATCAACTTGACTGATTTTGAGGAAGACCCCACAAGAGCAGCATCCAATTGGTTGGCAGCACAGGGTTATGAGGCCAATAAATATCTATTGACTGGGTTGTCCCATTCCTATCAATTTTCCAATAATCTGAAAAACACCACCAGCCTATTTTACACCTATTTGGACCACTATGAACCAAGACCATTTGATATCTTGGATGAGTTCACCAATGGATTTGGTTTCCGAAGTGTTTTTGAAGGAAATATGGCCAAGGCCCAATATGTGGTGGGAGGTGAACTGTACAAAGACGAATACCACTGGGGCACTTTTGAAAATCTATATGCAGACAACAACGGAAATGGAAGTCTGCAGGGCGACCGCCTGAGCAAGAATACCGAGTTTAGGAGGCAGTTCAATCTTTTTGGGTCGCTTACCTATCCCTTTTCGGAAGCTTTTTCGGCACAATTGGGACTCAACCTCAACAAAACCCATTACACCTTCAACGACCTGTTCCATGAAGGGGATGCCAATACTTCTGCAGAAAGAAACTTCGATGCTATTTTGATGCCCAATTTCGGCCTGAGATATTCGTTCAATTTTGGACAATTGTACGCCAATATCAGTCGTGGTTTCTCCAATCCAAGTCTGGAAGAAACCTTGACGCCCGATGGGGTCATCAATCCAGACATTGCCCAGGAAACAGGCACCAATTATGAACTGGGCAGCCAATGGCTTCTGTATCAAAATCGATTCTCAGCAAACGTGACCCTTTACCGAATGGACATCAAAAACCTTTTGGTGGCCCAACGGGTCGGGGAAGATCAATATATTGGCCGAAATGCCGGTCAAACCCGTCACCAAGGGTTGGAAATGGATTTGCGTTACAGAGGCAACTTGACCCAAAAACTTACCGCAACACCCTATGTAAGCTACACCTTTAACGATCATAGTTTTGTAGATTTTGTGGATGGCGACAACGACTATTCCGGCAACCCATTGACCGGCGTACCCAAACATCGCCTGAGCACGGGGTTGGACCTTCAACATACCAATGGGCTACAATTGAACCTTACCCATCAATTTGTGGACAACATTCCCCTTACCGATGCCAACACCACCAGTTCGGATTCCTATAATGTCTTCAATGCAAAACTGGGGTATCGTACCCGATTATCCAATCACATGACACTGGGTCTGCATACCGGCATCAACAATATTTTTGATGAAAACTATGCACAATCCGTCCTCATCAATGCGGTAGGATTTGGAGGTGCCCAACCCCGTTATTTTTACCCTGGTAACGGGCGTAATTTTTATGGTGGGGCACGCTTGTCTTATGTGTTTTGATGAAATAAATTTTTACATTCATGCAATCATGTAATTATCAGTACATATGAGTGAAATTGATGACTACATATCCAAGTTTCCAGAAGGGTCCCAAGAAATCATGCAAAAGATCAGGGCAATTATAAAAGATAACGCCCCAGATGTCGTGGAACAGATGGCGTATGGTATGCCGGGCTATAAGACACACGGTAAACCTTTGGTTTATTTTGCAGGGTATAAAAATCATATCGGACTTTACGCCACTCCTTCAGGGCATGAAAAGTTTGCAAAAGAATTATCCCAATACAAACAGGGGAAAGGTTCCGTACAGTTTCCCCTGAACCAACCCATTCCTTTTGATCTCATCAAAAAAATCGTAGCATTCAGGGTAAAGGAAAATGCTTCAAAAGCCAAATAGAAGGCACCCATCAATTGATTCAGGGCATCCATCAATTTTGCCCAACCCCTAACAACCCAACCTAGTATTTTCATCCCAAAATTCACCAAGGCAATCCATTGTCCGTTGAATCTTAAAGAATGAAAAACGAGAGAACCATTGGGAACCTTTTGGTACACGGCATCAAAAGGTTGTACCAAAAATCCAACATTGATAAAGACTTGCATGACGACGCCAAGGATAGGGTATTTTGCCCCATCTGTGGGTCCTCGTTCCCTATTTTTGGTAGTGTAGGCGTCAAAAAAAGGGAAAATGCCCTGTGTCATGAATGCCATTCCTTGGAACGACACCGTTTGATGTACCTGTATTTAGCCAATTTGGGGCTTTTTAACGATACAGGCAACGTTACCCTACTCCATTTTGCCCCGGAAAAAGCGCTTTATCAAATTTTTTCCGAAGCCGAACACATTGAGTACCATCCTTGTGACCTTTCCCCAAAACGTTTCAAATACCCCAAATCTGTACCCATTAAAAAAGTGGACATCACGGCCATCCCTTTTGAAAATGAAACGTTTGACCTGATTATCTGCAACCATGTTTTGGAACACATCCCCGATGACAAAAGGGCCATGGATGAATTGTACCGGGTGATGAAAAAGGGAGGGCGCGGTTATTTTCAGGTCCCTATTGATTATAACCGCGACAAGACCTACGAGGATTTTTCCCTGAACAAAAAATGGCAACGAAAAATTGCTTTCGGCCAACACGACCACGTTCGGTATTATGCCAAGGATTATAAGGACAAACTGGCAGAACGTGGATTCAAGGTACAGGTTGATGACTATGTAACCTGTTTCTCCAAGGAGGAACAATTTAAATTGGGCCTAGATCCAGAGGAACGCATCTACTTTTGTGAAAAATAGGGTTCCAATAAAATAATTCTCCCTCTTTCCTGTCCATTTCCTTTGGAAATGACCCTCCATCCACTGGTTTTTAAATAGTATCTTTGGAAGAAGCGCGATATTGAATCGCCCGACCAACTTTAAAACCAAAACCCAACTACTAACTCTTTTAAAATGAAGAACCAACTTTTATTCGGTTGTGCGTTTGTGCTCATTTCTTCCATTTCCATGGCACAAAAGGACAAGAAAAAAATGATTGCCGACCTCGATGCCAAAAAGGACCATTACACTTCTATAGCCAAGTCGCTTTGGGAAAATCCAGAATTGGGCTATTTGGAAGAAAAAAGCTCGGCACTCTTGCAGGAAGAACTCAAAAAAGAAGGCTTTACCATTGAAGCCGGTGTCGCGGGAATCCCAACCGCATTCACGGCCACCTATGGTAACGGAAGTCCTGTGATCGGAGTATTGGGAGAATTTGATGCCCTGCCCGGCATGTCCCAAGATGCCGTTCCGTTCCGTAAGGCAAGGGTTGTTGGTGCCCCTGGACAGGCGTGTGGCCACCATTTATTCGGTACCGGTTCCCTGGCCGCTGCCATCGCAGCCAAGGATTATCTAAAAGAATCCGGGAAATCGGGCACCATCCGCTTTTATGGCACTCCCGCCGAGGAAGGTGGGTCTGGAAAAGTGTATATGGTCCGTGCCGGACTTTTCAACGACGTGGACGCCATTGTTTCATGGCACGCCGGGGATAAGAACACGGCCAACCCTAGTACCAACCTCGCTACCATTTCAGGAAAATTCAGGTTTACCGGAAAATCCTCGCACGCAGCCATGGCTCCAGAGTTGGGCCGTTCTGCCCTTGATGGGGTGGAGGGCATGAACGATTTGGTGAACATGCTACGCGAGCACACCACCGAACCAACACGTATCCATTACATCATTACCAAAGGTGGCGATGCTCCCAATATTGTTCCCAAGGAAGCCGAAGTGTATTACGTGGTTCGCCACTCCAACCGCCTTGAGGTGAAAGCCGTTTGGGACCGCGTGGTAAAGGCCGCTCAAGGTGCGGCCATCGGTACGGAAACTGAAATGACCTATGAAATTATCGGAGGTACTTATGAAAGATTGCCCAACGAAGCCTTGGAAACCCTGTTGCATGCCAACATGACCTTAGTAGGCGGAGTGGACTATACCCCAGAGGATATTGCTTTCGCCAAGGAAATCCAAAAGACCTTGGGAACCCCAGGACCTATTGAAAGTGCCGACAAAGTGCAACCTATGGAATTCACCCACGGCAAGGCATCCGCAGATACGGGAGATGTAAGCTGGAACACCCCAACCGGAGCCGTTACCGCCGCCACATGGGTGCCCGGAACCCCTGCCCACAGCTGGCAGGCCGTTGCTGCCGGTGGCACCGATATTGGGTACAAAGGAATGATGGTGGCCGCCAAAACCATGGCACTTACCGCCATGGACCTCATCAAAAACCCAAAACTTTTGGAGCAGGTCAAGGCGGAATTCAACGAACGTAGAGGTGCCGATTTTAAATACGAAGCCTTATTGGGTGATAGGAAACCCGCTTTGGATTACCGAAAAAATTAAACTTCATGAAAAGCTATTCCATACTTTTTGTTGCCCTTTTGTGTTTGATGGGCTGCAAGCAACAACCCGAACCGGTTGCCCCAATTTTTGATCACGATATTTCCGAAGGGCCAAAACCTTGGACCAGTGAAACGTTCGAGCCAACAGAGGATGATTTCACCTTTGCCATTATTTCCGATTTGAATGGCGGGGAGCGCGAAGGGGTATATGCCACGGCCGTTCAACAACTGAACCAACTGGACCCCACTTTTGTGCTCAGTGTGGGGGATCTTATTGATGGCGGTACGGAAGTGGATTCCATATTGACCAAGGAATGGGACTCTTTTGATAGTCGCACGGCCAAACTCAACATGCCTTTCTTCCATTTGGGAGGAAACCACGACCTGACCAACCCCAAAATGAGGGAGTTCTGGAAAAACCGTTTCGGGCCACGCTATTATCATTTTGTGTATGACGATGTACTTTTTCTGATGATGGATTCCGAAGATTATGAGGAAAAAAGGATGATGGAAATCTATGAGGCCCGCGCCAAGGCCCTTAAGATCATCGCAGGGGAAATCGAAGGGAAATACGAGGAATCGGAATACTACAGCATGCCCGAACGTAGCATTGGCGGGATGAGCAATGCGCAATTGAACTACTTTACGGATGTCTTGAAAAAATACCCCAACGTAAAATGGACGTTTGTGCTCATGCACAAACCTTTGTGGATGCGGGAGGATGAAAAGGGGCTCAGTCCCTTGGAAGATGCGTTGGCGGATCGGGACTATACGGTTATCAACGGGCATTTCCATTCGTTTTCCAACCGTATTCGTAAAGGGCACAGTTACACCATGCTGGGCACTACAGGAGGAAGCCAAAACCCACAAGATTCCATGGCCTTTGATCACGTGACCTTGGTGCGGATGGCCAAACAACCCGTGATCACCCACTTAAAAATGGAAGGCATCTTGAACGAACAAGGTACTGTGCCTTCGGGACAATAAGCTTTTTGGCTATCTTTAAAACAACAATGCACACCAAACTAACTCGAATACCGATGAAAAATTTCCTTACCCTTTGTTTTGCTTTTCTGTTGACCGGAATGCTGTCCGCCCAAACCGATGAGGAGAAAGCTGCTTCCACGGTGAACGTGAACACCATAAAAAGCCATATCTACTTTTTGGCGGACGACCTTTTGGAAGGTCGCGAAGCAGGAACTCGTGGCAACAAGATTGCCGCCAGTTATTTGTCCAACGAATTGCGTAGAAATGGGGCCGTGCCTGTTCCCGGGACCGATTCTTACTACCAAAAATTTGATTTGGTACAAACGGGCGCGCCAAACCTTTTGGAGCTTACCCTGAACGGCGTTGCCTATCCATTGCTTGCATCCTTTACCATGCCCGCAATAGCGCAATCAGGCGAAGCGATATTTTTAGGCTATGGCACCGAAGCGGATTTTAAGGGCAAGAATGTGAAGGATAAAATGGTGGTGGTCCTTGGGGGCAGTGCCGCTGGGCAAGATCCTGGCCAAATGTTCCGAAGCAGTAGGGAAAAGGTAGAAATGGCCAAAACCATGGGCGCCAAAGGACTTTTGGAATTGGTACAGTTTGATGAGGCCATGTGGAGCCGTTTGAAACATTATATCGGGAGTCGCACCGAAGTAAAGGAATCCGATGAGGATGCTGAAGCTGCCGAAATGCCCCATGTTTGGGTAAATTCGACCGACCCAGGGTTTGAAAAAGGCAAAATGCTGTCCTATGACCTAAAATCGGACGGGCAGACCAAAACTACCCTTCATACCCAAAATGTGGTGGCCATCATGGAAGGGTCCGATCCACAACTCAAAAATGAATATGTGATCTACTCCGCCCATTATGACCATGTGGGCATTGGTCAACCGAATGCCGAAGGGGATTCCATCTACAACGGCGCGCGTGACAATGCCATTGGGGTTACGGCCGTACTTTCCATGGCGGAGAACTTGGCCAAGTATCCTACCAAACGTTCGGCCCTATTTATTTTGTTCACCGGGGAGGAAAAAGGGCTGTTGGGCAGCGAATACTATGCGGATCATCCCATGATTCCCTTGGACCAAGTATCCTATTGTTTCAATACTGACGGCGGGGGGTATAACGATACCTCTTTGGCCACCATTATTGGACTGGAACGCACCTCTGCCCAATCCTTGATCGAAAAAGGTGCCTCCACTTTTGGCCTAAAGGCCATAGGTGATCCCGCACCCGAACAGGGATTGTTTGACCGCAGCGACAACGTCAGTTTTGCCAAAAAAGGGATTCCCGCCCCAACCTATTCTACCGGGTTCAGCAGTTTTAATGACGAGATCTTTAAATACTACCACCAGGCCAGTGACGAGGCCGACTCCCTGGACTACGGCTATCTGTTGAAGTTTTACCAAGGGTATGTACTCTCTGGCCGATTGATCGCCAATACCCCGGACAAATTGTTTTGGAACGCAGGAGACAAATATGAGGAAGCAGGGAAGGTGTTGTATGGGATGAAGTGAAAATTGTTCAAATTTTTAATTGCCAGGGAAATCAAAAACATGTCGATTACCACCTGTTTATTCTTTTAAAAGAATTATTTTGGATTTATGGAAAGGATGAAATTTTGGTTTTTTAGATTTTTCGGTCTTGTTTTAATAGCAAGTTGTTCAAGTGATAATGGAGAGGGGGAAAAAGAAGTTATACCGATAACGGCAAATTTCACAATAAATTCTTCTGAGATTTTGGTAAATGAGTCTGTTTCTTTTAATGATTCCTCATCTGGAAACCCAACGAGTTGGACTTGGATTTTTAACGGGGGAAACCCGTCTACTTCCAATCAACAAAATCCGGTTGTAACCTATGAAAATGCAGGCACTTATTCCGTAAAACTGGTTGCAAGTAACCAAGATACTTCCGATGAAATTGTCAAAGAAGGTATCATAACAGTTAACCATGATTTGACCAATGGTCTAATCATTCAAGTTTTACTAGATGGCAATGCACAAGATACGAGTAGCAACAACTATCCAAGCGAGATTATTGGTACTGTGAACCCAACAACAAATAGAAACGGTGATGCCAACAAGGCAATGGAGTTCAATGAAAATGAGGGTTTCATCGCATTTTATAGTATTGATGAGTTGGAAATAGAATATAGTTCAACAATTACGGTATCCGTGTGGATAAACCCCAATGGAAATCAAAACGATTGGGATACAATTCTTAATCAATACTTTGGTGGGCCACCACCTTCTGCAGTTGGACGTTTTTATCTAGGGTTAAATCCATCAAACCAAAGAGTAAGATGGAATGTATTTGAAAACCATTTGGAATCATCAAATCCAATTCCCATAAACGAATGGACACATATTTTGGTCTCTTATAATGAAAGAAATGCAAAAATGTATATAAACGGAAATTTGGACGGTGAATTAAGTTTAGGGCCAGAAACTTATTTATTAGGTTCAGGTGCGCCCTTCAGAATTGGCAAGCAGAGCTTAACTCCTAGTACCACCTCTGGGTTTAGTGGTATAATTGATGACATAAACATATTTAACCGCATACTGGATGAAGAGGAGATACTTCTGCTTTTTAACCAATAATGGATTATGTCAATCGGTACTTTAACCCCCGCAACACAGTTACCACATCCTGTAGTTCCTGTTGCTCAAAAGCACCTTGCTCTACATAAAAGAGCATTTCCACAGCCAAATCTAAGTATTGCGCCAATACTTCGGGCGTACCAAAGGTATCGGTAATCCATGCGTTCAATTCCTTGATTTGGGATTCGTTCATTTTCGGAGCATTTTCACTTATATCTAAAGATATAAAACTATTTTAAAAAGCCACTAATTAGTGGTAATTAATTAATAGCTCCATTGATTTCTTTACTTCATGGATAAATCAAAAGAAATCAAGAAACTGGCCAATCGTATCAAGTCGTTACGAATTCAAAAGGGTTACACTAGCTATGAAAATTTTGCTTTTGAAAAGGATATTCCCCGTGCACAATATGGCCGGTACGAAACTGGTACAGATATCCAATTTACAAGCTTGCTAAAAATTGCCCAAGCATTTGACATGACCTTAGAAGAGTTTTTCAGTGAGGGGTTTGATTAAGAATGATTGGTTACTTCGTCACCCTGAATTCAGTTCAGGGTCCCATCCCCAAACCAAAAGATGGGATGCTGAAACAATCCCGATAGTTATCGGGTCATCATGACCCATTCACCCCAACCCCTTTACCTTTTACCCCAAAAACCCTTCACCCACAACCTTTTACCCAACCCATTTGCAAATCTCAATTAATATTTAGACATTTATCTAAATAACTAATCAAAATGAATTCGCTGTTCAAGGCCCTTAATGACGAAACCCGTAGGCAGATCATAGAGTTGCTCAAGGAAAAGGACATGAACGCAGGGGAGATTGCCGAACGGTTCAATATTTCAAAACCCAGTATTTCGCACCATTTGGACATTCTGCGCCAAGCGGACCTCGTTACCAGCGAAAAAAAAGGGCAGTTTGTGGAATACTCCCTCAACACCACCATTTTGGAAGATTTGCTCAATTGGATACTCACCTTAAAAAATAAACCATGAAACTAAAAAAG
>JASBTS010000091.1 GCA_030148305.1 Allomuricauda sp. | reverse complement strand
ATATTAACTTTAGCCATATAATTAATTTTTAGGTATTTGATTTAAAAATTCTCGAATCTATTGGGCAGAAATTGTGCCAATGCACAAAAACTGACATTCTGTAGAACAAAAATGCCAGCTTGTCATTCAAGCTGGCATTTTAGTATACTTTGTCACTTCAAATTATCCTCCGATAGTATCCGTTGGATTGGTGTTACCGGCAGGTGGAAGCTGTTCTGGCACTTCTTCGGGAACCGTTTCTGGAACCGTTTCAATGTCATCGCCCTGCAACAGTTTGGAATCTGCACTACCATAGTTTCCTTTCAAGGAAACGTTGGAAAGCAAGATCAACACAATCAACAGGGTGGCAAGGGTCCAAGTACTTTTGTCCAAAAAGTCACCAGTTTTCTTTACACCGCCCACAACTTGGGTTCCGCCACCTCCAAATGAAGAGGACAAACCACCACCTTTAGGGTTTTGGACCATGATGACCAACACCAACAAAAGGCACACGATAATGATCAATATCAAAAAAATTGTAAACGTGCTCATTTCTTTATTTTACTCTTTTTCGTTCTGCAGTTTCTTCACCGCCTGAATTTGGTCTGCAAAGAAACCACTTTTTTCTGGATATTTCAAACTCAATATTTTAAAGGCTTGAATGGCCTTTTTATATTTTTTTTGCTCGAGGTACACCTTGGCCAACGTCTCTGTCATCAATTCGTTTTTATCGAATTTACTAGAGTCTTTGATTTCAATTTTGGTATTGGGGGCTTCCTTGGGAACAATTTTTGGATTGTTCTGGATAAACCTGTCCAAAAGGTCAAATTTTTTCTTCCGTTCCAGTTCTTCCATCACGTTTTCCTCTACTTCCTGTTCCTCGGTTTTGGAGGTAAGTTGCAGCCACTCGGTGAACGAATGCTTTTCTTTTTTGGTAAAGGGGATGGGCTTGCCCAAATTTAATTCCTTTTCGCTCTTGGTCCGTTCCTCTTTGGATGATGGAACAGGTTGTTCTTCTATGGGCCTGGTCTTGAATAGTTCGGGATTCAGGATCTGTTCGGCATCCTGAAGATTTTGTGGCAAGGCGGGCTCATCGGATTCCGCGAGCATGCTTTCCGCGAGTGGGTTGGGTTCAATTTCTTCCGATATGGCCTTTTGGTCCTCCAATTTGGAACCTCTTCCCGCAATGGCGTCGGCTATATTGTTCTGGACAAATTCGTTGGAAGTGATATAATCAAAAAGGACATCGCGATCCGTGGTGTACGCTGCGGTTACCTTTAGGGCATTGTTGTATTTGTAGCTGTCCAGATTTTTCAACCCTTTCAAGTGCAAGGCCCTTGCGGCTTGAAAATAGGGATATTCCTCAATCATATCCTCCAGTTCCCGTGTTTGTTTTGGGGAAAGGATAGTATTGGAGTTTTGAAGAATATGTATAAAATCCGAAACGTTCATAATAAGGTTACCAATTGCCCAAGGATGCGTTGAAAATATCCTGTGTCAGTCGTTCAAAAATTTCTTCATGTGCCGCAGACTGAACGGATGTCAGGGATGCGGCGGCATCAAAATCGTAGAAGAAGGAGAATCTTCGTTCAAAATCGTTGTCCGGTTTTTTGTTGTTGAAAAACCGAACGTTCACACTCATGGTGAGTCGGTTCTGTGCGGTCCGTTGATCGGAAGTGGCCGTCATAGGGATGACCTTGTATTCCACAATTTCACCTTCGTAGAGCAAATCTCCATTATTTCCGGTCAAAGAAAGGCTAGTAAGGTTGTTGATCATATCCTGAAGAGACAAAGTAAAATCCCTGTCCAGACCAGGTACAATCACAGAACCCGGAGTTTGATCCGCATAATTTTGGAAAAAGTTCACCTGAAAGGTCTTGGCTTCGCCAACATCGGCTCCAGAAAAATTATAGGCCCCGCAACCGGAAAGGAATAAAGTTATTCCCAACACTGCAATCCTAAATCCATTTTGTATGTTCATGTGTTTTGCAATCATTTTAATCGAAGATCAAAGATCGTATTGTTTAATTTTTCGGTAAAGGGTCCTTTCCGAAATGCCCAGTTCTGCTGCCGCAGCTTTTCTTTTGCCACGGTTTCGCTCCAACGATTTTTTAATCAATTCGATTTCCTTCTCCTGTAAAGATAAGGTTTCTTCCTCTTGGATTTCTTCGGCAAAATGATAACGGTCCTCTTGGGGTTGCAAGGCTGTGGAAGTGGTAGTGGCTTCCATCACCGGTTCTGGGAGCCCTAAAACTTCAGTTGCTACATTTTCTTCAAGGTCAATGTCCTCTTCCTCTTCGTGGCTGCCGTAAATTTTTCGGATCAGGTTTTCGTTTTCCTTCTGCACTTTGGAGGTGTCGTTGTCCTTCAACAATTCCAAGGTCAGTTTTTTAAGGTCGTTCAGGTCACTTTTCATATCGAACAAAACCTTGTACAGAATTTCGCGTTCGTTGCTGAAATCGCTATCCTTTTTGGGTTGACCTACCACGGCCGGCAAATTGGAGCCTGCGGCATCGGGGAGGTAGCTGTTCAATGTAGCGGCTGTAATGGTCCGGTTTTCTTCGAGCACGGAAATTTGTTCGGCAATATTTCTCAACTGCCTGATGTTCCCGGGCCAGTGATATTTCAACAACAAATGCACGGCATCGTCTTCCAAACGGATGGTGGGCATCTTGTATTTTTGGCCAAAATCCGAAGCGAACTTTCGGAACAACAAGTGGATGTCCTCACGTCTTTCCCTTAACGGCGGAATATGGATTTCCACAGTACTCAACCTATAATAAAGGTCTTCCCTGAATTTCTCCTTTTTGATGGCCTCGAACATGTTGATGTTGGTCGCGGCCACAATGCGGACATCGGTTTTTTGCACTTGGGAAGAGCCTACTTTCAGGAATTCCCCGTTTTCCAACACACGGAGCAAACGTACCTGTGTGGTGAGGGGTAGCTCTCCTACCTCGTCCAAAAAGATGGTCCCGCCATCGGCCACTTCAAAATAACCACTTCGGGTTTGTGTGGCCCCGGTAAAGGCACCTTTTTCGTGCCCAAAAAGTTCACTGTCTATGGTTCCTTCGGGAATGGCCCCACAGTTTACCGCAATATATTTGGCATGTTTTCGGTGTGAAAGGGAATGAATGATCTTGGGGATGGATTCTTTACCCACACCACTTTCCCCGGTCACCAAAACCGAAATGTCCGTTGGTGCCACTTGAATGGCTTTTTCTATGGCCCGGTTGAGTTTTACATCGTTACCGATCAGTTCAAACCGTTGTTTTATGGATTGTACACTTTCCATTTTGTTCTAGTGCCTGCAGCAGCAGGGATCTTTTCTTTTTTGCATTCCGATTTGTACTTCGACTACGCTCAGTGAACAAACCGGATAACAAAAAGTGGTTAATTATTTTTTGAGTACCCCACTGCCTCACCGATCAAGGTGGCAGAAGTACATTCATTGATCTTTACGTTGACAAAATCGCCCACTTGGTAGTTTTCTTTTGGAAATACCACTACGGTGTTCTGTGAATTCCGACCCATCCAGTGGGCGTCGGATTTTTTGGAAGGGCCTTCGATAAGCACCTCTTCAACCTTGCCCAAGTGTTCTCGGGTTCTGAAGTGGCCGTGCTTTTGTTGCAGGTCGATGATTTCACGAAGACGTCTTTTCTTGGTTTCTTCGGGAACATCGTCTTCCATTTTTCGTTCTGCCAAGGTTCCGGGTCTTTCGGAATAGGCGAACATAAAACCGAAATCATATTTCACGTATTCCATCAAACTCAAGGTATCCTGATGATCTTCCTCGGTCTCCGTTGGGAATCCGGTGATCATATCTTGACTGATGGCACAATCGGGAATAATTTTTCTGATGTTGTCGATCAGTTCAAAATATTCCTCGCGGGTGTGAAGACGGTTCATCTCCTTCAAAATTCTATTGCTACCGCTTTGAACGGGCAAGTGGATGTATTTGCAAATGTTGTCGTATTTGGCCATGCTCTCGATCACATCCAAGGTCATGTCCTGCGGGTTGGAGGTGGAGAAACGGATTCGCATTTTGGGTTGTGCCTCTGCCACCATTTCCAAAAGCTTGGCAAAGTTTACCGATGTGGCCTTTTGCATTTCAGTGGCTTTCTCAAAATCCTTCTTGAGTCCGCCACCATACCAAAGGTAACTGTCCACGTTCTGTCCCAAAAGGGTCACTTCCTTGAAACCTCTTTCCCAAAGGTCGTTCACTTCCTCCAAAATGGATTGTGGGTCGCGACTACGTTCGCGGCCACGGGTAAACGGCACCACGCAAAAGGTGCACATATTGTCGCAACCACGGGTGATGGACACAAAAGCGGTCACTCCATTGGAATTTAGCCGAACAGGAGCTACATCGCCATAGGTTTCGTCCTTGGAGAGGATCACGTTCACGGCATTACGGCCTTCATCAATTTCTTGAATCAGATTCGGAAGGTCTTTGTAGGCATCGGGTCCTACGACCATGTCCACAATTTTTTCCTCTTCCAGGAATTTGCTTTTAAGTCGTTCGGCCATGCAGCCCAAAACGCCAACCTTCATTCCCGGATTTATTTTTTTTACGGCATTGAATTTTTCCAAACGCTTGCGTACGGTCTGTTCCGCTTTTTCGCGAATGGAGCAGGTGTTCACCAATACCAGATCGGCTTCTTCCAATAGTTGGGTGGTATTGAAACCTTCATTGGCCAAAATAGAGGCCACGATCTCGCTATCGGAAAAATTCATCTGGCACCCATAACTTTCAATATAAAGTTTGCGGGTGTTTTTATCGTTATGTTGAAGTGCCAAAGGGGTTCCCTGCTGGCTCTCATCTATTACTTTCTCTACGCTTTCGTCCTTGATCATATTGTTTCAATGGGGTGCAAAGATAGTGCTTATTCCATTTTAGTGACAATATGGCAGTATTTTTTAAGATTAAATTGAGGAAAGTTTGGGTAAGGAAGGTTTTAATGCATTGTTGCCATCAAACCTACAAGGGTACAGGCAAATTTTAAGTGGGACAAGGCGCAACTTTTTATGGAATTCCCATCTATGTGATTAAAACACAAACTACTATGAAAAAGACCCTCTTCCTTTTATTTACCCTGAACGTATTGTTATTGGCTTCCTGTACCGATGATAATTCGGACGATCAATATGCCGAATATATCGTGGCCAGACCGTTAGTTATGACCAAAGCCGAATTTGCCACAAGTGTTGCAATCATTGCTCCCAAACCTATAGAAGAATCAGGAAAGGTTTATGCTTATGGGGATTATATTTTCATCAACGACAAATACCGCGGTATTCATATCATCAACAATAGCAATCCAGAACAACCCGTAAAAGTTGGGTTTATCAATATTCCCGGAAATATTGATATCTCTATCAAAAATGATTACCTGTTTGCGGATAGTATGATGGATCTAGTGGTTCTTGATATATCCGATATCAATAACATCGAACTGGTCAATCGGTTGGAAGATGTATTGTACAACAACGTGTTTTTTCCCATGGAGGCCGATTTGATCGAGTATGAAGGGTATGACTATGCTACCGAGATTGTGGTAGGTTGGGAAACCACCACGGAAAGAAGATTAAAGTCGGAAGTAGAACAAAAAAATGGTGATTTTGTCCTCATGGATGGTTTGGCCGCTTCCGAATCGTCCGATAGTGGCACCGGGCAAGGAGGTTCGTTGGCCCGCTTTAAAATTGTAGAGGAATACCTTTATGCCGTGGATAGCCACAACATCAATATTTTTGATATTTCAGATTTGGACAATCCCCAAGATTTGCAAGATGTATCCGCTGGATTCGACATCGAGACCATTTTTAACCAAGGCAATTACCTTTTTTTAGGCAGTATGAGCGGCATGTATATTTATGATATTACCACTCCAGCCACCCCAACGTTCGTATCCGAATTTCAACATGGGACCGCATGCGATCCCGTGGTGGTTGATGGGGATTATGCTTATGTGACCCTGCGCGGAGGTAACTGGTGTGGTGCAACGGAAAGTGGACTTTTCATTGTGGATATCAGTACTATTGAAAGTCCGGTCCTGGCCGAATCCTATCCTTTGGATGGTCCATATGGATTGGGAATCAAGGACGAAAAACTATTTGTTTGTGATGGGGCTTCTGGCCTGAAAGTCTATGATAAGACCGATATCCATGATCTTCAGGAATTAAACCATTTTGAAGATATTGTCACCTTTGATGTGATTCCTTTGGAAAGTCATTTGATCATGGTAGGCGACGGGGTCCTTTATCAATATGAATATTTGGACAACAACATTAAACTGTTGAGCCAGATCGGTCTGGATTAATAGGATTTCTTAAAAATTTAAAACGCCCTGTAAAAGGGCGTTTTTTATTACTTGCAGGGAAAAGGGTTATTCCATGGAAATCATTTTGATATGGTTTTCCTCCACTTTTTCATTGATGGCAGTTGCCTGTTTTTTGACCAAGGTGTTCAAGGCATTGATCTGTACATCCAACTCCTTGGTGACTTCCCCAAAAAAATCCTGGGCTTGCTTGGTGGGCCGTTGATCTCCTCGTTGCGAGTCGGCCAATAGGAAAGCAAGTCTGTTATTGATCCGGATTCCAAAGTTTAAAGGGTCTTGACTACTTTGGTTTTTAGTCATGTGGATCTTGTTCTCAATAACAGAAAGTTCCGATTCGAACGTGTCCACCAAATTTTTGATTTCGACATTATCCGTTGTTTTTTCCTTGAGATAGGCCAGATCCTTCTTAATATCACGAATGTTGATGATTGCTTTATTTGCCCGTGATACTTGGTCCCGAACTTTCATCAAAAAATCAAACTGCTGTTGAAAGTCATCCTGCATAAGAGGGATACGAGGATCCTTTTTAATGGAGAAAGTCTGTTCCATGGGGGTCCCGTTATAGGTTAAACGTACTTTGTAATCGCCAGGAACAACCTTTGGACCTACATTGGGTGATGAATAAAAGATCATTCCCTTGAATTCTTCATACCCTGGATACCTCATGTTCCACACCATGCGGTTACCTCCCTTTTTCACTTCCAATTTTTGGGTGGATGATGGTCTCATCCTATCGGGCGATGCCGTGTTGGCATAGCTGCGGATGAGGGTGCCGTCCATTTCCAAAATATCCAAAGAGACCTTATCGCCCTCCTTCAAATCTTTCAAGTAGAAATTGATAATGGCACCATTCGGATGGTTTTCACCTACTAATTTGGTATCAGGTTCCTGCCAGCCCCCATCTTGGTGCATTCGGTAGGCCATATCGGGTTTGTATAGATAAAAATCACTGTTCTTGACTTCGTCCGATAGTTGGTGTAAAGGGGTAAGGTCATCGATCATCCAAAAACTTCTGCCATGTGTGGCGGCAATAAGATCGTTGTCCCTTAAATGAAGATCCCTGATAGAGGTAATGGGCAAATTCAACTGAAAAGGAACCCACGATTCCCCGTCATCAAAAGAAATGAACATGCCCCATTCGGTACCGGCATAAAGCAAACCTTCCCTGGTTTTATCTGACCGGATGGCCCTTGTGTAATAATTATTGGTGATACCATTGGTGATCGTTTTCCAAGTTTTACCATAGTCGTCGGTTTTATAAAGATAAGGGCTATAATCCCCAAACTTATAGGCTGTGGCCGCAACGTAAACGGTCCCTTTTTTAAATGGACTTGGGTCGATGCAATTGATCATGTTCAATTTGGGGGATATGGAAGCGGGAGGTGTCACATTTTCCCAAGTTACCCCGTTGTCCCGTGTTACATGGATGAGGCCATCATCACTTCCGGTCCAGATTACTCCTTTTTCCAGAATGGATTCGCTGATTACAAAAATGTTGGAATAGAACTCTGCCCCTGTATTGTCTTGGGTAATTGGCCCACCGGAAGACATGATGGTTTCTGGAAGACTTCTTGAAAGATCAGGCGAGATGGTTTTCCAGGACTGACCGCCATCAGTAGTGGCATGTAGGTAATTGGAACCTGCATAAAGTACATTGAAATCGTGTCTACTGAAGGTAACCGGATAGTTCCAATTAAAACGGTATTTCATGATTTCCGCTCCGGAACCTGCAGGGTTGTCCGGCCACACATTTGTAGAAATGGTCTGACCCGTGGTATGGTCCAATCGGTTCATGTACCCTTTGTAGGTTCCGCCATACACTAGTTGATTGTTTTTGGGGTCAGGGGCCAAATGGGCACTTTCCCCTCCAGCGGTGGGTTCCCAATCCGTTTCCGTAATGGCATTTTCTGATGTACGATGGGAAATTCGTAGTGCGGTATTGTCCTGTTGGGCGCCATAAATACGGTACGGGAAAATACTGTCTGTGGCAATACGATAAAATTGGGCCGTTGGCTGATTGTAATAGGTGGTCCAGTTGTTGCCACCATCATTTGAAATCTGTGCCCCACCATCATCGGCAATGATCATACGCTGGTTGTTGTTGGGGTCGATCCAAAGGTCGTGGTGGTCGCCATGGGGAGCATTTTTTAAAGTGAAGGTTTTTCCGCCATCAGTGGAAACACCATAACTTACATTCATGATCCAGACCTTGTCAATATTTTGGGTATCGGCATAAATTCTACTGTAATACCAGGCTCGTTGACGAAGGGCACGATCTTCATTGATTTTTTTCCAGGTTTTCCCGGCATCATCCGAACGGAAAACCCCACCATCCTTGGCTTCAATAATGGCCCAAACCCGATCAGAATCCAAAGGAGAAACGGCTATTCCTACAATTCCCCATGGAAATCCTGGCAATCCAGAATGTTCGGAAATATCGGTCCAAGTATCACCCCCATCGGTGCTTTTGAACATTTTGCTGTCCGGTCCGCCACTGTCCATACGGTATCCGTTTCGTTTCATTTCCCAAGTAGCCGCATACAGGATACGGCTGTTGTTGGGGTCCATAATCAAGTCCCCGGCTCCGGCCTTATCGCTGATGTACAACACTTTTTCCCAGTTTTTGCCACCATCAACGGAGCGATAGACGCCACGGGTCTTGTTAGGTTTCCATAAATTGCCAATGGCCGCAACATAAACGATATCTGGATTTTTAGGATGAATACGGATACGTGCAATATGCTCAGAATCTTCCAAACCAATGAACTGCCAAGTTTCCCCGGCATCCATACTTTTCCAAAGTCCTTTTCCTGATGAGACGTTACCGCGAAGGGTTTGCTCGCCTTCACCTACATACATAATGTTGGGATCGGATTCCGAAACAGCAACGGCTCCAATAGAACCACCAAAGTATCCATCGGAAATGCATTCCCATGAATTTCCTGCATCGGTAGATTTCCAGACCCCGCCACCAGCAGTACCCATATAATATAGGTTGGGGTCGCTGGGAACTCCGGTCACGGTACCTGCTCGTCCGCCTCGGTGAGGACCCACCATACGCCATTCCATTCCGCTGTAGAGAGACTGGTCATAGGTTACTGTATTTTTGTTCGATTTTTTTTGGGCCAGGGTTGGGTACCAACAGAGTATGGCAATGGCCATGATCAAGTAACGATGGTTCATTTTAAATGAGGTTTAGCTAGTTATAGCCTTAAAAATACTAATTAATTCAGCTACAATTTTATTCCCCGACTTATAATTGTTGGTTTTCAATTTTGATGAAGATTTTAGGTGATTTGTATCAAAATCAAAGCTTTCAAATCTTAAAGTTTAAATTTTAATATACTTTTGTTACCACAAAACCCTGTGCATGCCAAAGAATTTAGTTATTGTAGAGTCCCCTGCAAAGGCAAAGACCATAGAACGATTTCTGGGAAAAGATTATCAAGTTGAGTCTAGTTTCGGACATATCGTCGACCTTCCTTCAAAAGAATTGGGTGTAGATGTTGAAAACGATTTCAAGCCAAAATATACCGTAGACAAAGAGAAAAGGACCTTGGTGAAAAAACTCAAGGACCTTGCTCAAAAAGCCGATGTGATCTGGCTCGCAAGTGATGAGGACCGCGAGGGAGAGGCCATTTCTTGGCACTTGGCGGAAGAACTGAAATTGGACAAGAGCAAGACCAAACGCATCGTCTTCAACTCTATTACCAAGTCAGCAATTCAAAAGGCCATTGAGAATCCGAGGGACATCAACTACAATTTGGTAAATGCCCAACAGGCCCGAAGGGTATTGGACCGTTTGGTTGGTTATGAACTTTCACCGGTGCTTTGGAAAAAAGTGAAACCAGGACTTTCGGCAGGTAGGGTACAATCCGTTGCTGTACGTTTGATTGTGGAGCGCGAACGTGAAATTGAGGGATTCGCTCCCGAAGGTTCGTTCAGGATCAAGGCAGAATTCAAGACAAATGGTGGCAGTGTGTTCGCCGCTAAGTTGAGTAATGCCTTCCCGACCAAGGCAGCTGCCGAAGCATTTTTGAAAAATAACATCGGTGCTGATTTTGCCGTTGCCGATCTGTCCAAAAGACCGGCCAAAAAATCCCCGGCACCACCGTTTACAACGTCTACCCTTCAACAAGAAGCATCGCGTAAGCTGTATTTTTCAGTGAGCCGCACTATGCAAGTGGCCCAACGGCTTTATGAGGCAGGTTTGATCACCTATATGAGAACGGATAGCGTCAACCTTTCCAATGAGGCCCTTTCCGCGGCTAAGGAAGCCATTGTCCAAAGTTATGGTGAAGAGTACAGCCAAGTACGAAACTTTACTGGGAAAACCAAAGGTGCCCAAGAAGCACACGAGGCCATTCGCCCAACCGATATGAAATTGCAATCCCCTTCTTTGGAGCGGGACCAATCCAAACTTTATGAATTGATTTGGAAAAGGACCCTTGCTTCGCAGATGAGCGATGCCGAGCTGGAACGCACCAATGTGAAGATCAAGGCCAGCACCCATAACGAGGAATTTACCGCGAATGGTGAGGTTGTCAAGTTTGATGGCTTTTTAAAAGTATATCTGGAAGGCACGGACGATGAGGATATTTTGGAAGAACAAGAAGGTATGCTGCCTGCTCTTCGAGTGGGGGAGCCCCTTCAGAACATATACATTTCTGCAACTGAAAGGTTTACCCGACCCCCTTATCGCTACACCGAAGCATCTTTGGTGAAGAAGTTGGAAGAACTGGGAATTGGTAGACCATCTACCTATGCACCAACCATTTCCACCATCCAAAACAGGGGTTATGTAGAAAAAGGAACCATAGAAGGCACCGAACGAAAATACATCCAATTGGTTTTGGAATCCGAAAAGGTATCGGAACAAAAACTATCTGAAATGGTGGGATCTGACAAAGGTAAATTGGTGCCTACGGATATCGGAATAATCGTGAACGACTTTTTGGTGGATCATTTTACCAAGATTCTGGATTATAACTTTACTGCCAAGGTAGAGGAAGATTTTGATGAGATTGCCGCGGGTGATGAGGATTGGCAGGAAATGATGAAAAACTTTTACAAGGATTTTCATCCAAACGTATTGCAAGTTGAAGAAAATGCCGAACGAGCCAGTGGGGAACGTGTTTTGGGTGTAGATCCCAAAACCGGTCGTCAGGTGTCCGTTCGTTTGGGCCGATTTGGTCCCATGGTGCAAATAGGAACTGCCGAAGAAGAGGAAAAACCCCTTTTTGCCAGTTTGTTGCCCGACCAATCCATCGGTACCATCACGTTTGAGGAGGCCATGGAACTTTTCCAGTTACCACGAAAACTGGGTGTGCACAAAGGGGAGGAAGTAGAGGCCAATGTGGGTCGATATGGCCCTTACGTACGTTTCGGTAAAAAATTCATCTCCCTGGATCAGGGTGAAAGTGCCTTTGATGTAGATTTAGCTCGTGCCATTGAGTTAATCGAGGAGAAGGAAAAAGCCGATGCCCCCATTGCCACTTATGAAGGGAAAGAAGTAACAAAGGGCAAGGGAAGATTCGGACCGTTCATCAAATGGGATGGAATGTTCATCAACGTGAACAAGAAATACGACTTCGATCATTTGTCACAAGCTGATGTGATTGAATTGATCGAGGATAAAAAAATTAAGGAGGCCGAAAAAGTGGTCCAAGAGTGGCCAGAGGAAAAGATCAGGATCGAAAAGGCCAGATGGGGAAGACATACCATTATAAAAGGTAGGGTAAAAGTAGAGCTTTCCAAAGATGTGGATGCCGCCAAGATGACGCTTGAAGAAGCCAAAGCCCTAATTGATAAGAAGACACCAAAGAAAAAAGCCTCGACAAAAGCGAAGAAATAATATGGCGTTCGATTTTTTGATCCCTGTTTCGGACAAGGTATTGGCACATTCCGAATTGTTGCCACAACAGGCATTGGGCAAAAACATTTTCATTCACACTGAAAAGGACGGATTACCCGTCTTCGCCCAAGCCGATGTTGCCATTTTTGGTGTATTGGAATCCAGGAACGCTTTTGAAAAGAAGCCGGAGAAACTCGATTTGAGTGAAGTCCGCATCCAATTGTACAAACTCATGATGGGCAATTGGAACTCCACCATCATCGATATTGGGGATGTGGAAGAAGGCGATACCGTAGAGGATACCTATTTTGTGGTGAAGGAAATCGTGGCCGGACTCTTGGAAGAAAACATCATCCCGGTGGTAATCGGTCTTACCCAAGATATTACGTATCCCACCTATCGTGCATTTGATAAGATCAAGGATATGGTCAATTTGGTGTCCATTGATAGCCGTTTTGATTTTGGTGAAGATGAGGAATTGATCTCTTCGCACTCCTACATGAGCAAGATCATTACCGACAAACCCAACAATCTTTTCAATTTCTCCAATATCGGTTACCAAAGTTATTTCAATGCACAGGAAGAGATGGATCTTATGGAGCGTCTTTTCTTTGATGCCTACCGTTTGGGCGAGATTGCGAATAATATTGGTTTGGCAGAACCGGTCCTTCGTAGTAGCGATATTGTTAGTTTGGACCTAAGGGCTATACGGGCTGCGGAAATAGGCATGTCCAAAAACTTTTCCCCTAATGGGTTTACAGGAAGGGAGATATGTGCCATAGCCCGGTATGCGGGTATCAGTGACAGGGTTTCCCTTTTCGGTATTTATGAAGGGGAGAATTCACCTCAGGCATTTCAGATGATCGCCCAGATCATTTGGTATTTTATAGAAGGGCTGAGTTTCAGGATCAAGGAACAGCCCAGCTCCAAGAGCGAAGACTTCACAAAATTCACCGTACCCACGGATTCCGAGGAACTGGTATTTTTCAAAAGCCATGTTACGGAACGTTGGTGGGTAGAGGTTCCATCAATTTTAGCTGAACATACTAAAACAAATTCGGTTGCGTTATTACCATGCACCGAAGAGGACTATTTGGATGCTTGCAACCAAATTATTCCAGAAAGGTGGTTCAAAGCCTATAGAAAAGGCTTTAACTAAACAAATTAAAATTTTGAGCATTGCTTGTGTTTGCACAATAATTTATTCAAAAATCAGTTTTGAGAATAATGAAAATGTGTTTCACAGTCTAAAATCTTGAATCGATAATTTAACCTAAAGTATGAGAAAGCTATTCTTTTCATCTCTAGCACTTGTTTTTTTGCTTAGCAGTTGTGGCTCTAAATCAAGGTCAAAAGGTGAACTAGTTGGGGTCAGTGGAAAACAATGGCATCCAGAAAAACCCTATGGGATGGAACTGATTCCCCGCGGCGCCTTTGTAATGGGTAAGGCTGAGGAGGATCAGGCGAAAGTATTGAACGCTCCGACAAGAACGGTTACCGTACGTTCCTTTTATATGGATGATACGGAAATCACCAACAGCGAATACCGTCAGTTTGTGGAGTGGGTAAAGGATTCCATTGTAAGGACCAGATTGGCCATATTGGCCGATGAGCTTGGCATTGGACCGGAAGATGAAGGTATTGGTGAATATTCCTTTAAGGATACCGATACAACCGAATTGTCCGCTTATGACAAATATATGTTGGACAACTATGCGGGACTTGGTGAAACAGGCTACGAAGGTAGGGCGTTGAACAAGGATGTGGATTTGATCTGGGATACATCAGAATATCCAGATGAATACTACTCCGAAGTAATGGATTCCATCTATCTTCCTGAAGAAGAAAGCTATAATGGACTTAGGTCTATCGATGTGACCAAGTTGAAGTACAAGTACAGCTGGATGGACATTGAGGCCGCCGCTAGGGCAAAGACGGGAAGAAGAAAAGATTTTATAAGACACGAGGAATTGGAGATTTACCCCGATACCACTGTTTGGATCAAGGATTTTGAATATTCCTATAATGAACCCATGCACAACGATTACTTCTGGCACGATGCCTACAGTGATTATCCTGTTGTGGGTGTAAACTGGATGCAGGCCAAGGCGTTCTGTAACTGGAGGACCAAATTCAAAAATGATGATCAAAAATCTCGTGGCAAGCAGTTCGTGAACCAGTTCAGGTTGCCAACAGAGGCCGAATGGGAATACGCCGCCAGAGGTGGTATTGAAGGTGGAACCTACCCATGGGGCGGACCATATGTGATCAGTGATACTGGTTGCTTTATGGCCAACTTTAAGCCACAGCGTGGTGACTATGCTGCAGATGCTGCTTTGTACACCGTGGAGGCCAAATCATTTGAACCGAACGATTACAATTTGTACAATATGGCAGGAAACGTTTCGGAATGGACCAATTCCAGTTTCGATTCGGGAGCCTATGAATACCTTTCAACCATGAACCCCAACGTAGGATCTGGCCAAAACAAGAGAAAGGTGATTAGAGGTGGATCTTGGAAGGATGTTGCATACTTCCTACAAGTGAGCACCAGGGATTACGAGTACCAAGATTCTGCAAGAAGCTACATCGGCTTTAGAACGGTACAGGATTATATGGGAGAGGAAGACTCTACCAAAGGAAAAGGAGGATTATAAAACAATATTTATCGAGAGAACGCTATATAAATCAAAGTTTGTAACCAAATACTTATTTATATAACTTAATTAAAACTAGAATTATGGCACAGTCAAAATCAACAAAAAAATTGTTTAACATGGCCTACGGGCTTGGAGCATCGGTAGTAATTATTGGTGCATTG
>JASBTS010000166.1 GCA_030148305.1 Allomuricauda sp. | reverse complement strand
CGCCCTGAGCTTGATTGCCAGCCGCTAACTTATGAGCCTGGCGGCTTGTGCTGCAGGCGGTTTTTCTTCAAGATTGGCACTGATTTTTTTCTCGGGAGTTTAGGGCTTTTTGAACGAGGCACCGCTGGGTCTTTTATTTGGAATATTGGCCGCGCTGATCTTCTTTTCTGGTTTCTTCTCCGGTTCTGAAACTGGAATGATGTCCCTGAACCGCTACCGCCTGCGCCACAAAGTGAAAACTGGCCACCGCGGTGCCCGGCGCGCTGCACGCTTGTTGGAAAAACCCGACAGTCTGATCAGCACGATATTGATCGGCAACAATCTCATCAACAATCTTGCCGCTGCGCTCGCCACCGTACTCGCGATTCGTCTCTATGGCGACAACGCCGTTGTTCCCGCGTCTATTTTGCTGACCCTGGTCTTCCTGATTTTTGCCGAGATCATCCCCAAGACCATTGCCGCGTATAAATCTGAAATGGTGGCCTATACCGTCAGCCATATCTTGCTACCGCTGCGCAGCCTGCTGTTCCCGGTAATCTGGCTGGATCACCACCAAAATATAGGGGATCCCTTGCGTAAAATACAGGAAGGGAATCCAAAGCCAGGCATTTTTATCTTTCGGAGCTATATTCATTTTGGTGTTCTATTTGGTTTTAGTGAGGGTTGGTTTAGTTTGAGGATATGCATGTCACTTTCGTTACCGTAGGCATCCCTGATGGTGATGGCAAGGCTCTTCTTTACATATTTTGATGACAGTTCTGTATCAAAACAATACAGGTTCTCGTTTTCGGCCAAATATTCTTTGATCAAAAGTTGACGTTGCCTTCCTTTGACTAAATATAGATTGATGAATCGAGGAACATTGTCCGAGTGCGAGATACAAAGCTCCAATTGTCCATTCTCCTTTTTGTGCGATTCAATGTTGGGTGGTTGTATGTTACGTTTGACCTTGTTCAAAGGCCCTGGATTGTTGACCGGTAATGGATAAAATTTCCGTTCCAGTTTTTGGTTCACTTTTTCATGGGTGCCCATCAAGGATTTGGCACTGAAAAAAATGTTCCCGTTCACATGCTCCAGATTTCTTGAGAATTTGAGCTGTTTGGGGATTTCGTTGGTCTTGTTCCAAGCCTTGTCGCTGTTATTTTTGATTTTATAGGCGCCATTGCCTATGTATAGATTGGTGTTGGGGGTAGCTTGGTCCCACCAGGTTGTGATTTTTCTGTGCGAAGCCACTGGGTAGTCCATGCTCCAATATACTTGAGGGGCTAAATAATCCAGCCACCCTTTTTGTACCCAAAGTAGGGGGTTGGCATACAAGTCCTCAAAAGTGGTCTGTCCCGCTTGGGTATCGGAACCTCTTGGGTCGGTGCTTTTGTTTTTCCATACCCCAAACGGACTAATGCCGAACTGCACCCAGGATTTTGTTGCTTTAATGGTTTTATGGGCATTGCTCACAAGAGAATCTACATTGCTTCTTCGCCAATCATCCAAGGATTGGCTGGGTAAACCATATTGTGAAAAGGTGGAAGCGTCTTCGAAAACTTCCCCTTCCATTTTATAGGGGTAGAAGTAGTCATCAAAATGAATGGCATCTACCTCATAGTTCGAAACCAGTTCCTTTATGATTAGGTTGAATTTGTTCCGTACTTCGGGCAGTCCTGGGTTGTAGTAGTATTTTTGCCCGTATTTAACCATCCAATCCCGGTGTTGGTAAAAATCATGGGAATTGGCCAAGGTTGTAGTGTCCAAATTTACCGTGGCTCGGTAGGGATTCAACCAGGCATGGAATTCCATACCATGTTTATGGGTTTCGTCTATCATCCATTTTAGAGGATGTTCAAAATCTTTAGGGGCTTCGCCTTCCTTTCCTGAAATATATTTGGACCACGGAGCCAAATCGGTTTCATAAAAGGCGTCCCCGGCAGTTCGCACCTGAACAATTGCCGCATTGAAGTTCAGCTTTTGATAATAATCAAGTATGGCAATAAAATCCTTTTTCTTCTTGGTAACGTCGTCTTCTGGATGTTTTGGCCAGTCAATATTGGCCACCGTAGCGATCCAAACTCCCCTGAATTCTTCTTTTGGTGCTTTGGTTATGGCACAGGACATGAGTAAAATAAAAGGAATGAAATAAAGGATTCTTTTCATAAAGGCAAATAAAAAAGGCCTACGATGTACTAAATGTAGGCCTTTTTAAATTAAGTATCTTAATACTGAAAGTTTAGAAATGGTATCTTACAAAGCCTTCCATGGCTTCGTATTCGGCCATTCCCAAAGCGTTGTATCTATTGGCAGTTTCCTTGTTCCTTTGCTCCGCACGTTGCCAAAACTCCCTTTCATCATTACCAGGGAACATGGCACTGTCCTTTTGGGATTGGTGTTTGAAGATGGCATTTTTCTTTCGTGCCATATCCTTGGGGCCAATAGGAATGGCCATTTCCATATCGGCAATGTCCCATTCTTGCCATGCACCTCTATACAACCATACATAGCAATTTCTGATCCAATCCACTCCGTCATCCTTCAATTTTTGTAAGGCCCTGAAAACACTTTCCAAACAGACCCTGTGTGTGCCATGCGGATCGGAAAGGTCTCCGGCTGCGAAAATCTGATGGGGTTTCAATCTATTCAATAGGTCATAAGTAATTTGAATGTCCTCATCAGAAAGTGGTTTTTTTCTAACCGCTCCGGTTTCATAAAAAGGAAGGTTGAGGAAGTGTGCGTTCTCTTCCTTAACGCCACAATATCTGCAGGCGGCCAAGGCTTCTCCTTTTCTAATGAGTCCTTTAAACTGTTGCACCTCTGGGCTGTCCACTTCACCAGGTTTTTTGTTGGCCAAGAATTCACGAACCTCTTTAAATTTCTTTCTAAGGTCTTTATTTTCTTTTTGAATATCGGTTGCGAAATCCAAAAATCGGATGACCTCATCATCAAAAACAGCAATGTTCCCTGAAGTTTGATATGCCACGTGTACATGATGGCCTTGATCTACAAGTCGTAGCAAAGTGCCACCCATTGAAATTACGTCATCATCAGGGTGTGGACTGAAAATGAGCGAAGTTTTTGGGAAGGGTTCTGCACGCTCCGGTCTTTGACTGTCATCCGCATTGGGTTTTCCGCCTGGCCAACCTGTAATGGTATGTTGCAATTCATTAAAAACATTAAGGTTGATTTGTTCCGCTGAACCAATTTCGGCAATAAGGTTTCCCATGCCATATTCATTGTAATCTTCATTGGTCAATTTCAAAATAGCTTTACCTAATGTTTCCGAAAGCCAGATGGCAGCCTTCTTGATCAATTTGTCGTTCCACTCACATTCGGTCACCAACCATGGGGTCTTAATTCTGGTCAAGTTGGAGGCCGCAGCGCTATCCACTACAAAATCACAATTTTCATGGTGCTGTAGGAAAGTGGCGGGTACAGACTCCTTGATTTTCCCTTCCACGGCTTGGTAAATGATGTTCGATTTTCCTTCGCCCCAAGCCATTAGTATGATTCTTTTGGCTCCCATGATGGTTCCAACGCCCATGGTGATAGCTCTTTTGGGTACATTTTCTTCCCCAAAGAAATCGCTGGCAGCATCCAAACGGGTCACTCTGTCCAATCGCACCAAACGTGTTTTTGAGTTCAGCGAAGATCCAGGTTCGTTGAACCCGATATGCCCGGTTCTGCCAATCCCGAGAATCTGAATGTCGATACCGCCTACATTTTGGATTTTCTCCTCATAATCCATACAATATTTCCTGATCTCATCCTTGGAAAGACTTCCGTCCGGAATATGGATGTTATAGGGTTCAATATCGATATGGTCGAACAAATGCTCGTTCATGAAACGCTTGTAACTGTGGATGGAGGTAGGGTCCATAGGGAAATATTCATCCAAGTTAAAGGTGACCACATTTTTGAAACTTAAACGGCCTTCTTTGTAAAACCGTACCAGGTAGTCGTATACCTTGGTTGGGGTGGATCCAGTAGCCAAGCCGAGTACGGCTTTTTTGCCCTCTTCTTGTTTTTGTTTGATCAGGCCGGCAATTTCGTTCGCCACGTACCATGACGCGCTTTCCGAGTCTTGATAAATATGGGTATTGATTTTTTCAAACTTGATGGTTTCAGTGTCCTGAGATTCAAGTTTCATGGGATTTTCAGCCAATTCTTGCATGTTTTGACGCTATTAAGGGTTTGAAACAGGACAAATATATGATATTTTGCCGTTATTTGCATTAAATTTGCTGTTTTTTGCTTTTTAATGCAATATTTACTTTGTCTTAATGTTAAACGGCGTAATCTGTAATAGTTTTCTACTTTTGATTTTGAATCCAAATATGACGGTAATGCTCAAGGAAGAACGACATCGGGCCATTCTTAATGAAGTGGAACTCCACAATAGGGTGCTTTTGACAGATTTGGCCGAAAAATTGGATGTTTCCATTGATACCGTCCGAAGGGATGTTAAAGAATTGGATTCGGAAAATATGTTGACCAAAGTACATGGCGGTGCGGTATCGCTTGGTTTTGTAAACCAAAGCCCGGCCCGAAGCAATGTCTATGCACTTGACAAAAAAGTGAATATTGCAAAAAAGGCGTTGACACTATTGAGAAACAACAGTGTGATTTTGATCGATGGAGGAACCACTTGTTTGGAATTGGCTAGATTGTTGCCGACCAACATCAAGCTCACTTGTTTTACCCTTAGTCTCCCGGTGGCAATGGAATTGTTGGCAAAACCCAACGTGGAAACCATATTCATTGGAGGTACACTTTCCAGGGATTCGCAAATTGCCATGGGCTCCAGTACTATAAATACATTGACCCAGATTAAAGTGGACTATAGTTTCATCGGAACGGGATATGTAGATGCGGAATTTGGGCTGACCGAGTTTGACTGGGAAGTGGTGCAGACAAAGAAAGCGGTTATCAACGCTTCCAAGAAAACGGTACTTTTGTGCATATCGGAAAAATTGAATTCACAGCATCGTTTTAAAACTTGTGATCTAAATGTGATCAGTACCATGGTGACGGAACTGGAACCCTGGGACAAGAAGCTCGATGCATTTAAGAATATGAACATACAATTATTGTAAGAGTGGTGGAAAAGCACATTAAGATAACGGAGAAACCGTCTTTATATGACCGATTGGAGGAGATGGATGCGTTGGAGATCGTGGCCAACATCAATAATGAGGACAAAAAAGTGGCACATGCCGTAGAGGAGGTGTTGCCCAAAGTGGCCCTTGTAGTGGAAGAAACCACAAAGCGCTTTGAAAAGGGAGGTCGACTCTTCTATATTGGTGCCGGAACTAGCGGAAGGTTGGGTGTTTTGGATGCTTCCGAGATTCCGCCCACTTTTGGAATGCCACATGATCGTGTAATCGGACTTATCGCCGGTGGGGACACTGCCATTCGTAAAGCGGTGGAATTTGCCGAAGATGATACAAAGCAAGCCTGGAAAGACCTTCAGGAGTACAACATCAATGATAACGACGTCCTGGTAGGGATTGCCGCATCAGGAACCACTCCCTATGTGTTGGGCGGCATCGCAGATGCCAAGGCGCATGGCATCTTGACGGTGGGGATTACCAATAACCCCGGGTCTCCTTTGGCCACCAATACCGATATTCCAATTGAAGTGAACGTAGGTCCAGAATTTTTGACGGGGAGCACCCGAATGAAAAGCGGTACCAGTCAAAAGTTGGTGCTGAATATGATTTCCACGGCCCTCATGATTCGTATTGGTAGAGTAAAGGGGAATAAAATGGTGAACATGCAACTCAGCAATACCAAATTGGTGGATCGTGGTACCCGCTATATTATGGAGGAGTTGGGGCTTAACTACGAGGAGGCAGAACAAGCCCTAAAAAAATATGGCTCCGTTAAACTGGCCGTTGATGCCCTAAAATAAGTCTAGGGCTATTTAGGAACCAATTTAACAATCCCTTTGCCTTCAATGCCTACATAAATGTAACCATCGGGTGCTTGGCGCACATTTCTGACTCGACCCATGCCATCCAATAACTTTTCGCGATATACAACTTTGTTGTTTTGGATTTCCAGTCGCTCCAAATATTGAAAGGATAAGGAACCCACTAACAAGTTCCCTCTCCATTTGGGATATCTGTTTGAAGTCACAAACGTCATTCCAGAAGGTGCAATCGAAGGCGTCCACTGATAGATAGGTTGTTCCATACCAGGCTTGGAAGTTTCATAGGTAATCTTGGTACCACTGTAATTGATGCCATAAGTGATTACAGGCCATCCGTAGTTTTTTCCTTTTTGGATGATATTGATTTCATCCCCGCCACGTGGGCCGTGCTCATGTTCCCAAAGTTCTCGCGTTTCCGGATGCAGGGTCAATCCCTGTGGGTTCCGATGCCCATAACTGTAAATGGCCGTTTTGGCACCCTTGGTTCCGATGAAAGGATTGTCTTTTGGAATACTACCATCGTCATTGATCCTATAAATTTTTCCGCCATCTCTTTTAATGTCCTGCGGATTCACATCCCGGTCGCCCCGTTCTCCAACAGAAAAGAAAAGATAACCGTTTCGATCAAACTCCAATCGGGATCCAAAATGCTGCCCGCGGGTACTATTGGGAACGGCTTTGTACAATACCTGTTGATCCACCAATTTGTTTTTGGCAAGTTTGGCCCTCATGATGGCCGTATTTCCACCCTTGTCATCCCCATCGCTGGAGGCATAGGAGAAATAGATCCAGCCATTTTCATTGTATTTGGGATGCAATTCAATGTCCAGTAAACCTCCTTGGCCACGATTGTAAACTTCGGGAACATTTTCAATTTCGATGTTCTTTCCAGATTTATGCAGGATCAGTTTTCCGGATTTCTCGGAAACCAAAATTCCACCATCTGGAAGAAAAGCCATGCCCCAGGGGTTCTGAATGCCTTCAACCACGGTTTCTACTGTAAAATCAAGGGTTTTCGGAAGATTTATGCCCAAATCAGTTTGTTGGGCACAAGACGTACTAAGCAGTACAACGAAAAAATAGGGAAATAAGAGACTTTTTTTCATAGTTTTACGTTGAAATAATAGATTTTATAGATAAACGGTTACATTTAGGTAATCGGGTGTGTTCAAGATAAAGAGATTTTTATAAGAATAGATAATTACACTATAGAATATTAAGGTCCCAAA
>JASBTS010000082.1 GCA_030148305.1 Allomuricauda sp. | reverse complement strand
TTGTGGGCAACATGCCCTGGAACCATTCCATCAGTACATCACCCATGAACATTCCATAGACCACCAAGGCAATATTATTGCCAATAAGCATGGTTGCAATAAACTTGGAAGGTTTTTCCGTAAGAAGTCCCAATACCTTTGCCAAAAACCCTTCCTGCTTTTTCTCGATCTCAATATGGATTTTATTGGCGGAAATGAATGCAATCTCCATTCCCGAGAAAAATGCCGAGAACAACAGGCAAAGGAGTATGATGATGATCGAGGTGTCCAAGACGGTTATTGGTTTTCCTTCTGTCTTTGCTCAAAGCGTTTCCGGTAGCGCCTTCTAAACACAAACATGGCCACGGAAACTATGGCAAAAAAGATAAAAATGTAAGTGTCCTTTGGGTTTACGGGCCAAAGGGTTGCAATCTTATAAAGGGATAATGCGGCTACGGCCAAGTACAGGTATTCGGTGTATCTTAAAATCTTGATCATTGTTGTTCCTCTTCTTCTTTTATGGTCATAAGACCAAAGGTCTTGTTGGCTTTAAAAAAGCTAAAATCTTTGTTGAAATCCATTCCTTCCCCATCCATCACGGTTCCATCATCGGGGTTGGTATAGGTAAAAGCGGCTTCGGTGAAAATCCAGTTGTTCTTTCTATCAAAATACAACTGGTCGGTTTCGAGTTTTTTCCCATCATAACTTTCGATGAGCACATTGCCCCGTAAATCTATCAAATTGGTCTGTGAGTACACGATGCCATAATCTGATGAAATCACACTTTTTTGACCTTTCTCATCAAAAAAATCCACCTTGAGTCCTTTAGGAAAGGTACGGAATTTAAAGCTTTGGTTGTCAAAATCTTCGGAGATGGGACTGGTGAGCACTGCAATGACTTTGGAGTTGGCAGAATCTTGTGAACTCATGGCTTCCAAGGTTTCGGTATAGGTCAAAGTGAAATTTTGGGCAACTCCCTGAGGAAAAATGGGTTTCACAGCTTCTTCGCCCACCCTTTTGTATTCATCCTCACAGGACATAAAAAGGATTGCCACGGTAAAAACCGTGGCAAAACACTTTAAAATATTTCGTAATGTTCGTTTCAAACTTATAGATTAGGTACCGTAACGCTACCGCCTACCCAACAGCTAAAGCTCACCGTTTTACCTGCCATACCGGAACTGAATATCATTTCCTTGGTAGGCGCTTTGGCTTCGTAGCTGACCGCCGTTTGGTTAGCATGGCCACTTAAGGCAGGGTCTACCCTACCGGCCTTTCTTGCCATTTCAGCAGCTTTCCAGTAAATAGCCCTTTTCTCGAATGGCGTGCTACCACAATCGTTGGCACTACCGGCATACAGGTTGGCGATCAACAAATACGCTTTTCCATTGGACGCATTGGCCTCGATGGACTTAAGGGCATAGTTCCTTGCTTGCGATGCACTGCTTCTACGCACACTGGTTGCAATTTTGTATAGGATATTGGATTTTTTATAGGAATCCGTTTCCAAGGATACCGCCTTGTTGAAATCGGCTACAGCTCCGCTGTTGTCTCCAGCTTTTTGCTTCAACACACCGGAATACATGTAAGCATCGGCTGATGGATCAAGGGCCAACTGGGCCTCGAACAATTTTCTGAACATGGGATCATCGGTACAGTCTTTAGAGAACATTCTACCAACAGCACTTTTAACCCATTTCACGTCTCCTTTTTTCTCTTCGTAGTTTTTCTGATAAAGAGGAATTAAGTTGTCACAATCGGCAAGGGCACCCAATTTGGAATCGACACTACTGGCCACCTTACCGAAAGATTCAGAGTTGGTTTCGTAAGCGCTTTTCAATTTGGCCTCCTTTGCAGTCAAAGCTGTTCCGGCATCTTCCTTCTCCAATAACTTTTGAAGGGCATCGGTTACCTTTTGGTTTTCCTCATCCAATTTAGCAGTTACGTCATCATAGGTATCAAAAACATCTTGAAGGTCCTTTTTACCTGCACCATGCAAATCTACCAAGCTGGAGAAATAGAGGTAAAGCGCCTTTGGATTGGTGAAGTTTTCCCTGTCCTCTTTAAAACCTTTGTCCAACATGCTGAACAATTGCTCATCAGAAGCCATTTTATTTTCATACAACAACAAAGCCTTGTCTATTGCCACATCAGCTTTAGAATAGTTCGTTGGGAAATATTTGATGCTGTTGTCATAAAGAGCTAGCAAATCTTGGATGAAACCATCCTTTTCCGCTCCGGATGACTTGTCAATTTTATGAGCCAAAATCTTTTCACCATAGGAAAAGTTGGCCTTATTGATATCGGGGCAGCTTTCGTATACCATTTTCCATGGTTCGTACGCTGCATCATAATTTTTCACTTTGGCATGCTCTGCGTAAATGGAAAGATTCGTCATGCACTCGGGGTTCTGTGCCTGGGCCATACTTAATCCCGTCAACATAACGACCGTTATCATTGTTAAGTAGTGTCTCTTTTTCATCTTACTAA
>JASBTS010000080.1 GCA_030148305.1 Allomuricauda sp. | reverse complement strand
CTCCGTATTTGCATTTCCCAGCAAGTTTCTGACCGTTGGGTCGTCTCCATCCAGAAATAGATGTTCCTTATTTTCCAAGATTGAATTAATCAAGGTAGTCTTCCCAACCTGTCTTGGACCAATTACAATAATTGCCTTGCCTTTATTAAGCTTTTGGATGATTTTTTGCCCCAATATTCTTTTAATCATATGAAATCAAGTGTATATATTCACCAAAAGTAATTTATTTTAGTGAATATACTATCCGAAAGTACCCTTAAAATATCAAATTAAAGCACCATTTTTATCCTTAATACTCGTTCGCACCTATACCCAATTACATTGTTTAAAATCCCAAGAATATCAAGAATACGACAGAAAAATTCGTTAAGTACAGGGTGAATGAGTCCACTTGCAGATAATAAGGCCTGTTCAAATCTAATAAGATGAAAAATCCCTACATTATTCGATTATATTTAACTTTCAATCCAAAAGGTTTTCTTTGGAAAAACATCCAGGAAAGCCATGCAAAGACCAGACATGGAAGTAAAAGATGTCAACATTTTGATTGTCGATGATGAAGCAGAGCTCCGTAATCTTTTAGCAAGGATTTTGGAGTTGGAAGGCTATCGGGTATTTACAGCCGAAAATGGGACCTCGGCCCTTAAAAAAGTTGATCAAGAAATCATCCATGTGGTCATCACCGATGTCCAAATGCCCGGGATGGACGGTATTGAACTGATTGAAAAAATAAAAAAACAGTCTCCCACAACAGAGGTGATCTGTCTTACCGCCTATGGGAAAATCGCCGATGGAGTAAAAGCCATGAAAAATGGGGCCTATGATTATTTGGAAAAGGACAGCTACCGCACCAAAATAATCCCGCTTGTGGCCAAGGCCGTCGAAAAATCCAAATTGCAATTTGAAGTGGCATACCTTCGAAAAAAGGTACAGGGGGAAGAAACGTTTGGGAGCATTATCGGCAATTCCAAAGCCATTCAAAATGCCATTGAAACCGCTAAAAAAGTTGCACCGACGGACGCAACCGTGCTACTGACCGGTCCTACAGGGGCTGGAAAGGAGGTATTTGCCAACGCCATACACAATGCAAGCCAAAGGGCCCAACAGAATCTGGTCACCATCAATTGTGCGGCCCTAAGCAAAGAAATTTTGGAAAGTGAGCTCTTTGGCCATAAGCAAGGAGCGTTCACGGGGGCCATTAAGGACAAACAAGGTTTGTTCGAGGTAGCCAACAACGGAACCATCTTTTTGGATGAGATTGGAGAACTGGAACTTGACCTACAGGCCAAAATCCTCCGGGTCCTTGAAAACGGGACCTTTATTAAACTTGGGGACACCAAAGAGCAAAAAGTAGATGTCCGAATCATATCGGCGACCAACAGGGACCTTAAAGAAGAGGTGGATGAAGGAAGCTTTCGGGAAGACCTTTTTTTTAGGCTCTCCATGTTCCAAATTGAACTGCCCTCCTTAAATGAACGCCACGAGGACATTATCCCATTGGCGACCCACTTTCTATCCTTGGCCTCGGTAAAATCCGGAAAACCCATTCTGGGAATGGTTACCGCATATGAAAAGGCTTTGCTAAATCACCATTGGCGTGGTAACATCCGTGAACTGAAAAACCTTATCGAACGTTCCGTTATTTTGGAGGATTCGGACCAACTTACCATCCAAACCCTTCCTTTCAATTTTGGCCAGTCCTTCCCTTCTGGTCCGGGGAACCCAGAAACCTTGAAGGCAATCGAAAAACAACACATCCAAAAAATACTTACCCATACAGGGGGGAATAGAACCAAAACGGCCAAAATCTTGGATATTGGCCTGACCACACTTTATGCCAAGATTAAGGAATACCGGTTGAACTGACCCCCCACCCTTCCATTTTGGAAAAGAACCCTTCGGAATCCGAAGGGTTTTTAATGAACAACTAATCCTTCTTTTCCTTACGTTCAATTTTATCTATTTCATTTTCAGTGATTTGCTTTTTTATTTCCGGATCCAACCTGTGTTGGCACCCATTTGGCATGTACAGTTCAAATCTTAAAAAATACAGATATGACAACGCTTTTATCCATAGGGATGCTGCTATTGGGCTTGGCAGTTTTTGGTTTGCTCTACAAATCCATTAAGTGGTTCGATAAACTTTAGGCCGATGATTCTCCTATTAATCGTTGCCGTGGCGGTTTTTATCTATTTGGTATACGCCATAGCCAAACCTGAAAAATTTTAAACTATGAACACAGAGATACTTGGAGTTGTCCTTATTTTCTTGTTGACAGCCGCAATAGCTTGGCCATTGGGGAAATATATGGTCAAAGTCTTTAAGGGCGAAAAGGTCTGGACCGATTTTTTAGGTCCTTTTGAAAAATTCATTTTCAAACTGTCGGGGGTCGATCCCAATAGGGAAATGGATTGGAAACAAAACCTGAAGGCCTTGTTGGGCATCAATCTATTGTTTTTCACCGTGGCCATTATATTGTTACTGGTCCAGGGTTCGCATCCATTTTGGAACCCCAACGGTTTTGCAAACTGGGACCCAACATTGGCGTTCAATACGGCCGTTAGTTTTACAACGAACACCAACCTGCAACATTATAGCGGGGAGAGTGGTGCCAGTTATTTTACCCAACTGATCGTGTTTTGTTGGCTGCAATTTGTTAGCGCAGCCACGGGTATAGCCTCCTGTGCCCTTTTGTTCAAAGGTTTGATAAATAAGCAATCGTCAAATTTGGGAAATTTTTATTTTCTCTTTTTGAGAAGCTGTACCCGAATATTGCTTCCGTTGGCCATCATTCTTTCTCTTGCCTTAACTTTTAATGGCACCGTAAGCAATTTTGATGGTTTACAGAAAGTGACCACCCTGGAGGGCGACACACAAATGGTAGCGGGTGGTCCGGCCGCACCCATGGTATCAATCAAACAATTGGGGACCAATGGAGGTGGTTTTTTCGGGCCTAACTCCGCACACCCCTTTGAAAACCCCAACTATTTTACGAACATCCTGGAAAACATGGCCATATTGTTGATTCCCATGGCTTTGGTATTTGCTTTTGGCTTCTACATCCAACGAAAAAAGATTGCAGGTCTTTTCTTCGCCGTAATGAGCTTGCTCTTTATCAGTTTTGTGTCCGTATCGGTCTATCAGGAAATGTTGGGTAACCCGACGATACATCAAATGGGCATTGCGGAGGGCCAAACGAACATGGAGGGAAAAGAGGTACGGTTCGGTCCAGCAGCCTCTTCTATGTGGGGGGTTTCGACCACCTCGACCTCCAATGGTTCGGTCAACTCGATGCACGACAGCCACACCGCTATTTCAGGTGGGATCTTTCTGCTGGACATGTTCATCAATGCCATTTATGGCGGTGTGGGCGTAGGCTTTATCAACTTCTTTGTGTTCGTGATCATAGCGGTGTTCATCGCTGGACAAATGATTGGACGGACACCTGATTTTCTCGGAAAGAAAATTGAGGCCAAGGAAATCAAGATTGCGGCCTTAGTTGCAATTCTACATCCTTTATTGATCTTGGCCGGTACAGGACTGACCAGTTATCTGGTGGTCCATAATCCAGATATCGGCTGGCTCAACAATCCGTCGTTCCACGGCTTTTCGGAAATGTTGTATGAAAACACCTCTGCTGCGGCAAATAATGGCTCCGGTTTTGAAGGATTGGGCGATAACACGCCGTTATGGAACATTTTAACCGGGATCATCATGCTTTTGGGCAGGTTTTTACCCATCATCGGTCCGCTGGCCATCGTTGGCGCACTTGCCATCAAAAAGCCGGTTCCAGTGACCGCAGGATCCCTAAAGGCGGAAAGCCCTGCCTTCGGTGCAGTGTTGATATCGGTCATCCTTATCATCGCTGCCCTGGCCTTTTTTCCGGCACTTGCCCTTGGGCCTTTAGCCGAATATTTCACCTTATAATCCAAAAACAATGAGTACAGATAATCAAAAACTATTTTCAGGTGCTTTGGTCAGTGATGCCATAAAGGAATCGTTCACCAAGCTCAACCCGAAGGCAATGATCAAAAATCCGGTCATGTTCTGTGTGGAAATTGGTACCGTTATCATGTTGGTGGTAACCGTTCTTTCCACCTTCATGCAAAATGATTCCTTGGGCTTAGCGGGGTATAATCTGCTCATCACCTTCATACTGTTCCTCACCGTCATTTTTGCCAATTTTGCGGAAGCGATTGCCGAGGCCCGCGGCAAGGCCCAGGCCGATACCCTGCGCAAAACCCGCAAGGATACGCGTGCAAAAAAGCTGCACAATGTAAAAGAGGCGGTGAACGATGCAAAATATACCGAGGTTCCCTCATCCGAATTAAGGAAAGGAGACCTCTACCTATGCGAACCAGGAGATATCATCCCGGCTGACGGTGAAATCATCGAAGGGCTGGCCTCCATAGATGAAGCCGCCATTACCGGGGAAAGTGCCCCTGTGATACGGGAAGCGGGGACCGATCGTGACAGCGTGATCGGAGGTACGAAAGTACTTTCCGACAGGATCATCGTAAAAGTCACCGCCGACCCCGGCAGCAGCTTTCTGGATAAAATGATCAGTTTGGTGGAAGGGGCCAATCGTCAAAAAACGCCCAATGAAATTGCGTTGACCATCCTGCTTTCCAGTTTCACCCTCATTTTCTTGATCGTAACGGTCACGCTGCAACCCTTCGCGGATTATGCCAATACCCCGATCAGCATAGCCGCTTTGATATCCCTCTTCGTTTGCTTAATACCAACCACCATTGGCGGGTTGCTGTCGGCCATCGGTATCGCGGGAATGGACCGTGCACTACGTGCCAATATCATTGCCAAATCGGGAAAGGCCGTAGAAACTGCCGGAGACATTGACACCCTGTTGTTGGACAAAACCGGTACCATTACCATTGGAAACCGCGAGGCCACGGAACTGGTTCCCTTGAACGGGAATGAGGAAATGGAGTTCATCCAATTGTGTCTGATCAGTTCTTTGTCCGACAATACCCCTGAAGGCAAGAGCATCGTAGCATTGGCCCGTAAGAAATTGGGAGCTAACTTAAAAACCGACAAAGCGCACCCCATGCTCAGGGGAGCCGAGTTCATTGGGTTCTCGGCAGAAACTAGAATGAGCGGGGTCAATCTGTCCAATGGGAGCCAAATCCGAAAAGGCGCTTGGGATGCCATCAAAAAATGGGGCACCCAATCCTCGGAAACCGACAAAAATTTCCTTGGGGAAAGGATAAATGAAATTGCCAATAATGGGGGGACTCCCCTGGCCTTGGCCGTGGATCATAAGATTCTGGGCGTCATTCGTTTGGAGGACATCATAAAACCAGGAATCAGCGAACGTTTTACCCGATTGCGTAAAATGGGGGTAAAAACCGTGATGGTGACCGGGGACAACCCTCTTACGGCAAAATTCATTGCAGAGCAGGCCGGCGTGGACGATTTTATTGCAGAGGCCAGGCCCGAGGACAAAATGCAATACATTAAAGGTGAACAGGCCCAAGGTAAACTGGTGGCCATGATGGGGGATGGCACCAACGATGCCCCGGGATTGGCACAGGCAGATGTGGGGGTGGCCATGAACAGCGGGACCCAAGCGGCCAAAGAGGCGGCCAACATGGTCGATCTGGACAATGACCCCACCAAATTGATAGAGGTCGTGGAGATTGGAAAACAACTGCTCATCACCCGTGGAAACGTGACTACCTTTTCCATTGCCAATGATGTGGCCAAATATTTTGCGATAGTACCGGCCCTGTTCGTGGTGGCCATTCCGGGAATGGAAGCCTTGAACATCATGAAATTGGCCTCGCCCGAAACCGCCATCCTGAGTGCGGTCATTTTTAATGCGATCATTATCCCTTTCTTGATCCCCTTGGCCTTGCGTGGTGTAAAATATCGTCCTGTGGGGGCCGCTACCCTATTGACCCGAAATTTATTGTTGTACGGCTTGGGTGGGATCATTGTCCCCTTTTTGGGGATCAAGGCTATCGACCAGATTGTAAACTTGTTCATTTAATAATTGAATCCAATGAAAAATCTAAAATCAAATATCATATTGACATTGATCACCCTTATTGTCTTCGGGGCCTTGTACCCATTGGCCATGACTTCACTGGGAAGCTTGATTTCCTCATGCGGGGCTGAAGGAAAACCGATATATAAGGAGGATAAGCTGATTGGCTACGAAAATGTTGGCCAGGCTTTTTATAGCGACAGCTATTTTTGGAGCCGCCCCTCCGCCGTGGATTATGATGGTTCCTCAACAGGAGGTAGCAACTATGGTAACCAAAGCCCAGAGCTGTTAAAAGCAATCAAGGAGCGTAGCCAGAAATTGATGGAGCACAATCCGGGGCTTGCCAAATCGGAAATTCCTGTGGAACTAATCACGGCTTCCGGCTCTGGCCTTGATCCCCATATTTCGAAAAAAGCGGCCCTACTCCAAGCAAATCGGATTTCCAAAGTACGCAATATCGCCAAGGAAGACCTAGTCAACCTCATAGATAGGCACAATGAAGGTGCCCTTTTGGGGCTCTTTGGCCCAAAGGATATCGTAAATGTACTGCAACTGAACATCGCCTTGGATGAAATGGATTCACAAGTGGCCCATTCAAGAACCTCAAATTAACTCAAAAGACTTGAAAAAATTGATTCCATGGATCGTAACCCTTTTTGGGTTTGCTGCCCTTATGGCCCAAAAAGCCCAGGACAAACCACACCAGTTAAGGCTATCCGCTTATGTGGATGGATACTTTGCAGCCTATAGCAACGATATCGGTCAGCAGGAGTTCCAACCCTACATCACCGTTGGGGCCCGGGACAATACGTTTGGGGTAAATGTGGCCCAGTTGGGACTGCATTACGAACATCAAAATGTCCGGGGCAATGTTACAGTGCATTATGGCGATATACCACAGGCTACCTGGAGCAACGATTTCAATATGATCCAGGGGGCTAATATGGGTGTCCGGATATTGGAAGGCCTATGGCTGGACGCCGGGTTTTTTGCCACGCATATCGGAACCGAAAGCTTCCTGCCCAAAAACAATATGCTCAGTAGTACCGCTTTTGCCACTTATAACGAACCCTTCTATCAGGCAGGTGCAAAATTGAGTTATGGGAATGTGGCCAACTGGCACTTTGAAGTTTGGGGCTTGAACGGATATAATAGTTTTGTGGACAACAACAATGCAAAATCGGCAGGGGTCCTGGTAAGTCATGATTTTTCCAATAACACCTCCATTACATACACTAACCTCTATGGAAGGGAAAGCGGGGACAGAATTTTCCCCAAACAACAACGCTTCTACCAAAATATATATCTCAATCAAAATTGGAACGATAAAGTGTTTTTGACCTTAGGATTCGATCATGGTCTGCAATCAAACAGTCAATTGGAAAACCCCCAAGAGACTGCCACCATGTACAATGCCCTCGCTACTCTACGCTATCAATTTGACTCGAGGTGGAGCATCACGGGCCGTTTTGAGCTGTTCAAGGACGAGAACGGTTTTATCACCGGAACCGTGTTGGATACCGTTGGCAATCCAGCGGGAGTGGAACTGGTCGGCTACACCTTAGGCACCGAATATCGTCCCATTGCCAATGCCTATATACGGGCCGAAGCCCGATATGCCGGCACCGAAGATGACTTGGGGCTTTTTGTAAAGGACGGGGAAACCGTTGACCATCGTTTAGAAGTGCTCTTCACCATGGGGTGGTACTTGGACCATCTATTCAATTTTTGAACCTATGGCTCCGCTAAAAAACATCATCGAAGATTTAATTGAGGCCTTGTTAGAGGGCAATTCCACCAAAATCCAAGCCATGTTGTGTGAGGATTGCAAGGTGCACCTGCCGTTCCATTCACACGACCGCCCTACTTACCTGGAGGGCAAAAAAGAGGTCTTGGATTATTTCAATGCACATTTTACGGTTCCCATAGCAGAGGAAATCACAAATAAAAAATATGTGGTGAGGGACAAGAGCCATATAGTTGTTAGCTTTGAGGGACACTGTCGCACCCATGGCCATAATGAGGTATTTGAATATTGCATGTATTGCGAGGTGTCCGGCAATAAGATAAAGGAACTCTATGCGCTGATTTGACCGATGGAAAACCTTGAGCATGATTTTTATGAACAAATAAGCCGTCCCCGACGGGGACGGCTCAAGGTCTATATCGGCATGATCGCAGGGGTGGGAAAGACCTACCGGATGCTTCAAGAGGCACATGATCTATTGGCCAAGGGGGTTGATGTGCGAATTGGGGAGATTGTTACGCACGACCGAAAGGAAACAGCAGCTTTGGTAACGGGGATTCCTGTCATCCAAAAAAAAGAGGTTTTCTATAAATCCAAAAAACTTACCGAGCTCAATCTCGAAGCCATTTTGGACAGTAGGCCCAGTGTGGTGCTCATCGATGAGCTTGCCCATACCAATATACCCGGTAGCAGGAACGAAAAACGATGGCAAGATGTGCTCGAAATCATCGGTCATGGCATCAACGTAATCACTGCGTTCAATGTGCAGCACCTAGAAAGTTTAATGGAAAAAGTGCAGCAAATAACGGGGATTACTATATCCGAGACCATTCCCGACCATTTTTTGGAACATGCCGACGAAGTGGTGAACATTGACCTACCTTCAGAAGATTTGATCCAGCGATTAAAGGATGGAAAAATTTATGAACAGGAACGGGCGGAATATGCCCTGATGAATTTTTTTCAACCCGAAAAAATACTGCACCTAAGGGACCTCGCACTAAGAAAAGTGGCGGAAAAAGTAGAACACAAGATCACGAATGCCAGTGCCCCCCTTCCCTTTGAAAAGTTCTTGGCCTGCATCAGTACCAATGATAAGGGAGCCAAGAAAATATTGCGTAAGACCGCCCGGATGAGTACACATTACCAGGCCAAATGGGTCGTCCTGTATGTACAGATCTCAAGGGAAAGCACCTATAAGGTGAAATTGGCCGCCCAACGTAAATTGCTAAACAACCTAAAATGGGCCGCAGAGCAAGGTGCAAAAACCCTGAAAAGGGAAAATGATGATGTTGCTGAAGCCATCTATAAGGTGATCAAAGAAGAAAATATCACCACTGTCGTCATTGGAAGACCAAAAAGTACATTGCTCAAACAACTATTGGGAAGGAACCATTTCAAGAACTTATTGTCCAAGCTGGAAAATGAAGATACCGATGTGGTAATTGTCGCTTAAATATTGGGAAAATGACCATTAAAAGAAAACTCATATTGCTATTGTCCGCCTTGTTCCTGATCATTGTGGCCAGTATTGGGCTAAGCGGGTATTTTGTCAACCGCTTGGCGGAGAATAGTCGTCAAATCGTACAGGACAATTACCGCTCCTTGCTCTATGTCCAAGAAATGCAACAAACTCTGGACGCCATTTTGGCCCATAAGGATGACACCTCAAGGATAATCATGGAAATGGATGTGCTATGGACGACTTTCGAAAAGCAAAATGTGAACATCACTGAAACTGGCGAAGCTACCTTGACCCTTGTCTTGAAAGAACATTTGATGAAAATACAGGACAACCTATCCAAAGTCGAGGGGACTACACCCATCCATAATGCCACAAGGGACGCCATTTATAAAGCCAGATCGGTTCTGAACCGTATTTTTCAGCTCAATGAAAAGGCAGTGGAGGTCCAAAACCAAAAAGCGGTCCAAGCGGCGGATGATGCTATTTTGTACTCCTCCCTTTTTGCGCTGACGGCCATCTTGGTCACCCTTTTCTATATTTTCCGGATTCCCGGTTATCTCATTAGACCCATCCAGGAAATCAGCGAACAGATGGAGGCCATTTCCGCGGGGAACTACAATGTCTCTGTCAATGAGGATAGAAGGGACGAGTTCAGGCAAATGGCCATCGCTTTCAATGACATGATCGGACGGCTGCGGACCTTTGAGCGCAGCAATATGTCCAAATTGATGGCTGAACGCAATCGGCTCAATGCCATCGTGGAACAATTTGACATCCCCATTTTGGGGATTTCGGAGGAAAACAGCATTTTATTCGTCAATGATATCATGTTAGAGATGCTCCAAAAAAGGAAAAAGGATGTCATCGGGCATGATGTGGGGTTCGTCGCCAGGACCAATGACCTGTTGCAGATGATGATCCGTGCGGAAGGTCCCGGGGATGAACGTCAATTGTTTAGGGTGGTCCTCAATGGAAAGGAACAGCTTTTTTCCAAACGAACCATTGTCACCGATACCGAACTACCGGACAGCACCAAGTTGTCCCATGACCGTTTCATCATTATGGACGATGTGACCGACTTTATCCAAAAAGATGTGCGAAAGACCCAGTTCATGGCCACCTTGAGCCATGAGCTCAAAACCCCTGTGGCCGCCATCGAGATGAGCACCGATCTATTGGCCAGCCTTAAAGTGGGCCAACTCAACGAAGAGCAAAAGGGCTATGTGGACAAGATCAATGAACAGGCCTCAAGGATCCGTAGGATGGTCAACGAGATACTCGATCTCTCCAAAATAGAATCAGGGACCATCGATTTTGAGATGGAACCCATTGGGGTCGGAATCTTGGTCACTGAAGCCATACAAACGGTACAGCCTTTCTTAAAATATGGGAACATCCATATTGAAAAGCAGGTAGCGGAAAATTTGCCCTCCATAAAGGTGGACAGCCATAAAGTATTGTGGACCCTCAACAACTTTTTGACCAATGCCATTCGCTATACACCAAAGGAAGGAACCATAGGGGTTTCCGCCTTTGTAAGGAACGGAATGGTCCATATCGAGGTCTCCGACAATGGCCCTGGCATCAATGCCAAGGACCAACAACGCATTTTTGAAAAATATGTTCGGCTCAACAAGAGTGAAAAGGGCGGAACAGGTCTTGGGTTGGCCATTTCCAAGGAATTCATCAAGGCCATGGGAGGGGAAATCGGCGTGCGTTCCAAGGAAAATGAGGGGGCCACTTTTTGGATCCGTTTAAAACCCTTACATCCCTAGATATGAAAAGCGGTCATTTTCAATTGTTTCTGCTGCTTTTTTGTGCACTACTATTTTGCAGTTGTGGCCCAACAACACCATATAGGGAAAATAAAGGTCCGGTCTATGGCACCTATTTCTCCGTGGTCTATACATCTGCAAATGATTATGGCACTTCCTTCGACTCCATCTTCAAAGAGGTCAGCAAGGCCATAAACAGTTATGATAAAGGTTCAGAGATCAGTAAGTTTAACCAAAAAGGTTATTTGGAAAACCCTTCCACAATCCTTTTGGAACAATTGAGGAGAGCGGCAACATACCACCAAATTACAGATGGTGCGTTTGAACCCACCTTGATGCCCTTGATAGAAGTTTGGGGCTTTGGGTTGGAAAAAAGAAAGATGGTCGATTCCACCCAAATTGGCACCTTACTCGAATTGGTCTCATTCTCCAAAAACCTATCCATAGGACCAGAAAGGATACAGGTCAACAAAAAATCGGTGAAATTAGACCTTACCGCCCTTGGAGAAGGCTACACCCTAAACCGTATAGCAGCATTTCTAGATGGGCAAAATGTTGAAAACTATAAAATCGAGATTGGTGGGGAACTGAAATGCAAGGGTGTCAATCCCAAGGGGAAAATCTGGAGGATCGGCATCGCCAACCCGTATTACGACCTGGGAAAGTCCAACAAGCAAATGGTGGACATCGTGGAACTGGACCATACCTCGCTCAGCACATCGGGAAGCTATCGCAAGTTCTATGTAGATGACCAAGGCAATAAAAGAGCACATATCATCGATCCAAAAACAGGTTATCCGGTCTCACACGGCCTACTCTCGGCAAGCATCAAATGCCGGGATGCTGAAAAAGCCGATGCGCTGGCTACCGCTTGTATGGTATTAGGACCTGAAAGGGCCAAAAAACTCATCGAATCGACCAAGGACATTGAGGGTCTTTTAATTTATGAAGATACTTATAATGCGATGAAAATATGGAACTCTAAGGGTTTTTTCATTTCAGAAGGGTCTTAAATAGATCTCCCAATATTGATTTAACTGTAACTTAGTCCCAAATACTTACCTCTAACTTCAGCGCATGGATCCTGTCCTATTTTTGTAGCGTTCGGGAAGATAAGCGTAAAGCAAAAATAGGATAGGGCGCTGTCCTACTTTTTGCCATTTTCCTCCAGCCATTTTTGGTACAGTTCCTTTGCCTGTGGGCTCTCATCAAGGAATGTCCCATAATGTCCTATCGCACTGTCCCGTCCTTTGATATATGCTGCCTCTTCTTTCTTTGATATCCTTGATACCTGATAGATTGAAAAACCAAGGACCAATACGACACAAACCAACAATCCCCAGGACAGTTTTAGTACCCAACTCGGCAATAGAATAGATTTCTCCACCTTGCCAAGGATCCTTTGCATCAATCTTTGTTGTTCCTCAATGGTCTTCTTTTGATCGTTACTGTATTCTTTTAGAAGTGCGCTGATCTCAGTGGTGTCAGGCCTTAACGGAAGGTTCCGTAAATTATCATGTATCTTTTCCAATCGGCCGATGCTCTTCTCAAAGCCGTTGATCTCCTCAGTCAACAGTTCCGCTATTTCATCCAGTTTTGCCATGATGTTCTGTTTAGATTCCTATTCCAGTGTCCCTGACCACCTTTATGGCCAGTTTGATGGTTTTCTTTATGATGGTCTTGGTCAGACTTGTTGGGACATTCACTGTCCTGCCCAATAGTTGCATGCTCTTGTCCTTGGCAATCCGCTGTGCCCTTTCCTTTTCAAAGTTCATGTGGCCCGCTATCCTTCCCATGGACATGGAACGGTGGACCTCACTTCCCTTGAGGTTGGTTCCCTTGTACTCAAAACGGAAGCCCTGTAACCGGTTCTGTCTGTTGATGCTTGGAATGACCTTTACATTGTTCTGCTCCATGGATTTGATGTACTGGTCAAAATCCCTTGGCCTGTCCTTGGCCATGACCTTTTCATGTATCCTCTGTATTTCAGACCTTATTTCCTTCATCCTGTCCAGCTTTTCCTGCTGTACCTCCCTTACCGTGGTAAGTTCCATCTGTCTGGCCACCCGCTCGGCCATCTGTTGGCTTCGCTTTCCGATGAAACTGTCATTGTAGGCATTGCCCTCAAAACTTATACGGTTGGCATACAGGTGGACATGTAGATGCTCCTTGTCCCTATGTACAAAGGCAACCGCTTGGTGCTGCTTGAGGTTCATTTCCTTGAGGAACCTTTCGGTCATTTCCTTGAGCTTTTCCCTTTCCAGTTTCCTGCCGTCCTCAATGGTGGGGCTGAGCACAAAGCTGAGCGTGTTCTTTTTGCACAGCTCGTTCTGTTCTTGGATGACCCTGAACTCCTCGGTGATCTCCCGTGGGGTCTCCCCGGCCAGATATTGGCTGTGGATGATCTCGGCTTCCTTCTCCTCGTTCATCCCGTAGCTTATGGAGGCTGCGGTGTGCGATATGGATTTTCCCATGCCTATCATTTCCTGAAGTTTAAAAGGTGTTGCCGTATCTCCTTGGCCAACTGGGCCGTTTCCTCGGCCAATCTGGGGTTCCGCTTCCGGAACATGTTAGTGATCAACTTAAAGTTTCGCTGGTATTTGACCAATAGCTTATAGGCCTCTATCTGTTCGTCCGTCATCCGCTCCACGATCCGGTCTTCGAAGGCGGCACGGCGGCAGTACTCACTGATGGAAAGTCCGCTCTTCCGGGCCTTGACCTTCAGCAATTTCTTCTCGTACACCGAGCACCGGAACTGGACGAACTCTTTCTTCATTTTCACATCATCTTTTGCGACCTTCGGGAGCAAAAGCAAGATTTGTCATGACAATGACACATCTTGAATTCGTTGCCGAACTTCATCCTTCGCACTTTTTACCTTCCATTCGTTTATATCTTTAAAACCTTCATAGAGGAAGGACAAATCCCTACTGTTCGGACACCTTTCCAATAAAAGTTCTGTCATCCCAAGTCCCGTTTTGTCCCTATCAAGAAACAGCTCCACACTTTCATATTCCCCAATTTCAGAAATCATCCGTTTTACAAAGGCCGTAGTGTTCAATACCAAAAGGTCATGGGTTTTTTGAAGCTCTGGTTTAAGT
>JASBTS010000076.1 GCA_030148305.1 Allomuricauda sp. | reverse complement strand
TGGGCAGTGGATTGGCCAAAAAATTGAGTCTTCACCTCAACGATAATGTTGTGGTGACCACAGAGGAAGGTATCACCAAAAATTATAAGGTCATCGGTATTGTGGAAACCACCTTGGCCAGTGTGGACAATGCCAAAGCCTATATCCGTATAGGGTTTGCCCGACAACTGATTTCCAAAAACATGGGTTATGTCACTGATATCCAGGTCAATTTGAAGGACTACAACAAAACAGTGGAGCTCTCCGAGCGACTTGGTAAGATGACACCCTATAAAGTGGAACCCTGGCAAGAGGCCAATGGACAATTGGAGGCCGCCAACAAACTTCGAAACATTATTGCTGTAGCCGTATCCTTGACCATTCTTATTGTGGCCGGATTTGGCATCTACAACATTATGAACATGACAGTAAATGAAAAAATCAGGGAGATTGCCATTCTCAAGGCCATGGGATTTGATGGAAAGGATATCATCCAGATATTCCTTACCCAATCCGTGATTATCGGTATTTTGGGAGGTGTTGTCGGCATCATACTCGGGTATTTGGTCTCTTTATTGGTCAACCATATCCCCTTTAAGATTGCCTCACTGGAAACCTTGCCCATAACCTACAGGACCAAAGATTACATTATGGCCTTTGTATTTGGCCTGATCACCACTTTTATAGCAGGTTATCTTCCCTCCAGAAAGGCATCACAAGTAGATCCTGTTGAAATCATTAGAGGTTAAAAGGATGGAAAACTTAGCATTGTCCGTCAAGGAACTGAACAAATATTTTTATGACCCCCAGACTTTCCATGTGTTGAAGGATATCTCTTTCGATATCAAAAAAGGAGAGTTTTTGGCACTCACCGGCAAGTCCGGTTCCGGCAAATCCACCTTGCTTTATATACTTTCCACTATGGATACGGCCTATGAGGGATCCCTGACCATTAATGGTACAACGCTAACGGGAAAGGCCCAGAATGAGTTGGCCGCTTTTCGGAACGAGCATATTGGCTTTGTGTTCCAGTTCCATTATCTGTTGCCTGAGTTTTCCGCATTGGACAATGTGATGCTTCCAGCGTTAAAATTGGAGAAAAAAAGCATGGAGGAAATCGAGGAAAAAGCCATGGCAAACCTAAAACTCTTGGGGCTGGAAGACCAGGCATTGAAACCCGCCAATAAACTTTCGGGCGGGCAGCAGCAACGGGTGGCCATTGCTAGGGCTCTCATCAACGAACCGACCATTATTATGGGCGATGAACCCACTGGAAACCTGGATTCCAAAAACACCCAAATCGTATTCGACATTTTTAGGGAATTGGCCGTGGAAAGGGGCCATACCATCATCGCCGTGACACACGATGATGATTTTGCCGCCAATTGTGACAGGGTCTTGGAACTGATGGACGGAAAATTGATCCACCAATAAAAAAGCATGAACAGAAATTTATACCGTAGCCTCATTATAATACTCCTATCCTTTTCGTCATTGAAAAGCTTTGGTCAAGAAAAATCCCCATTCTACATCAAGTATAGTCATACTCCTATTGAAGAAGTGGATGGTGGTCATATTTCCCAACTAGAGGCTCAAATGCTTCTGCCTCTTTATAAAGGCAAAACATTCAGCTTAGCCACCGGAATAACCCCTGAAGTGATGTATTTGGAAAACTTTCCGATGGATATTGGCAATAGGTTATATGGATTGGGAATCCCCATTGGCGGAAAACTGAAACTAAATGATAGGGATGAGATGTTCTTGGCCACCAAGATGGTATTGAGCAGTGATCTGGAGGATATCTCCACTGAGGATTTTACGTTTGCAGTGGGCATTGGCTTGCATCGAAAGTTCTCGGAGAAATTGACTTTGGGATTGGGATTGGGATATTCCCACCAATTTTTTGGCAACCAGCTTATCCCCCTTTTCGATTTTGACTATCAGATCAGTGATAAGCTACATTTTTATGGAAGGTTCCCCATACAAGGTACCTTGGCCTGGAACATGGGAGGAAGGAGCACCTCTGGATTGGAGTGGAGCCTAGGTGCCGACAGCTATAGACTATCCGAAGAAACCCACAACAGTGAATACCTCCAATACCGTCATTTTAATGGCACACTTTTTTATACCCACAGGCTCTACAAAAATTGGCATATAAAACTATCCGGGGGCATTGCAGGCCAAAAATACCAATGGTTCAACAATTCGGATTCCGGAGGATGGAACATTGTGACGATTCCCCTGTCCGACCAACCGGAACCCATTGAGGAATTAAAGAATAATGGGTTCTTTGTTCAGATAGGCTTCCTGTACTCATTTTAGGGTTTTTCCATATCATTTCAACAAGCATTTTTTTAGGTTAGTGATGTTTGTAAGAGCCTTGGGATATTTTTCCCAGGGCTTTTTTCTTTGAACAACAGTTTCCTCTACATCGACATCCATCCAAAAAAAATCCCGGATACTGCATGCAACACTATCCGGGATTAGGGCAATTTGGAAAATATAATCGCTATCAGTCTTCAGAAATGCTGATGTTGTTCAAATCAACATAGAACACTTCTCCACTGTCAAACTCTACCCGAGCTTCATCCTCATCAACAAACTCCACGGTGCCTTTATAGGTATAGGTGACGTTGGAGTAACTATAGGTCTGCACCAATGAAAAGATGGTGGTTCCGGAATAAATTTTATTGGAGTCCTTGGATACCAAAACCCCCTCGATATCGCTCTCAAAAGTGAACCTATAGGTTTCACCATTGTAGTTGGATTCCCATTCACCTTCGCGTAGATAACTTCCCTCATAATTTTCATCGGCACTGGTATCTTCCAAACCTGAAATATCAAAACTCAAATCAATATCATGATCGTAGGTATATCTGAGTGATTTCATGTTCTGTGTTGCGGAGAGTTGGTAATCCACGGTCACATCAGGTTCGCACGACCATATGTATTCTTCCTGATAGTTGTATTCATAGCTGATATAGCCAGTAATGGTCTCATCATAAAAAGAATCGCTTTCTTGGTACAACACATCACAATCGCTATTCTCCCGGATTTCATTACTTGCCTTGTTCATATTGGCCACCAAGCCATAGGTTGCATACGAAAGTGAGACGGCTACCGCCTCTTCCGCATCTTCATAGGCATAATACCGTGTAATCACAATGATCTCATCATCGTCATTACAGCTCTGTAAGAAAGCCAATGCTCCCAAGAGCACGGACGTCAATATCAAAAACAAAACTCTTTTCATCATCATCTTTTTGGTTTCCATTCGTTATTCTTTTGTATAGCCCACTACTTCATACTTCACCAAATTCTCCACGAGGATTCTTTTGTAAATCACCTCTCCATATTCGAAATATTCCCGTTCATCTATAATGGTCACTCTTGCACCTTCGGGTAGATTGGGTACTATGGTGCCAACAGGCGGCACAACCACTTTATACGACTCCGTTTGTTCAATCCTCACATAAAACACACCATCTGAATAATAGTAGGGATTACCTGCGTAATAAACGGGCGTGTAATATCTGGGAAGAGGGACCGGTGCAACCACTACCGGGCGGGCCACAGGATATACATAGGGCCTTACCACGGGTCTTCTTACGACCGTTACTGCTGGCCTACGCACCACTACCTGTGCACTCAATTCGGAAGTAAGTGCAAAGAACACAAAGGGGACCAACAACAATTTTGATGTTTGAATGATTTTTTTCATAACGCTACTTTTTAAAGTTCAGTAGCAATATTACCCTAGGTCTTCATATTGCATTGTCCATAATCAATGCAAGTGGACAAATCCATTGTTGAAGTAACATTATGGGGGGGCAGAAGTTTTATAGATTATCCCAAAAAAAAGAGAAGTATTATCGTTCTTTGAGCCAGCCCAAGAAGACAGGGCTTCTCTTTTTGCTTACCAATAACGGTGTGGGAACATCCACCGACATGTTCACACACACCTTTCTGGAAACATAGGATTCCACCGAACTTATGGTACTGTAAGAAATGATATATTGCCTATTGGCCCTAAAGAATATTTTAGGGTCCAGCAATTGTTCCAACTGCTCCAATGTATAGGGTAATGTATAACTTTTACCAGACATGGTGTACAATTTTGTAATGCCGTTTTCGGTATAAAAAAAGGCAATGTCCACTACCCCGATCGGAATCATCTTGTCCTGGAAGGAAATCAAAAAATTGGATCGGTATGTCTGCATTTGACCTTGCACTTTCTGCAAAAGTTGCTGCAGATGTGGATTGTTCCTTGCAAAATGGTCGTTCAACAACTGGTACCTTTTCAGGCTTTTAGAAAGCTTGTCCTCGTTTATAGGTTTGAGCAGATAATCGATGCCATTGGCCTCAAATGCCCTTATGGCATATTCGTCATAGGCCGTGCAGAATATTACGGGACAGCTAACGTCCGCTTTTTTTAAGAGCTCAAAACTGAGACCGTCCGCCAATTGAATGTCGCTCAGGATCAAATTGGGCTGTCCGTTTTTTTGAAACCATTCCATTCCCTCCGCAATGCTATCCACAATGCCCAAAACCTTCGAACCTGGATCTAAGGCGTGAATGGTTTCCTCCAGATCTTTGGCCGTGGCCGGCTCATCTTCAATAATCAAAATATGCATGAAGTCTAAATTAAAATGGGCAACAAAACCTTGAACCGCTTATTGTCCTCCTTGATCAATATTTCCTTTTGCGCCAATAACCAATACTGCTCTTCCATACTCCCCAAACCAAAACCGTGCGATGTCTCCAACGACACTTTGGGCTGGATCTGGTTACTGACAACGATCATTTGGTTTTCAATGCCAATTTCTATGTCCAAGGGTTGGGTTTTGGACACCACATTGTGCTTAACCGCATTCTCCAAAAGCAATTGCAATGTCAATGGAGGTATTCTGGTCTGGATGTAGGATTCGGTGATATTCACCGTAACCCTGATATTCTGTTTGAACCTGACCTTCAACAAAAAAATATAGGCATCTATAAAATCGAGTTCTTCCTTTAAACTTACCGTTTGGTGTTCCCTGTGCTGCAACAGATACCGATATACTTCCGCTAACCGTATCACAAAGTTCACCGCTCCGTTGCTATCCCGTTTGATGACGGATATCAATGAATTGAGCGAATTGAACAAAAAATGGGGGCTCATCTGCTCCTTCAAGGAAGACAGGTTGGCTTCCAATTGTTTTTGCTTCAACTGCTCAATAACAAGGGCACTCCTTTGTTTTTCCTTTATAACATCCAAATAATTGACCACAAAGGAGATTAAGGCACCAAGCATCAGTCCTCGAAAAAGAATAAGTAAGGTATAGCGCATACCCCCCGGGTCCATAATGGGCCTGATGGAAACCCCAACCACGGCCGTGAACAAGAAATTCAACAGAAAAGCCAGGATGATAGTGATGCTGGTACAAAAAACAAAGTACAGGGTTCTTTCTTTGGAAAAATTGAATCGGTTACTTTCCAGAACCTGATGACAAATAAACCAGCATAATAGGGTGATGATCAAATTATAGCTGATAGACCTGGCGAACAAATTCACCTCATCTGTAGAAAAATGCAGCAGTATGGGCAATGAGCCCAACACTGATAAAATTACCGAAAACGGGATTCCTATGCCCCAATTCACCTTTTTCATCGGGCAAAAGTATTGGTCATGCCATACAATGCTACATACCTATAACTCCAAGCAGAAAATACTCAGGGTGAAGTAACCTATTTTGCCGTTGAACAATGAAACTCAAAACCAAGGGTCGGAAAAACAAATTTTAAGGACATTTTACCTAAGCAGGGTATTTGGTTTCTTCACCTACCAATACAGACGTTTCATTCCTTTTTGAAATCTTGGACCAAAACCCAAGTAATACTTTCGCCATATGTAATTCATCAATTTATATATCGAACATGAGAAGAATCTTGCTTTTGGCCGTTGCGGCCATCACATTTGGGGTCAATGCCCAAGAGAATCCAGGTTATTATCCTATTTACAGCATCCATGACCCACATTTTGGACTCACTTTCGGTCCACAAGCAACAAGCTTCTACAGCGATCCGTACGATTCTGAATTTCAATTCGGGTTTTTTATCGGAGGCTCCTTTAGTTTGCCCTTGAGCAACCGAATTGGTTTGGAACCGCAAATCCTGTACACAAGAAAAGGTGGAAAAGGTGATTTCTATATCAACGACTTTTACGACGGTACCATTCGGTTTAAATTACATTATATTGAAACCCCACTTTTGGTCAATATACACACCAAAAATGTTGTGGATATTGTTTTAGGAGGATATGCCGGTTTTTTATTGGACAGCAATTTTGATTATGGCACTCCTTACTACTATGGTTATGGGGAACTGGACAATGACCAATTTGAAAAAATAGATCTAGGACTGGTTGCAGGCATCGGAATCAATCTGCCCAATGGGAAAATCCTGCTCAAATACAATCACGGATTGACCGATGTGGCCAAGGAAGGCAATGCCTATCTATTTTTGGAAGGAGCAAAGAACCATGGGTTTTCCTTCTCTTACATTGGGTATTTACGCTAATGGTAAAAACCGGATTTCTATCTTTTCCATTGTTGCAAAACAATTATATTTGCAATCCGAAAGTTAAGTGCTTTGCTTAACTTTTTTTTTGTTTTCTGTATTGCCCACGTGGTGAAATTGGTAGACACGCCATCTTGAGG
>JASBTS010000055.1 GCA_030148305.1 Allomuricauda sp. | reverse complement strand
TACACTTCAGTAACTCTGGAGGCCATTCCAATGATCTTTCTTAAAACTTTTAAATGGGAAGGAGGGAAGTATCGTTTGCTAAACTGCCAAATATCGATAATGTCCCCGTTTAAAATCAGCTTTTTGGGCTGTATGCTATTGAGATAGGCAATCAATTCATCGGCATGGCAACCGTAAGTTCCCAAATGCACATCTGAAATGACGGCCAGTTCTATCTTTCTTTTTTTCAATCGTATAGGGTTTAAATGCAAAATAAACTGGTAGGAATAAATTGAAAATCAATTTGAAATCATTAATACATGACATTATTGTTAAAAAATCATCATGGGCAAATCCATTATGTTACAATAACATTAAGTGGTTTAGGGGTTTTTCAGTTTGCTATATAACATCTACCTTTGGAGGTATCTAAATTTTTATACCGAATGGCAGGAAATTCTTTTGGACAGCTTTTTAGACTTACCACCTTTGGTGAATCGCACGGAAAGGCTTTGGGAGGCGTGATCGATGGTTGTCCTGCCGGATTGGAACTTGATCTGGATTTCATTCAACAGGAATTGGATCGAAGAAAGCCTGGGCAGTCCGCCATTGTTACCCAAAGAAAGGAACCTGACACGGTTGAGTTTTATTCCGGACTTTTTGAAGGCAAGACAACAGGTACACCCATCGGGTTTGCCATTCACAATACGAACCAAAAATCCCACGACTATTCCCACATCAAAGATTCCTACCGACCATCTCATGCGGATTACGTGTACGATCAAAAATATGGGTTTAGGGATTACCGCGGTGGTGGACGAAGTTCTGCCCGCGAAACAGCAAGCAGGGTAGTGGCCGGGGCCATCGCCAAGCAGTTTTTAAAAGATGTCAAAATCAACGCATTTGTTTCCCAAGTCGGCGAATTGAAATTGGAAAAACCCTATCAAGAACTCGACTTTTCTAACATCGAATCCAATGCTGTCCGTTGCCCTGATACTGGAATGGCCCAAAAAATGGAAGACTACATCAAGGTCATTAAAAAGGAAGGGGATACCATTGGCGGTGTGGTAACCTGTGTGATTCAAAATGTACCAATCGGTCTAGGGGAGCCGGTTTTTGATAAAATCCACGCTCGATTGGGCGAAGCCATGTTATCCATTAATGCAGTAAAGGGATTTGAATACGGTAGCGGTTTTGCAGGTGTGGCCATGAAAGGCAGCCAACACAATGATGCCTACAATACGGATGGCACCACCCAAACCAACCGGAGCGGGGGTGTTCAGGGTGGTATCACGAACGGTATGGATATTTACTTCAATGTGGCTTTCAAGCCAGTGGCAACGGTTTTACAGTCCTACGAAACCATCAACAAGGAAGGTGAAAAAGTAACTGCCCAAGGTAAGGGCAGGCACGATCCTTGTGTGGTGCCGAGAGCCGTACCTATTGTGGAAGCCATGGCAGCACTGGTTTTAGCGGACTTTTCCCTTTTGGCACGCACCAACAAAATCTAAGTTGGAGTTAGGTGGTTTCCTAGCAAAAAAGTATCTTACTGCCATTAAAACCAACTTATGAAAAAATTGGAATTGCACTGGCGTATCCTTATAGGTATGGCCATGGGTGTTTTGTTCGCGCTTTTAATGGTTCAATTTGAATGGGGTCCCAAACTCGTTGCGGATTGGATCAAGCCTTTCGGCAATATTTTCATCAACTCCTTAAAACTTATTGCGGTCCCATTGATTTTGGCATCCTTGATCAAAGGGGTATCCGACCTAAAGGACATTTCCAAACTTTCCAAAATGGGAGGGAGGACCATAGGGATATACATTCTTACCACGGTAATCGCCGTTTCCATAGGTTTAATGGTGGTGAACATTGTAAAACCGGGCAACTCCATTACCGAGGACACCCGAAATGAATTGGTGGAAAATTATAAGGGTGATGCGGATTCCATCAAATCCAAAGCAGATAAACAAAAGGAGGCCGGCCCTTTACAGGCATTGGAGGATTTGGTGCCCAGTAATATTTTTAAAGCGGCGAGTGATAATGGCAATATGCTCCAGGTCATTTTCTTTGCCATATTTTTTGGGATCGGATTGATTTTGATTCCCGAAGAACAGGCCACACCGGTCAAAAAATTCTTCGATGGGTTCAATGAGGTCATATTAAAACTCATCGATATCATTATGCTGGCCGCGCCCTATGGCGTTTTTGCCTTATTGGCGGCACTTGTGGTGGAATCTCCCAGTATGGATTTGTTCAAAGCTTTGGCCTGGTATGCCTTCTGTGTGGTATTAGGCTTGATTCTGATGATCAACGTCTACTTCTTGATTGTTTGGGTATTCACCAAGAAAACCCCTGCTTTCTTCTTGAAAGGGATGTCCCCCGCCCAATTATTGGCATTTTCGACCAGTTCCAGTGCGGCAACCTTGCCTGTGACCATGGAAAGGGTAGAAGAACATTTGGGTGTTGAAGAGGAAGTGACCAGTTTTGTGTTGCCCATCGGTGCCACGATCAATATGGACGGAACCAGTTTGTATCAAGCCGTTGCAGCTGTATTTATTGCCCAAGCCTTTGGTATGGATTTGAGTCTTTCCGCCCAATTGGGAATCATTGTTACGGCAACCTTGGCATCCATTGGTAGTGCTGCGGTACCAGGAGCCGGAATGGTGATGTTGGTCATTGTATTGGCACAAGCGGGTATTCCTGAAGCGGGATTGGCCCTCATTTTTGCCGTGGACAGGCCTTTGGATATGTGCCGAACCGTTGTCAATGTAACCGGTGATGCCACAGTATCGATGGTGGTGGCCAAATCGGTAGGAAAATTGGGGGAACCCAAGGTGAAGCATTGGGACGACAATTACCACAAGGAGGCTTAATTTTCTTCAGGTCCCACACAATAAACATTAACGTTTTCGTTTTTATGGAAATGTAATTGGTGTATCAAAATATGTGGATATGATAGGTGAAAAGGAAAAACAAGACCTGGTCAGGGATTATGCCGACTTGTTCGAGATAGATGCCCATCTGGACCGTTTGGTAGGAAAAATCGAGCTATTGAGTTACATCAACCCGATCAATATTGAAAAAGAGAAGAATCGTTTTTTTACCTCTAAATACACCGTTGAGCCCGATTTCAAATATCCCAAACTAAAATTTGACCCTTACGAATTGCATCGGTTGTTCTTTTCACAGCAATTGGAACGCATTCAGGATGACCGCATCCGAAAGTTGTACCAGGAGGTGATCTATTACTATTCCAATATGGTGCAGTGTATTGAAACCATCGGAAAGGGCAAGAATTTTTACTATAACTCCCTTCGGGTGTACGGTACACCAACTGAAAAGGACGTTCAAAATGCACGGTTCATACTTCATTTTGCTGATGAAACGATTTCATCAGAAATGGAAAAAGTGTTTTCTGCAGATGAGGCCAAGCGCTATTTTGAGGATTTTGTAAAGCAATACGATTTTCCCTTGAACATTAAATTTTCAACTCATATTGCGGCAGAGGCCATGGTCAGTAACAGTACGCAATCGCTGTTGATCAAAAAAAATAACAAGTTCAGCAAAAACCAATTGTTGACTTTGGCCAATCATGAAATTGGCGTCCATTTGGTGACCACTTACAACGGTTTGCTACAGCCTTTAAAGATTTTTTCCAACGGTTTGCCCAAAAATGTGGAAACCCAAGAAGGTTTGGCCGTGTTCAGTGAATATATGGGCGGTGCCCTTACTTTAAAACGTTTGAAGGAACTGGCCTATCGGGTTTTGGCTGCCGATAGTTTGATCAAGGGATATTCCTTTGCCGATACGTTTGATCTGATCCATGGGCAATACAAACTGAATAGGGACGAGGCTTTTACTATAACCCTTCGGGCCCATAGAGGGGGAGGGTTCACCAAAGACCGATTGTATTTAAGCGGATTGCGAAAAATATACAAACGCTATCAAAAAGAGGAAAGCATGGACAATATGCTCACAGGGAAAGTGTCCTTGGATCATGAGGAGACCATCAAATATCTGAAAAGTTTGGGTCTGGCACAGCCCATTACCCACCAAAGTTATTCATTCAACACCAAATTGAACACGAACAAGACCTTGGATTTTATCCTCAATAATTTAAAGTAGTCAGCCCAAAAATTTGGCTTTTAGTTCGGGAGTAGGAATCATACACGACTCTTGTTTGCCAAACCATTTGTAACGGTTACGAGCCACAAAGTCGTAGATAACATCCCTGATGGATTTGGGAATCCACTTGAATACCGAAGTCATTTTCCACAAACCACCCAATTCGCCAGCAATTTCCAATGCAGCATCGGATTTGGTAAAATAGGCCACCCCTGGTTCTATCAGGATGATGGAATCTACCTGGATCGTATCTATATGACGTTCGGTGATCAATTGTCGACCAACTTCACCTTGAATAGGGGCATATCTAAAAATGTCCTTTCTGTCCCTTTTGATAACAAACTGGACACTTCCGTTGCAGAGGTTACAGACCCCATCGAAGAGAATGATTTTTTTGTTTTCTTCCATACCATTGTTCCCGCAAAAGTGCAGCATCTCATTTTAATACAAAGATACTGCACTTTGGATAGAAAGTCTGTTGAGTAACAAAAAGGTCTATTGTGTGTACCCTGCCAATTCCCATATCTCGGCGGGGGTAGTATTGCTCAATTCAATTACATTTTTGCCTGAATTTTCCATAGCCTTTCTGATAATATAATTTCCAGTGCGGTAACCAATGGATTGCCTTCCGTCCGGATGCTCGAACATCCAATGCTGATAATTGGCGTCTTCAGGCAGTTCTAAGATTTCCTTTGCCCATTGAGCTGCAACTGCGGCTTCTGGTGGGCTATCCGCTTTCATGGACTGATGGGTGTATTCCTCAGAAAATACAACCGCCAAGCCCTCATTTACGGTCGCAATGTTAATTCCGGGGCCGTAGACGTTGTCCTGAATAGCCCAACCTCGGGATAAATGGTGGAACTCATGAAAAATAGTATGCTTCAATGCGGTTTGAGCCGCTTTGGTCACGCCACCCGGGTATTTCTCCGAGATTTGAATGGCCACGAAGGGAGGGGAATTGGTTTCGGTTCGGCCGGTTACTCCACCAACCACATCAAGGTCCCAATCCACAATTTCAACGGCCACCATAATGCTGTCCGGGAGTTGTGGTAATAATGTCCTGATTTCATTTTCGGAGTTGGTTATCATCTCTTGGATTAACTCCTTTTGTTCTGTGGTAAAAGGTTTTTCTTCCTCTTTAAATGTTATCGTGGCACCAATTGGTTGAGGTTGATTTTTGCAGTTGTTGATCAGTAAAAGTGTGATAAAAAGTCCTAGGATTTTGATTGATTTCATTTTGTATATGCTTTCCTTGGAGACTTCCCATAACCGAAAATGTTACAAGGGAACAAAAAAATGCAAACCACGGATGTGCAAACATCCGTGGTTTGCATTATCTAAATGATCGCTACTTCCGATTATTTTAATGCGTAATTAATGTAACCACCATCTACCAACAATTCCGTTCCGGTAATAAAACTTGCATTGTCGGAAGCCAAGAACAAGACTGTTTTTGCAATTTCTTCGGACCTTCCCATTCGTTGCAGGGCTATTTCGGCTTCCTCCTTTTCTGTCTCATAGATAGTTTGCAATTCCGAAAAGCGATTTTGACTTTCAGCATCATGAATACTGTCGCTTATGGTTTTGAATTGTTTTTGATATTCCAATCCTTTTTCAAATTGGCCTTGCTTTTCATATACTTTGGAAAGCAAATCGTATGCTCTCACCTGTAGTCTTAAATTGTCGGTTTCTTTTGCAATTTTTAATCCGGTCAATAGATTGGTCTCTGCTAAGGCATTTTGATTGGCCTTCAGTAGCATTCGCCCCAAATCGATGCAATACTCTGAGACGCCCAAGTCGTTCGCTTGTAACTCTTCATACTCGACCAATTTGCTTAAACGGGAAATGGCTTCGTCTACTTATTTGGGTACAGGACGATGATGGAGCTGATGTTTATCAATATTATATAGGCAACACAACGAATGGAGGAAACAGTTGTCACCGAGCGACCACTGGTATTTTTGGATGCTGTATGACTATTCAGCAGGTTACTTGTTTGTAAACGCCAACAGTTTTTCAAGGCAGTCGGCCGCTCAAGTGGGTTCAACCATTTGATGCCTTTTTTATTCCCGCGTAGGCTGGAATCTGTTACTATTGCTGTAGAGCATTCAGGCGCGAATTGCACAAATCTTCACATATGTTTTTATTGTCATTTCGAATAGACTGAAGGGAGTGTGAGAAATCTCCTTTTTATTGTTTGTCAGTAAAGAGTAGTGCAAGGCAAATAGCCTAATGCAATCTTACTGGAGCGGATTGGTACGAATTACACGAGTCTTCACAAAAGTTTTTATTGTCATTCCGCACCCGATGCGGAATCCATTTAGGCCCAAGTTTGGATTCCTGCTTTTGCAGGAATGACATAAACAAAAGGGCCGCTTTTGGCGACCCTTAGTTGATTATAGTTGTTGCTTGATTACATTTCCCAACCTTCGCGATAGGTGCGGGTCACAAATTGGTTCGCATCCTCAAAGTTGGTGATCTTCATGTTGTCACCATCCCAGATCAGTTTTCTACGACCGTAAAATTCCATCTGTCCTTCAGGGTTTTCCCTTCTCAGCATAAAACTACGAATGGCCAAGTTGCCCATCAATACCGTTTCCGTCATAGGTCCGGCGTAATCGAATGAGGAGGTAAGTCCTAAGTGTTCCTCACTTCCAAATCCTGCTTTACAGGCATCTACCCATTTGCGTTGGTGTCCGTATTCTGGTTCTGGCATATCTTCAACCTCTGGACCAAATTCGGTGGTACCATCGTTCAAATATAATTTGGGTGTCAATGGTGAACTGTCATTGATGTTGGTTGATATCACGCCGTTTTCTCCATGAATCAACACCCCGTTGAAACTTCCTGGACCGCCTATGTCACTATCCGCAGGAATAATTTCTGGATGGGAAGGACGGATACCACCATCGCTCCAAGTCATAATCAATGGTGATCCTGTTTTCTCCGTAGCTTCATATGTCAAAGTGATGAACGATGACGCTGGACAACCTTCCGGATGGTAATCGGGGGTCCACATTTGGGAGAAAACGGTCCCTACACTACATTCTGCAGAAGTAGGATATCCCAATTTCAGGGTTCTGTATGGGATGTCAACCAAGTGACAACCTACATCTCCTAGGGCACCTGTTCCGTAATCCCACCAACCTCTCCAGTTGAAGGGGTGTAGGTTAGGCGTATAAGGTTTCATTGGTGCAGGGCCCAACCAAAGGTTCCAGTCCAGATCAGCTGGCTTGCTAGCAGGGTCTGGAGCAGGCATGGCATATCCTTGCGGCCAAACAGGTCTATTGGTCCATATCTCCACCTTGGTAATTTTTCCCAATGATCCAGAATCCACCCATTTTTGAACCATTCCCAACAATGGATTGGACCCGCCTTGGTTCCCCATTTGGGTCACTACTTTTTTATCACGGGCCATTTGGGTCAATAGCCTTGCCTCACGAATATTGTGGGTCAATGGTTTTTGTACATATACGTGTTTGCCCAATCCCATGGCATATGCAGCTGCAGGTCCATGCACGTGATCGGGAGTACTAATGGTCACGGCGTCAATATCCTTGACCTTATCGAGCATTTCGCGGTAATCGTTGAACAATTTGGCTTTTGGGAAACGTTCCACAGTTCTTTTTGCTGAACCGGAAAAGTCCACATCACAAAGAGCTACTACACGCTCACGGCCATCTACCGAAGCATTGGCAATATCGCTGGCACCTTTACCGCCCGAGCCAATTGCGGCCAAATGCAGTCGGTCACTGGGGGCCAAATAACCTGGGCCGCCCAATACGTGGCGCGGCACAATTAAAATGCTCGAGGCCATTGCGGTGTTTTTAATGAAATTCCGTCTAGTTGTGGAGGATGGTTTTTCTTTCATTTTTATGTGATTGTCTTATAAGTTGGACAACAAGGTAAAAAAAATAAGGTTCTGATTTAATCGATTTACCTCACAAATTACAGTTGGTTTGTGTATGTGATCACATTATAAGTGTAATATGCACATCATTTGGAACCAACAACCTATTGGCCTTCACTAATTTCTGCAGGCACATTCATGATGTTCATTCAAATATGTAACGCTTTCCGAACATAATTTTTCCAATACAGAAATATCTATATCCGAAAGTTTCTTTATGTAGATGCAGGCTTTTCCCATTTTGTATTTGCCCAAGTCCTTTAACAATTCTTTGCTTGTGTCCGTTTGGGAATACACATAGAGTGAAAATTGCGCTTTTCGTGGAGAGAATCCAAATAGCGGGGCATCCCCTTCATGGCCACTGGCATATTTGTAATGATAGCTTCCAAAACCGATAATGGTGGCCCCCCACATTTTTGGCTCAAAGCCCGACCATTTGGTCATCAACGTCACCAACTCATGACTGTCCGCTTTCTTTTGTTCATTGTCCACATACGATGCTATAAAATCGTGGACATTGACCTCTGTTTCGGTTGTTTTATTGGTAGCCATTTGTTTTCAGATTTTGAGTTTGTAAAGCCTGTATCAAGTTATGATATATTTTGATAGCAGCATATCTACTCGCGGAGAATCAATATGGGATGTGTTCGGGGAACTATTTCTTGGCTTCTACCAACTCCAATTGGTCCACGCTCACATTGGTGGTGAACATGCCATAATTGACCACGGCCTTGCCTTTTTCAAGGGTATCGATACTGCCAACAGCTTTACCATCCATCATGCGGACGCGGTCCCCAATTTTGAATACGGGTCGGGGTTTGTTCTTTTCAGCCTGGATTTCCTTTTTCTTTTTAACAATTTTCTCTACCCGAACCTGTTTGATTTCTTGCTCCAGTTCTTGGGCCACTTGTTTTTGTTGTTCCTGCTTTTCCTTGGCCTTTTTGGCAGAAGTTTTTTTCCGTTTGCTGTTCTCGGTTTCCACAATACGCAGCAATTCAGAAATAAGGGGTCTTTTTTTGTTGTCGATGAAATATCGCTCGGAGATTGTATTGACCTTGTTGCCCAATTGGATCATCCGCTGGTTGTGGTCGTACATTTCCTGATAACTCTCCAATTTGTTTTTGATCTTGGAGTTGAGTTGTTCCAATCGGTCGGCTTCTTCGCGGGCTTTGGTTTCCTCTTCTTGCAAACGTGTTCCGGTTTCTACCATTTTGCTGCGTTCCTTTTGCAATTTGGCAATGGTTTCATCAAAACGCACCTTTCCGCGTTCAATTTTCTTTTTGGCCTTATTGATCAAAGAATAGGGAATCCCATTTTTCTGGGCCACCTCAAAAGTGAACGAACTTCCCGCTTCACCCAAAACCAATTGAAAAGTAGGTTCCAAGGTCTTGGAGTTGAAGAGCATATTAGCATTGGTGGCGTATGACAGTTCGTTGGCCAAGGCCTTTAAATTAGCATAATGGGTGGTGATAACACCATAGGCTTCACGTTCGTAGAAAACCTCAAGGAAAGCTTCGGCCAAGGCGCCTCCCAATTCGGGGTCGCTTCCGGTACCGAACTCATCTATTAAGAACAAAGTTTCATGATTGCACTTTTTTAAAAAGTAGTTCATGTTCTTTAGTCGATAACTGTACGTACTTAAATGATTTTCAATGGATTGGTTATCTCCAATATCTGTCAGTATTTTATCGAACAAACACACCGAACTGCGTTCATGTACTGGAATAAGCATACCACTTTGCAGCATGACCTGCAATAGCCCGATGGTCTTTAAGGTGATACTTTTTCCGCCTGCGTTGGGTCCTGAAATCACGATGATACGATTTTCAGGATGCAGCTTTATGGTCTGTGGCCAAGTTTTTTGATGCTTTCTTTTGTTGGAAAGATACAATAGGGGGTGATAGGCATCCCGAAGGTTGAGCTCTCTATGTTCATTGAACTCTGGGAGCACGCCGTTCATTTCATTGGCATATTTTGCTTTGGCAGCCGTAATGTCGATATCCGTCAAATACCCTTGATATTCTTTCAACAATCCTGCAAAAGGGCGAATCTGGTTTGTCAGTTGGTTCAGAATACGCTGAATTTCTTCCTTCTCCTCAAACTCCAGGTTATTGAGCTCCCTGGCATAGCTTAAGGTGGTTTCGGGCACGATGTACACAATGCTTCCTGTTTTGGAAGTCCCCATCACGGTACCCTTCACCTTTTTTCGGTGCATGGCCTTAACGGCCAAGACCCTTCGGTTTTCTACTACAGATTCCCGAATCTCATCCAAAAAGTCCAAGGATTGATAACGACCTAACGCGGCCCCAAAACTTTGATTTATCTTACCTCGCACTTCGTTGATCTGCACCCGGATGCTCCGCAATTCATCAGAAGCCGTATCCTTGATTTCCCCAAACTTGTCAATGACGTGGTCAATGGCTTCCGGAACAAGGAAATTGGATTCCAGCGCTTCCGATTTTCCGAATAAAAGGGGATAGTAATCCTTAAATTTTTTTAGGAATTTTTGATGGATACCCACGGTTTTGCAAATGCTTCCAATTTTTCTAAAGCCAGTAATCTCCAGGGTGCTGTTCTCGATCTTTAAAAGCCCCAGTTCAGGATTGATTTGATCAAATCCATGATTGGGTATTCGGTTGTCGTTGGAAAAGGAGGCTAGATATTCAGAAGTCTGACCCAAACTTACCAATAACTCCTCCCGGTTTGGAATAGGCGCAATATGCAAAGCAAGCTCCTTGCCCAATTCCGTATTGCATCGGGCAGCCAATTGTTGTAATACCGTCGGGAATTCGAGGTCTTGAAGTGTTTTGGAGTGAATATTATGCATCTTTTTTCAGTAGCAGCGCAAAGATAGGATTTTGTGTGGAGTGGTCATGCAAAACGATTCGCAATGCTTAATTTTGGACTTTTAGACTTCGCCCTAAAGATAAGCATATGAAGAACGACCATACACTGATCTATATAATTGCAGGCATCATCTTGTTGCATTTTGTGGCGGGAATAGGATATTTGATCTATAAACTGACCAAAAAGAAGTAAGCTTCTGCCATGGACGTGAACATTGAACCTAGCTGGAAGGCTCATTTGAATCCCGAATTCGACAAGCCCTATTTTCAACAATTGATCCAATTTGTAAAGCAGGAATACCAACAAAACACCTGTTACCCAAAGGGTAAGGATATATTTTCCGCTTTTGACCATTGCCCGTTTCAAGAGACCAAGGTGGTCATTATCGGACAAGATCCCTATCACGGCCCGGGTCAGGCCAACGGCCTTTGTTTTTCAGTGAAGGATGGGGTTCCGCACCCACCTTCCTTGGTCAATATTTTCAAGGAAATCAAAACGGATGTGGCCAAGCCTTATCCCCAAAGCGGCAATTTGGAACGTTGGGCGGATCAAGGTGTGTTGTTGTTGAATGCCACGTTAACGGTCAGGGCCCATCAAGCGGGCAGCCACCAAAACAGAGGGTGGGAAACCTTTACCGATGCCGTCATCAAAACGGTTTCAAGTGAATTGGAAGGAGTCATATTTCTACTGTGGGGTGGTTTTGCCAAAAAGAAATCTGCTTTGATCGATAAATCCAAACATCATATCCTAACTTCAGGACATCCCTCTCCCTTAAGCGCCAATAGGGGATTGTGGTTCGGGAACAATCACTTCAGCAAGACCAATGCACAGTTGCAACGCATGGGGAAACCTGCCATTGATTGGTAGGTGGTTCAGATACCTGGATTTTTGGACTATTAGATTTTTGGATGGTTGGATCAAGGTGGCTGAGCGGATTCGAAGCCACATTATTCCCAAAGGAATTCAGAAGCATCCTTAATTTCTTCAATAAGTTTTAAATCGAAGAGTCTTTTCTGAACTTCGTTCAGGATTTCCTTTGGAAGTTGTTCCTGCCCCCATCGGGTTTTGGATAACCAGGCTTGAATATCTTCCAATTTCTGTTCATATCGATTGGCCAAGGTTCTATCAATACTTGGAATCGATTTGAATTCTTCCGTATACAGATTGATGACATCCAGTACATGTTTCAATAAGCCTGCATTATTTTTCAAGAAAGTATCGGTGACGGCAATCACGAAGCAAGGCCATGGAGTGGGGCAATCCCCAACGCGCTTAAAAACACCTTGGTCCACCAACGGTTTTGTAGTGAAATGTTCCCACATAAAATAGGCATTGGAACCTCCTCTTAGATTTTCCACTGCACCATCCAGATTGTTGATGATCTCAAATTGAAGGTTTTTAGTATCCCAACCTTGGTTTTGGGCATTGACATAGGCCATTAAATGACTACCACTACCTAAACGGCTGATGGCTATTTTGTCATTTTCAATATCCTTGATGGTGTTACGGGTACTGTCGGCGTCCACATGAATGCCCCACAAAAGGGGAGAAGCCACAAATACTTGAACAATTTTAGAAGGATTGCCCTGTGAAATACTTTTTACCATGCCCTCCGTCAAAATAATGGCCAGATCTGTTTCGTCCTCTTGAAGCATCTGCGACATCTTTCCTGTACCTTCAGGAACATCCGTCCATTCCAAATCTATTCCTCGTTCTTCAAAGGCACCGTCTTCCATGGCCAAATGCCAAGGCAGGTTAAAATGTTCGGGTACTCCAATGATTCTGACTTTCTTCATTTTCATGATTCAACTTAAGGCCTAAAATTAAGATTCCAATTGGTATTTTTTCAAAATGGGGTTTAAAAAAATTATACCAGTGAATTTTGCGTAATGGTATCCAAAGTGTATTTGATCAAGCCATCTATGGACAACCTTCCCTTTTTGGAAAATTCCATGGTAGTCCGGTTGGCCAGGATCACATTTAAAGAAATGGCCCTGTGTCCAAGCATTTTTGCCAAGCCATACATGGCCGCGGTCTCCATTTCCAAATTGGTTATGCGTTGATCTTGATGGGTAAAGGCTGCGAGTTTCTCATTAAAATCAGGAATCTTGGTCTGGAGTCGAAGTGACCTTCCTTGCGGACCATAAAAACCTGAATTAGTTCCAGTTGCACCATATCGTATACGATTTGATGAAAAAACTTCAATCAATTCCGGGTCACCATCTACCACATAAGGATGTATGTTGTGCTTGTCCCAGCCCAAATAATCATTGAGTGCTTTTTCAAAAGGCTCATTTCGTACATGTCCAGATTCATAAAAGTGCAACAGCCCATCAAATCCTATACCCGAAGTGCTCATCAAAAAGGAATCTACAGGGATGTCGGCCTGGATGGAACCTGATGTACCAACCCGTATAATATTCAGCTGTGTTTTTTGGTCTTTGATCTTGCGTGTTTGGAAATCAATATTGGCTAAGGCGTCCAATTCGTTGAAAACGATGTCAATATTGTCCGTTCCGATTCCCGTGGAAAGTGCAGTGATTCGTTTACCTGCATAATACCCGGTATGGGTCACGAATTCTCTTTTGGTCTTTTGAACTTCGATGGAATCAAAGTGTTGGGATACCTGCGAAACACGACTAGGGTCCCCAACCGTAATGATGATGGGGGAGATGTCCTCCGGTAAAAGATTCAGATGGTAAATACTGCCATCAGGGTTCAGAATAAGCTCTGAGCTGCCCAAACTGGCCATTCATTAGAGTTTAAGGATGCGATTGGTGTCGGTGTTGTATAAGAAGTTATACTTTAAAGAACCGCCCAAATACATTTGATTATCACGTATTTGAGAATAATAATTAGTCTCTTGCTTTAACACTTCCATACCTTTTTTTGTCAATTTGACAGGGCTAAAAGAATTGAAAAGAGGTTTTAGGGTGGTAACGATTCTTTCGTATTGTGTATCACCAAAACCATAAAACCCTTGATTGGTGATCAATTCGTGCATCAACTCCGCTTTGGATTTCGGTTTCATTTCGGCGGCCACCTGCAAAACGTGGTTCTCCAAATCGTTCAATCCATTTTTGATGGTCGGAAAACGTTTCAAATGTGTTTTGAGGGCATCAGAAAGGTATTCAAACTGAAAATCGTTATTGGCAATTTGGTTTTCCAAACGGATGGGATTGTCGCTGCAGTACAACTGCCAAATGTAGTCGGCGTATTCAATATCGTCTTGGGAAAGAATGGTCCTGTTTTCATAAAGCTGAAGCAATTTTTCATCACTTAACTCATTGAGACCATACAATTTTTCAGAATCGTCTTCCTTGCCACTGCAGACCAATGAAATTTCCGCATCTCTCCTGTAGGTCTTCAACCAACTCAATACGGCCAACATGTTGATTTGACAAAAAAGGTCGTACTCGAACCATAAAACAATATGGTCCTGTTGTTTGTGGTTACAAAGGGAACGGTACTCTTTCAGCGTTTTTTCTACGAACCAGGACTTGCTGATCTTGTAGTTTTTGTTGAGAAATTCGAAGCGGGTCTTCCAGAATGACTCACTTCCAACGGAGCAAAGTGTCTTGCCTTCGCAAAGCATTTCCCTCCATGTGATAATGTCTCCTTTTAGCTGTAAAGACTGCAGTCTAGACGTAAAACTGTCCCCGTTGGTAATGTGCAACAGTGATTTCATTTTCAGCTTAGTTTTCGTTGGTTAGGAAGAATAAAAGTAAGACTTAAACGATGAACACAAAAATTTTTTCACAAAACATTGGTAATCAATACTCGTTTTTTAACATCAGTCAAGGTTATGGAAAACCCATTTGAAGATTTTGCTTATCCTCCAACTCTTTTTACGGAAAACCCATTTTCCTTTAGGAATTGCATGATCTTATCGCGGTAATCCCCTTGAATAATGATGGTTTCGTTTTTGAAGCTACCTCCAACGCCCAAGTAGGATTTCAGGTCTTTGGCCAATTTCTTGAAATCGCTGTCAGCACCATTGTAGCCTTCCAAGATGGTTATCGGTTTTCCCTTTCGCTTTTCATATTTGCAGATGATGGGGTCGTCCTGAAGCCAATAGGAAGGTTCCTTGCTTTCCAGTTCCGGTTCCTCTTGGGACACATGGTCAGGGAAGAGGTTTTTGAGTTGGTCCTTCAAGTCCATAACCTTATTTTTTGATCAATCCCAGTTCAATCAATCGTTCGTGGAGGAATTCCCCAGCGGTAATATCCTCAAATCCTTTTGGGTGTTCTGTATCAATACAATTTTCCAAACAGTTCAGGGGCATCTCACTTATGGGGTGCATGAAGAAAGGAATGGAATAACGGGAGGTGCCCCAAAGCTCCCTGGGAGGGTTCACCACTTGGTGTATGGTAGATTTCAATTTGTTGTTGGACAATCGCGAAAGCATATCGCCCACATTGATCATCAATTGGTCGGGTCTGGCAATGGCATCTACCCATTCCCCTTCGTGGTTTTGTACTTGCAATCCCTTTCCATGGGCGCCCATGAGCAAGGTGATCAGGTTAATGTCGCCATGGGCTGCGGCACGGACGGCATTTTTGGGTTCCGAGGTAATGGGGGGGTAGTGGATGGGCCTCAAAATGGAATTCCCGTTCTTGATGTACTCGTCAAAATAGTTTTCTTCCAAATCCAAATGAAGGGCCAACGCTCGCAATACATATTGCGCGGTCTTCTCCAGCATTTTGTAGGTTTCCTTGCCTACTTCGTTAAACTCGGGGAGTTCGGCAACCTCAACATTGGCAGGATATTCCTTTTCCAATTTGGGATTGTTTTCCACATATTGGCCAAAATGCCAGAATTCCTTCAAGTCACCTTCCTTTTTGCCTTTGGCATGTTCCTTTCCAAATGAGGTATAGCCCCGTTGCCCCCCAATACCTTCAATCTCGTATTTGTCCTTCACTTCTTGGGGCAGCTGGAAAAACTTTTTGATTTCCGAATAAAGCTGGTCCACCAGTTCGTCGGACAAAAAATGTCCGCTCAGGGCCACGAATCCGATATCCTCGAAAGCAGCACCGATTTCTTTGACAAATTTCTCTTTTCTGGCTGGGTCCCCGGAGACAAAATCCCCAAGGTTTACACTAGGTATAGCACTCATCTCGTCAATTTTGGAATAATGCCAAAAGTAATGAATAATGCCGAACGTTTTGGAATTTTGAAGGAAGATGGAACCCTTTTTATTACTTTTATCCTGTTGAATTTTTATCTATGAGGTATCATATTGGCGACCTGGATGAGCAAAGGCTGCTGGACTTGTACACTGGGATGTTAAAGCCCAGATTGATAGAGGAAAAAATGCTGATCTTGTTGCGACAGGGTAAGATTTCCAAGTGGTTCAGTGGTATCGGTCAGGAAGCAATTTCGGTCGGGGTTACCCAGGCTTTGAAGGAGACCGAGTACATTTTGCCCATGCACCGCAACCTGGGCGTGTTTACCTCTCGCAATATTCCGTTATACCGACTTTTTGCCCAATGGCAGGGAAAACAGAGTGGTTTTACCCAAGGTCGTGACCGTAGTTTTCATTTTGGCACCCAGGAGTACAAGATTGTGGGAATGATCTCCCATTTGGGTCCGCAATTGGGTGTTGCCGATGGTATTGCCTTGGCAGATATGCTCCGAAGGAAAAAAAGGGTAACTGCAGTTTTTACGGGAGAAGGCGCCACCAGTGAAGGGGATTTTCATGAGGCTTTGAACGTGGCTTCCGTTTGGAATCTGCCCGTTTTGTTCTGCATCGAAAACAACGGCTACGGACTGTCCACGCCTACCAATGAACAATACAATTGTGAAAACTTGGCCGATCGCGCCAAGGGATATGGTATGGAATCCCGGATTATTGACGGCAACAATATTTTGGAAGTCTACACCAAGATCGATGAATTGTGCAAGGCCATTCGCAGAAGACCAAGACCGGTTCTAGTGGAATTCAAGACCTTTCGCATGCGCGGACATGAGGAAGCCAGTGGCACTAAATATGTTCCGGAAAAATTGATGAAGGAGTGGGGCAAGAAAGATCCCATTGCAAATTATGAGGTTTTTTTGTTGGAAGAAGGCGTGCTGACCCTGGAAAAAATAGAGCAGTTAAAAGCGGATATTTCGGAGGAAATCAATGAAAATTTGGACAAGGCCTTTGAGGAATCCCCTGTTTCTTTTAATGAAACCAAAGAGTTAAATGAGGTTTATCATCCATTTGAATATCAAGAAGTAAAAACAAATTCTGACACAAAGAACATTCGCTTTGTGGATGCCATTTCGGAAGGCCTGGAGCAATCCATGTACCAACATAACGAACTCATCATCATGGGTCAGGATGTTGCCGATTATGGCGGCGTCTTTAAAATTACCGAAGGTTTCGTGCCCAAGTTTGGAAAAAGTCGGGTGCGCAATACGCCCATTTGTGAGTCGGGAATCGTTTCCGCTGCCATGGGCCTTTCCATCAACGGGATGAAAGCTGTAGTGGAAATGCAGTTTGCCGACTTTGTGAGTTCTGGGTTCAACCCTATTGTGAATTATTTGGCCAAGGTACATTATCGCTGGAACGAAAAAGCAGATGTGGTGGTAAGGATGCCCTGTGGAGGAGGAGTAGGGGCCGGACCCTTTCATTCCCAGACCAATGAGGCATGGTTCACCAAAACCCCAGGACTCAAAGTGGTGTATCCATCCTCGCCCTATGATGCCAAAGGATTGTTGAACACCGCAATCAACGACCCCAATCCTGTGCTGTTTTTTGAACATAAAGGATTGTACCGTAGCGTTTATGGCGATGTGCCCACGGATTATTATACGTTACCCTTCGGGAAGGCCAATGTGGTCAAGGAAGGCAAGTCCATCAGTATTGTCACCTTTGGTGCAGGGGTACATTGGGCGTTGGAAACTTTACAAAAACATCCTGAAATTGATGCCGATCTCATAGATTTGCGTACCCTTCAACCTTTGGATATCGAAGCTATTTTTGCTTCGGTCAAAAAAACAGGCAAGCTCATTATTTTACAGGAAGACACATTGTTCGGGGGTATCGCAAACGATATCTCCGCCATGGTGATGGAGGAATGTTTCCAATATTTGGATGCCCCGGTCAAGCGGGTGGGTAGTTTGGAGACCCCGGTACCCTTCGCCAAGGCCTTGGAAGAAAATTATCTCCCAAAAAAGCGTTTTGAGCAAGTTTTGTTAGACCTATACGCCTATTAAAATAGGTTGATTTACCGATTTTCACATTTTGATAACAACTATTATTACGCCCCAATTCGTATCTTTTATTGAACATTAACTTTAATCTTATGATCAAAAAATCAATTCTACTATTAGCTGTGATGGGAATTTTTATCTCATCATGTTCCGTTTCCAAAAGTGCAAGGGACCAAAGAAACCTTCTTAGCGGTACCTGGAACTTGGACAACGTACACTACGAAAACAATTCGGGTAATTTCAAATCCGTCATTTTTAACGATGCAGAGGATATCTGCTTTGAGGACAGTGAGTGGTTCTTCCGTGACAACAACAGTACAGGCCGATATACCATTAAACAAGGTACACTGTGCCAAGGGGGCGATCGCTTTTTTAGATGGTCCGTTGTGGAGCCTTCGGAAAACTACAGCAGCCAATTGCAGTTCAAGTTTATCGACGATAAGCGTAAGGACATTTCCGGAGGGTACGGCTACCGTTTGAACATCGTGAGCCTAACGCCACAGAACATGACCCTAAAATCCAACGTGTCTGTTAATGGACAACCCGTTACCCTTGTTTACGAATTCTCAAAAAAATAATCACATGAAAAAAATACTATTAAAAGGAACCACAGCCGTTTTGGCCTTGAGCCTTATCCTGAGTTGTGACGCAGTGAAAAACGCAAACAATACCCAAAAAGGCGCCGTGATAGGTGCTGGTAGTGGCGCGGTTATCGGTGGTGTTATCGGTAACAACGTTGGAAAAGGGAACACTGCCCTTGGTGCCATCATCGGTGCCGTGGTGGGTGGTGCTGCCGGTGGATATATTGGTAACCGTATGGACAGACAGGCCGAACGTATCGAGGAAGAGATTCCAGGTGCAGAGGTACAACGTGTGGGCGAGGGTATCAACGTTACCTTCAATGAAGATGCAGGGGTGTATTTTGACACCAACAAATCTGATGTAAAAGGAACATCTGCTACTACTTTGGACAAAATGGCCGGCATCTTCAAGGAATATCCTAAAACCAACATTTTGGTTGAAGGACATACTGACAGCGCAGGTAGCGATGAGTACAACATGAAGTTGTCCCAACAAAGAGCGGAATCCGTGACCAATTATTTGATTTCGAAAGGGGTTTCGAGCAGCAGGTTTACCACCAAATGGTATGGGGAGACACAACCTCGAGAAAGCAATGAAACTGCAGAGGGTAAAGCCAAGAACAGACGTGTAGAGTTGGCCATCATCGCCAGCGATGAGTTGAAACAAGAAGCTTACGAGAAAACCGACAACTAATTTGCGGTCTTCATCCGTATATAGGGCCCGATGTATGCGCATCGGGCCTTTTTTGTTGCTGTTAATTCATCAAACCATTAAATGAAAGTTAATTAAGGTACAACTCTGTAAGATATTACCTAACTTAATGGTCATAAAGTATCTATCCCAAAAAAAACGATTGTCATGGCCCATATTGCAGAAAACAGCATTCACACCGAACAAGAGCTCTTGATTCGAATGGAGCGGAACAATGCTACCATACAACGGCTTTTTAATAAGCTGGGTTCCTATACCAACGAACCCAAATGTCCTTCCGACTTTGAAAAGTTCAACGCCCTTAAAAACAGTTTCAAAATTTTCACAAGGCACCAAAAGGAAATCGTGGACCTCATCAAAAAGCAAAAGGATGGCATCAGCGAGGTTTTGGAATTCGAAATTCGCGAACAATTGGGCAGGTTCCGTAAGCTGGAAAGCGATTTTGCAGCCTATCTCTTAAATATGGGCAAGTCGTTTTAACCTTCCTTTCCCTAAACAGATCGCATCCATTTTGTGGTAAAAGATGCCTTCCATCTGTTTTATACTCTTTTAAACATCCGTAATATTGCAGGGCAAACAATTTGTCTTGGAATGGGAAGATCCTCGAACTCCGCACTGGTCCTATTGGCCTTTTTTGCCATTTACTTCATCTGGGGATCCACCTATCTGTTGAACAAGGTTGCGGTGATGGAATTAGATCCTTTAATGTTGGCTTCCTGCCGATTTGTTACCGCGGGACTTTTGATCTTTGTGATCGCCAAGTTCATGAAGATTCCGTTGACCATTACCAAAAAACAACTGCTCAACACTTTTTTGGCCGGGGTGTTCTTTCTCAGCTTTGGGAATGGGGTAGTGGTATGGGCACTCAAGTATGTGGATAGTGGCTTTGCCGCCCTCGAGATTTCAGCCCAGCCACTCATTATTTTGTTGCTGATGTGGATGCTTCAGGGTAAAAAGATACAGCCCATGTCCTTGATCGGAGTGATTTTGGGCATTATTGGTATTTATTTGTTGGTAAGCCAAAAACAGATTGTCACCAAAGAAGAGTCCGTCATCGGAATGATTATGATCTTCTTTTGTTTGCTCAGCTGGGCCTATGGAAGCCTTTTTGTGGCCCGTGCCGATTTGCCCACCAATTACTTTGTAAATA
>JASBTS010000052.1 GCA_030148305.1 Allomuricauda sp. | reverse complement strand
ACAAGGCCTATATTGCCCCTTTGGTGCTCAATGGTCAGGAAGTTGATCTCGACAACAATTCCAAAGCAGTTCCTGTTTCACAGATTTCTAAGGATGCGGGTATCAACCTACATTGGTCCAGCGATAGTCAAAAGATTTTTTGGACCTTGGGAGAGGATTATTTTCAAAACGACATTAAGGACAGGTTCACCTTTTTACCTGGTTCCCCAGAAAAAGTGGCCAAAATGGACAGTGTCGGCATCAAGGTGGGATTGGTATCCAAAACCTACAAACCTTCGGGAAGGATTGCCTTTACCAATGCCCGGATCATCACCATGGAGGGTGACGAGGTCATTAAGAACGGTACCATTGTCATCAATGAAAACCGTATTGAATATTTGGGTAAATCGGATGAAATCAAAGTACCCTCCAACGCAAAAGTGTATGATGTATCCGGTAAGACCATCATGCCTGGGATTGTGGATGCACATGCCCACGTGGGAGGCTTTAGATATGGGTTGACCACCCAGAAACATTGGCAACTCTATGCAAATTTGGCTTTTGGGGTAACCACTTCGCACGATCCATCAGCCAATACCGAATCCATTTTTGCCATGTCAGAACTCATCAAGAATGGCGATATGGTAGGTCCTAGATTGTATTCCACAGGTATCATTCTTTATGGAGCCGACGGGGATTTTAAGGCTGTGATCAACAATTTGGACGATGCCCGTTCGGCCATCCGAAGGACCAAGGCTTTTGGTGCCCATTCCGTAAAAAGCTACAACCAACCCCGAAGGGAGCAACGGCAACAGATCATACAGGCGGCAAGGGAATTGGGTATCAATGTGGTACCCGAAGGTGGTTCCACTTTCTATACCAATATGACCATGATCATGGATGGACATACGGGAGTGGAGCACAACATTCCGGTGGCCCCGGTCTATAAAGATGTGACCGAACTTTGGAAAACCAGTAATTCGGGTTATACCCCTACCCTTATCGTTAACTACGGAGGGCCAAGTGGAGAATACTATTTTTATCAAAAAGACAATGTTTGGGAGAATGAAAAACTGTTGAAATACACCCCAAGGGAAATCATTGATTCCCGTGCAAGGTTCCGTACCATGGTGCCAGACGAGGAATATGAAAACGGCCATATCCTTGTTTCCAAAACCGTTACCGACCTTGCCCATGAAGGAGTCAAAGTCAATTTGGGAGCCCATGGACAGTTGCAAGGACTTGGGGCACACTGGGAACTTTGGATGTTGCAACAAGGTGGCATGACGAATATGGAAGCTCTACAGGCCGCCACCATAAACGGAGCCAAATATATTGGTGCCGGAAATGATATCGGCTCCTTGAAAGTAGGCAAATTGGCAGACCTCATCGTGTTGGATAAAAATCCATTGGAAGACATCCGAAACTCCGAATCCGTGAAATACACTATGGTCAACGGTAGGCTATTTGATACGGAAACCATGGACGAAATTGGAAACACCGAAACAAATCGCACCAAATTCTGGTGGGAAAACAACAAATACAATGCGGCATTCCCTTGGCATGAAGAGGCCCACAGCTTTATGACGCCCGGTTGCGGATGCCTTATCGGCCACAATTGATATCATAGACCCTTGATTCCTATAAATTAGGAAGTATACATATCATCAATGTAAATAAACAAAACATGAAAAAAATTATAGCCATTGCCGTCATAGCCCTGATATGGAGCTGTAAAAAGGAGGAAAAAACACCTTCCATAGCGGAAACCATGAAAACCTATACCATTGGCCAAATGATGGACAATGAGGCCATTGGCGGTGGAAGCTTTTCACCTGACAATTCCAAATTGCTGATTTCGAGTAACCGTTCCGGCATATACAACATGTACACCATTCCTTCAACGGGTGGTGAAATGGTTCCCGTAACCCAGTCAGACAGTTCCTCCGTATTTTCCATTTCCTATTTTCCAAGGGATGAAAGGATGCTTTTCCGAATGGATAATAACGGGGATGAAATCTATCACATTTTTGTAATGGAAACCGACGGGACCCACAAGGACCTTACCCCTGAGGAAGGTGCCCGTTCCCTTTTTTACCAATGGTCGCAGGACAGGGCTTCTTTCTTTTACGGTTCCAACAAAAGGGACAAACGCTTTATGGATCTGTATGAAATGGACCTTGGAACCTTGGAACCCAAAATGGTTTATCAAAATGATGATGGGTATGATGTCAACGTGATTTCTCCCGATAAAAAATATGTGGCACTCAGCAAATCCATCAACACCAACGACAGTGACCTCTTTCTTTACAACATACAAACCAAGGAACTGACCAAGATCAATGAAAATCAAAGTGGTAACAATGGCCAGGATTTTTCACATGATGGCTCGGCCTTTTATTACACTACAGACGATGGCAGCGAGTTTGCCTATTTGATGAAGTACAAAATGGCGGATGGGTCCCATGAAAAAGCCATGGCCCGTGATTGGGACATCGTCGGGAGCTATTTCACCCACAATGGAACCTATCAGGTTACCTACATCAATGAAGATGCCAAGAGCACCATTGAGGTCATGGAAGTGGCCACGGGCAAAAACGTTGACTTGCCAACCGTGGAAAATATGGAAATCACCAGCGTAAGCTTTTCGGATGATGAAACCATGATGCGGTTTTATGCAGGAGGATCCTTTACCCCTTCCAATTTATATGTATACAATTTGGAAACCAAGGAACAAACGAAATTGACCGATGTGCTAAACCCTGAGATTCAAGCACAGGATTTGGTCAAGGCCGAAGTAATTCGCTTCAAATCCTTTGACGGACTAGAAATTCCCGCCATTTATTACAAACCCCATCAAGCATCAACTGAAAATCCAGTACCGGCCTTGGTATGGGTACACGGAGGCCCAGGGGGGCAGTCCACCCAAAATTTCAGTGCCTTTATCCAGTATTTAGTGAACCACGGGTATGCTGTTTTGGCCGTGAACAACCGCGGTAGTAGCGGATATGGTAAATCCTTCTATCAGATGGACGACCTGAACCATGGTGACAAAGACCTTAGGGATTGTGTGGAAGGCAAAAACTGGTTGGCGCAACAACCGGGCATCGATGGTGAAAAAATCGGCATCATCGGTGGTTCCTACGGTGGTTATATGACCATGGCCGCCCTTACGTATGCCCCAGAGGAATTTGATGTGGGCGTGAACCTATTTGGGGTCACCAACTGGATCAGGACCTTGAAAAGCATTCCGCCTTGGTGGGAATCATTCAAGGACGCCCTTTATAAAGAATTGGGAGATCCCTATAGTGCGGATTCCGTTCGGTTGAAGCAGATTTCCCCCCTATTCCATACCGATAAAGTGACCAAGCCTTTGATCGTACTACAAGGCTCCCAAGACCCGAGGGTACTTCAGGCCGAATCGGACGAAATTGTGGCCGGAGTACGCAAAAATGGCGTTCCTGTGGAATATGTGCTTTTTGAAGACGAAGGCCACGGATTTGTGAAAAAAGAAAACCAGATTACCGCTTATAGCAAAATATTGGAATTTTTGGATGTGTACCTCAAAGGAGAAGGTGACGAAGGTACACCCATTAAAGATGGAAATTTATGATCAAAAAAATAATGGTTTTTATATTCTTGTTCGGTTGCTTGGCTGCAAAGGCCCAGCAACCGGGTGAGGACAAACTCGGCGCATGGTACATGTATTTCGGGACCAACAAGGTTTCCGAAAAGTTCAGCATCCATACAGAAGCCCAAATTCGATTATACGAGACCACTTCTAATTTTAACCAACTGTTACTACGTACCGGACTGAATTATCACATCAATCCAGATGCGATTGCCACGATGGGTTATGGATATATCGGCACCGATAATACCTTTTATGAATTTCCGGAGGAAGTGGATAGCAAGGAACACCGGATTTTTGAGCAATTTATTCTTAAGAATAAAGTCTGGGAATTTCTATTTGAGCATCGCTACCGTTTGGAACAGCGTTTTTTGGATTTTGGTGATGCTACGGATACCCAACATAGGGCCCGATATCGACTGCAGATGACCCTGCCGCTAACGGACACCTTCTTTCTTAATTTTTATGATGAGCTGTTCATCAATCTCCAGGATGAACTTTTTGGACAAAACAGGTTATATGGTGCAGTTGGCGTAAACATCACGGAAAACAGTAGTCTTCAAATTGGATACATGCGAAACCAGTTTGCCAACGCGGTGTATGACAGGCTTCAGGTTGCGGTTTTCTTTAATCCGGATTTGAGGGGATTGTTCAAGAAAAAATAAGATTACCGAAGCCGAAGGTAAAGAATATCAAAATATTCCAACTCCAACTCTATTGCAGCATTGCGGAGCTGAATCAGTGACTGCTTATAATGTCCCTTCTCCAAATATCCCAAGATCTTATTTTTACGAAGGTTCCTATATCGGTTACAGATATATTTTCTTTTTTTATAATAAGAGTAAAGGGCAATATGGTCCAGAAGGTAATTCAAAATGGTTCGTTCCGCTTTAATGGTGTATGTTATTACCTATAACGTACCAAAAGGTAACTTCGTACTCCTAAATTTGTGTTATAGCCTGCTTATTGGTTGATAACTGCCCAAATAATAAGTACCTTAGTGCTAAACCTAAAAAATCACAAAATGAAAAAAATACAAGTAGCAGCATTGACGCTACTCATGGTAACGGTCTTTAGCTGCAAACAAGCCAGCAAGGAAGAGCAAAAAACTGAAGAAGCAGTTGCAACTTACAGCATCGTACAAGATTCCACCAATGTCCGTTTTACCGCCTACAAAACCACTGAAAAGAAACCGGTTGGAGGTACATTTAAAGAAGTGGAACTTAGTTACGAAGGTGGCGAGACTCCTATGGAAACTATTAATGGTATGCAATTTACGATTCCCGTAAGCAGTCTATTCACGAACGACACCACCAATACCCGGGATCCCAAGATCATTCATTTTTTCTTTGATAAAATGATGGAAACCCAATCCATCAAAGGAACCTTTGCCTTTGATGCAAACCAAAAATGTTCCGTGAAATTGACCATGAACGGCATGACCACAGATCTTCCGATGGAATACGAAATCACCCCAGATGATCATGTGAAGTTTTCCGGCACCATGGATCTGAAAAATTGGAACGCCTTGGACGCCCTTGCATCCTTGAACAAAGCCTGTGAAGTTTTGCATACAGGTCCCGATGGGGTAAGCAAGACTTGGGAAGATGTGGCCATTAATGCAACAGTATTCCTGAAAAAAATGTAGTCGATCTGGAGCTTCCAGCGAAACATATATCTCAAGAACAAAAGGCTGCAATTGATGCAGCCTTTTTCTTATCTTACCTGTATCAATCTTGACCCAAATGGAAAATATAAAGGAATATCCGAACGGAGAAATTTCGGTGGTATGGAAACCGGAACTTTGCCAACATGCCGGCATCTGCGTGAAAATGCTGCCCGAGGTCTATAATCCAAAGGCAAGACCTTGGATAACCGTTGAAAATGCCACGACGGATCAATTGAAGGAACAGATCACAAAATGTCCTTCCGGGGCGCTGACCTATTATGAATTAAAATCATGAGCAACGATAATAAGCATGTTTTGGTTGACAATGTCGAAGCCAAACAATTTCAATTTGAACTGGAAAAAGGCATTGCCAAAATTGAGTACATCAAAGCCAAGGAGAAAATATATCTTACCCATACCGAAGTACCTCAAGCTTATGAGGGCAAAGGCATAGGATCGGAACTCATCCGCCAGACATTGGAACACATTAAAGAGCAAGGATGGACCCTCATTCCCCTTTGCCCTTTTGTGGCCATGTACATAAAACGCCATCCCGAATGGAAAGAATTGGTACTTAAGGGTATCAATATTGGATAACCTTTCAGTTTTCATATCTTTAGCGATCAGGCTATGCAATTGGAAAACCTCATACGGCAATTTCAACAAAAGGACAAAGCTGCTTTCGCAACCTTGTACCATATGTATGCTGACAATATTTGTGGGGTTATCAATGTGATCTTGAAAGATCCTGAAAGGTCGCAGGAACTTTGCCATGATGTTTTTATAAAGATCTGGGAAAAATCAGATCAGTACGACACATCTAAAGGTCGATTTTTCACTTGGATCCTCAACATAGCCAGAAATACCGCTATCGACGAACTGCGTTCAAAATCGCATAAAAATCAAAAGAAAAACCTCTCTGTTGAATCTCTCGTAGGTATATATGAAAATAGTGAGGATTTGAACGGCAAAATAGATACCATTGGCCTGCAGTCCCTTTTAAAGGGGCTCAAGGACAAGTGCATCCTTTTGATAGATTTGCTTTATTTTAAAGGATTTACTCAAAAAGAGGTGGCCAAGGAGCTAAAAACTCCCATTGGCACCATAAAAACTAGGTTAAGGAGCTGTATTTCCGAAATCAGGAAGAACATGGCATGAGCATGGAGGTCGATAAATACATAGCATCAGGAATTTTGGAACTCTATGTTGCAGGCGCACTAACGCCCGAGCAAAATTTGGAGGTACAACACTATGCCCTTCAATATCCGGAGATACAGAAGGAAATTGAAGCAATCGAACTTGCCATTTTGAAACTTGCCGCCTCTGCTTCCCCAAAAATGCCCGAGAACGGTTTTGACCAAATCAAATCGGAATTGGGCAACGTAATCCAATTCACCCCTGTGGAATCCAAAAGAAAAGCACCTTGGGGCGGTTATTTAGGTTGGGCAGCATCCGTAGCCTTGGCAATTGGACTGTTCTGGCTTTATTCTGAAAACCGAAACCTGAAATCTGAAATCGAAATCTCGGGTCAAGAAAAATTAAAGTTGGAAGAAACTTTGTCCAATACCCAAGAGGCCATTGTTCGTAAAGAATCCCTTTTAGAACAATTGAGAGATCAAAACGTAACGGTCATTTCTTTGGGCGGGCAAACTATTTCGCCCTCTTCCTACGCAAAAGCCTATTGGAACAGGGAAGACAACAAGGTCATAATAGATGCCCAAGGGCTTCCAGAACCTCCTGCAGGTTTCACCTATCAAGTATGGTCGCTCAAATTGGACCCACTTACCCCTACAAGTATTGGTCTGTTAGATGACTTTTCAATTGAAAGCGACAGATTGTTCGTATTGGAAAATTCCAATGACTCCGAAGCCTTTGGAATTACCTTGGAACCTGAAGGTGGAAGTGAATTGCCTACCTTGGAACAACTCTATACCTTGGGTGCAGTTGGAAGATAAAAAGAAAGCGGCCGGATTAGCTCCAACCGCTTTCGGTATTCAAAATTGACCTAAAAAAACTTATAGTTTTAAACCCACACCAAATCCGAATATCCATGGGTTAATGTCCACATCCGCGTCAACGGTTGCACCAAGTGCAGTGGTCGCATCAACGGTTGCAGTAGTGTTTAGAAATAGCTTTTTTACATCAAAGTTCAAAAACCATTTATCGTTGAGCATGTAATCAAAACCACCTTGAAGGGCAAAACCGACAGCAGTATCATACTCTATATCATCGGCTACGGGTCCTTCATCCACTCCATAGAAAAGAGTCAAGTTTACCCCGGCACCCAAATAAGGAACAAAGTCTCCACCGGTAAAATGATACTGTCCGGTCAATGTTGGTGGCAAAAGCCATACACTTCCCAAATCAATATCGCCAGCAGCGGTGCCAGCAGCCTCCACATCGTGTTTTGTAGTGGCCAGGATCAATTCTGCGGACCAATTCTCATCAAAAAAATAGGTGATATCAAATTCTGGAACAACGGCGGTGGAAATGGACACATCCCCGCCAATGGCCTCAATATCGGCACTTTCATCCGGAGTGACCACAATGCCCCTCAACCTAAATTGCCATTTGCTAAAATCGTTTGTCGGTGTGTCTTGGGACAACATCAAATTTGAAAATCCCATAAGTGTTGCCACTGCTAAAAGTATTGTCTTTCTCATTGTAAAATATTTAAGATGCGACAAAACTACCGAGTGGAATATTCCAAGAATATGATGTTTATCATTGGCCAGTATTACTCGATTACACTCTTCTGACCAACACTTTTTAGGAAGTTGTGAGTTTGCGAAAAATCAAATAGAAATCCCTAAAACCATTTTTTTCTTTTAAAGATGATGACGGAGATTACAGTGACGACCAACATTAGCCCGAGGAGGATAAAATAGCCGTAGGGCCATTTCAATTCGGGGATGTTTTCGAAGTTCATTCCATAGATCCCCGCCAAAAACGTCAACGGAATAAAGATGACGGAAAATATGGTCAGGGTCTTCATTACTTCATTTAACCGATGCCCTTGTACGCTAAAAAAGAGATTGATCTGGCTTTCCAGTTCCAAGATATCGGAATCTATATCGTTGATCAAACCGCCGATCTGCTCCCGAAGTTCACTGAAATACTTATTGTGAAAGCCTTTTACCTTGACCCTTTCCAATTTGACGACGATGTCCCTGAGACCGTGGGAAGCCCTTTTAAACTCGTTGATCATGGATTTTTTTTGTTCCACCTCGAACATGAACTCGGGAGTGGGTTCCTGTTTGATGATGGCATCCAAAGTATTGTTCATCAAAACCAGTTCCTCATATTTTTCCTTGTAATTGGATATGAGGGTTTCCAAGATGAAGAACAAAAGATAATCCGCCTTCTTTTTACGGATGATGCCCTTGTTCTCAAAAATCCGGTTTCTAATCCAATCAAAATGATCGCCCCATTTCTCCTGAATGCACCAAACAAAATCCTTTGCCACAATAAAAAACATCTGCTCGGATTCCAAATTATGGTGTTCCGTTTTCACGATTCGGGCTGCCACAAACAACTGTTCCTCCAATTCAATGACCTTGTTCCCCATCTTTTGGTTAAGGAGCAATCGGAGTAAGAAGTCATCCAGTTCATTATTAACAACCATGGTCCTGAACTCTTCCATACACTCCAATCCATAGGTATTTACCCAAGTGATGGAATTATCTCCTTTGGAGAGTTTGGTGTCCTCGGCAAGGGTAAACTTGCGATTGTAATAACCTTCTGGGGAGTAGTTGATGACCCACGTATTTTTTTCAAATTCTGTTTCCATCATAGTATAAGTGAAACGGGTTATTTGTAGTTTAGACCATAAGTTAATCCAAATTTACAAGAACTCCCCATGATAGACCCAATGTCCTTTAAGACCGAAATTTTGCTCACCATAATTCATCTGGTGATCATCCTCACGCTCAACACCTTAAGCAGAAGAGCCATAAGAAAATTTGGGAAGACCAGTGCCATTGATATGAACAGTAGAAAAATAATTTTTTACCTGAGCAACCTATTGTTCTACATCTTGGCTTTTGTGGGCATTTCCTTGATTTGGGGCGTTAACCTGAAGGATTTTTCGCTTTTCCTTTCTTCCATTCTCGCCATTGTGGGCATCGGTTTTGTGGCCCAGTGGTCCATACTTTCCAACTTGACCGCCAGTGTGATCTTGTTTTTTAACCATCCTCTTCGACTTGGGGACCGGATCAGGGTCATGGATAAGGATTTTGATTGGACCGGCAAGGTGGAAGACATTAGTGGATTTTATCTCTTTATGCGAACGGATGACGGTAGACGCATCACCATACCCACCAACTTGGTCATACAAAAAGGCATCGAGATTTTGAAACAAGATGATGATACTCCCCCAAAGGACAAAATCTTACCATAGAGAACGCCATGGCTAATACCATGGCGCCTCCTAAACAACAACCAAGCAGATCAATCAAATCTCCGCCTCATCATCAATTTAAACTTGTAGTAGGTTCTCTATAATCCTGCTATCTGGGGTTCCATCAACGGACCAAGTTCATACACAGAACCCATTAGTTCTTTTTTTAATGCCTCTACCTTTTGGGTTTTACCATTGGCCTTGTATATTTCAGCGGCCCTAAAAAGGATTGCTGGCTCAAAAGTTTCATTGGCGATATGCCCTTCCACTAATTCAAGCGCTTTTTCTTTCTCTCCTTTTTTCAATAAACTGTATGCCAACCATCCATACGATTCCGGAGTGGGCCTATTCCTAACTTCCTTTTGCGCCATGGCCAAGGCCTTTTCTTTAAAATCCAGGTTCAGGTAAAAATCAACGGTATAGGCATTGTACATATCCCCATATTTTTTATTCAATGCTAGTCTATAAAATTTATCAAGGTTCTCAACTTGTAGCATTTCATCTCCCATGAACAAAGCCACCTCTGCCTTTAGAAGATAATATTCAGGGGATTTGTTTTTGCTGATGATGGAATCCAATATCCTTAAAGCCTCTTTACCATTTCGCTCATGTGAATAGACAATCCATGCTATGCCCTTTTTGGCGTGGGCACTATAGGGATCAAGTTCTAACGTTTTTAAGTAGAGACCATAGGACTCTTCAATACGTCCGGCATGCCCATAATAATCTGCCAAATTGGAATAGGACCATAACAATAACTCCTTGTTTTTTGATGATTCTGCTTTTTGTTTTGCCATTTCCATAAACCGTATGGCGGTATCCAAATCGCCTTTGTGATCGTTCCATTTGGCCACTCTGATCAAGTATCCAAAATCGGACATGTTCTGGATACTGTCCAGATATTGTTTGGCAATGTCATAATTACCCAACTCCATCTGAACATCAAACAAAAGGGATTGCGTAGCGTTTACACCACTCCCAAAACTTCTGGCTTTATTTGCCAAATCCAATGCTTCCCTAAACCTGTGTTGCGAAATAAAATTACGGGCAAGTGCCCTTAAATATCCCGCCTTACCCACTGCTGAAACCTCAACTGCCTTGTTCAACGAGCGTTCTGCCTTTTTCAAAAACTCTATATTACCGGTACCTTTAAAATAGCGATCATATTCTCCCGAAACATTGATCAGGCTTAGTACTTGTATGCTGTCAGGTTTGATCTTATTATTCCAAAGCTCAAAATATTTGGAGGTAGGTTCCATACTATTTTGGGCCAAATACCGATCATAATCCAATCGGTTGGTTCTAAATTCTGCTTCCTGATCACATGACAGAACACAAAAGGAGGTCATGATCAAGACAATACTTTTAAAAAGAATATTTTTCATGGTGTTGTTGTTTAAAAAAGGAGGGGATCGCTCCCCTCCCACTTCCCTTTCATAGCAATTACTCAGGAGCCCCCAAATAGGGGAACATTGTTGAAATAGTAGCGGTCAAGGAAACTCCATCCGATGTTAGCCTTGGTAGATCGGGCATACCATCATCATCCAAATCTTGTCCACTAAATCGGTCGCCTTCCATGCCTCCAAAAAACAAGATCAGGGATATATCAATGATATCGTCACTTGGTCGTCTTCCCGTCAAGGCCACTTCATCACCATCCGGAACAAGAATCCGTCCATCATTATCAAAGTCAGTACCAGGATCAAAGTATGTTGTAGGAAGATCAGGGGCCACTTCAAGTACATCGGCAGCCAAAACAGTGGTCAATGTTGCCGCATCCAAACCAAGAATGTTGTTTTCATAGTTCACATCGGCAGGATCCAATCCCAATTTTAGGGCATACACATCGTGATATTGCTCCAATCGGGCCTGAAAACCTGCTTGGAACATGCCAATCATTTCCGAAGGGATAGTTGTATTATGCGCATCTTTGATACTAGGCTGTCCGTCAATATCATAACTCAAGGTGGTATTGATTCCCGGTCTTCCCAAATGATCCACCTGGGCAAAGGTCCCTGAAAAATCAATGCTCATATCATCATCCATCATGTCATCATACATGTACATGGAATTGTCATTGTCACTACATGCCAATAACACCGTGGACAATACAACAGTTGCTAAATAATTTAAATATCTAAGTTTCATACCTTTCATGATTTATTGTTTTCTATTGGTTGTTACCCAAGTTTTGTATACCGATAATCCCAACGCATTGGTAGCAGTGGGTGTCCCTAGCATGCTATTGGGGATTTCCACCACAATGGACAAGGTGTTGGCCCCATCAAAAGTATCGGCTGCCTCTCCTGTCGGTAAGAATCCGCCTGGAGCAGAATCCAGTTCAGGTGAAATCACTGCATTAAATTGGAAGAAATCAAAGAAAAAGGGATCTTGTCTGGGACCAGCAAAAAGAGAAACCCCGTCATCTGTAGTCTGCACAATGGCAATTGAACCCGAAATCTCCACATCTCCCAATGGCGAATCCGTATACACCATACTGGACAATCCAGTCTGTGAAGGGGCCGTTGGACCAAAAAAGTACATCCTACCATCACGTGCAATGGCTTGGATCACCTTATCCTCAACAAGGTCTCCATCCAAGTCAATATTGATTTCTGTAAGTACATCCTCATCAAAGGTTCCATATGCCAGATCAGGCAACACGTTGGATTGCAGATCCACCACAAATACGGTGTTATTGGAACCTTCCGAAGGTTCAAAAGCATAAAAATCGGCGATATCCGCAGAAGTACCTGCCGATGACGGGGCATCGATGTGGTCCGCTGCAACCAGTGTGGCAAGAACCACTACTAGGCATGATAAGCCAAAAATAAATTTGAATGATTGTTTCATAATGATGCAAGTTTTAAGTTTCATACACCCCTACCTACGGAACCTTTTAAGGGGTGGTTTGGTTTTTTGTGTTAAAAAAATCTTAACGTAATTTTCATGATGCTGTATGGAATTCATCCAAAGAATGTCCTATTTTTTGTTTTACTTTGACCTGCAAATATGGATCAATGAACCCCTCTGCCTCTGGATGGATCAACAAGTTTGGTCACCTGGTCGACCATGAGTCCTCTCCCTACGAGAACTTTCAAAGCCTATATCAAGACCTGAAAGAACATGGTTTTATATATGGGATCCACCTCAGTATACCTTCTTTTATTGAAGTGGAACATACCCTTAGTGAAGACGAAATAGCAAAGATCAATTTGCTTACCGCGTTATACTTTACCTATACTTATGAAAAGGGAAAAACCAGTTTCACCAAATTTGTGGATACTGTTTTTGCCTACTACCAATCGTTGGAAGTAGGTAGGATTTCATTCCTGAACAAGATATTGACCGGTTCCAAAACCGAGGCCCAATTGGAAAAATTGATTGATTCCAGGATCTATTTAAGCGGCAACACATTCAACCGTGCTTTTGGGAATAGCTTGACCAATTCTTTACTATATGTTGATGTTTTGATCTTCATGATCTACCTCCAAAGAAAAATGGATGTAAAGCAACACGCGCAACTTTTGGAGTACGTAACCATCAACATTGCATACCATGCCCTGAACTCAAAAGAGGAGCACGAAACCGATGCCAAACTTATCCAATTGTTGGGTTCGTCCTTAAGTTTTGTTGATCTGGATAAAGCAAAAATTGACGGCACTTATCTGGACCTTTTGGATAAAAATTTCAACCCTTTTGAGAAGGATTATTTTTTGGATATGGCCTGCTTGACCATATGGGAAGACAAGTCTCTTGACTATACCGAATCGGACTATATTTTTGGTCTTGGAAAGGACCTTGGAAAGACCGAAAACGAGGTGCGGATCGAGCTGGGTTTCGTCATGGATTTCTTCAAAAAAAACCGAGATAAAATTGCCTATTTGAACGACAAAAATTTGGCCGTGCAATTCTACGAGGGAATGTCCAAAAACGTGAGCAAGCTCATTTTGAGAAACAGCAAACGGCTCAAAAAAGAGCTAGCCGAAAGCAGGGAATTGGTCTCCCTTTTATCCAAATCTACCGTGAAGGATCTGAGTGCAGAAGAGAAGAAAAAAGTACAAAACCAATTGCTGGATATTTTTAAAAGTATACCCTCCTTGGCCATTTTTATGTTGCCTGGGGGAGCCGTTCTCCTGCCCATTTTCATCAAGCTTATACCCAAGCTACTTCCATCAGCCTTTGACGATAACAGAATAGAGGAAAACTAGCGTTTTTTACCTAAAAAAGCCACTATAAGAAAAACTTATAGTGGCTTTTTTAAATATATATTTATATTGATTTTCAGATTATTATATACTATTATTCTAACCACAACTTAAAGTCTTTCACACGCTCCCTGCTTACAATGATTTCTTGCTCATTAAAGCGGTTCAACTTGATTTGGAGCCTTGAATTGGTATATGAAATGATGTCTCCTATGTGGTTGACGTTCACATAAAATTTGCGGCTGACCCTAAAAAATAATTGGGGCGAAAGTTCCTCGTCCAATTGTTCAAGCGTTGCATCCAATAAATAATTTCTACCATCGGAAGTAGCCGCGTAGGTACCTTTGTTCTCGCTGTAAAAACATTCCACATCATCGGCATTGATGATCTTTAAATGTTGCCCTACCCTCACCGTAAATCTTTTTTTGTACTCGCGTTCCAAGGGGTTCACCAAAAGCTTTTTTATGTCGTTGAAATCGACCGAAATTTTTTGGTTTTCCGGTTTAAAATTCCGGTACTTTTTTACGGCTGTTTCGAGCTCTTCATCATCGATCGGTTTTAGGAGATAATCGATGCTGTTCAACTTGAAAGCTTGGAGTGCATATTAGTCATAAGCGGTAGTAAAAATGATGGCACTTTTTACCTCTACCACATCGAAGATTTCGAACGAAAGTCCGTCCGATAATTGGATATCCAAAAAGATCAGATCGGGGTGTGGATTGTTCTGGAACCACTCGATGGATTCGTCCACCGAATGGAGCATGGTAGAGACCTCGATTTGCTGTTCGGACAACAACCTCGCCAACCTTCTTGCAGCCGGTTTTTCATCTTCGATGATGATCACATTCATACGTTCTGTTTTATATTTTTCTAAAAAGCGGACTCATTTTTGTCCCTTTCCAAATATGCTTCAATTTTCTTTTTTTCCCACTTTTTGATAAAAGGTCGACCAAAGACCACAAATCCCTGTATCATGATCACCACTCCCCAAATGAGTATTACGGAGATAAAGTTCCAATCCAACCACTCTATGAAATTGGGATCGGTCTCTTGATTCTTTTCCGTCATCACTTCTAAAATAGTTCCCTTAACGGCCAACATCAAAATACTGATGAGGAGGAACAATGCCAAGTGGGCATAAAACCCTTTTATGGTCCCCACCCTCTTCTTGGCTAATTCATAAGAACTCAAGGCACTCATATCGATCATTTGAATTTACCACTATCCTCCTCTTCCTGCTCCATATATTTTTGGATCTGGCGCTCTTCCCAATGTTTAAGGAAGGGAATCTTATATCGAAAGGTATACAAGCCGTGGACAACCAAAATCAGTCCCCAGATTAAAATATTACTGGTTACCCAATCAAAGTAATACGGTTCCGTTGGGAATCCTTCGGGCATCAAACGATTCAATGCACCAGTTTTCAAAAGATATAATAACCCATTGACCACTATGAAGATTTTTACATGTCTGTAAAAACCCATGTATTCCTTTACCCGCAATGAAGCTCTTTCGTATTTCCTGTTTAAATTTTCCAAAACTTTGGTTTATAAGAATTTGTTGATGTCTTCCTTATCCTTGTCGATATACTTTTGAATCTGTTTTTCTTCCCAATCCTTGCCCAAAAATGGGTTTACACCGAATACTTTTGCACCGTGGAATGCCAATCCTAATCCCCATCCGAACAAGGTCAGAAAATGGGGCCATTGCCAAAAATTGTCGGTCTGCACATAAATATTCACCAAGATAAAGGTATTGATCACCACATAAATGCTCAAGTGAATGTAAAAGCCTTTCATTTCATCGACCCTTTTCTTGGCCCTTTTGTATTTGTCGTTTTCAAAATTTTCCATGGTCATTTCCATTTATTGGTGTTTTCTTCTTCTTTCATAAATTCCTCAATTTTACGCTTTTCCCAGTTCCTTCCAAAAAAGGGATTAAGGTCGAATACTTTAATGGCATGGAACACCAATCCGATACCCCATCCAAAAGCGGCCCACAAGAACCACATGTAACCAAAACCATTGCTGTAATAATTGATAAAAGCCAATCCGGATATGACCAGCACATAGGATGTAAGGTTCCCATAAAACTTTTTGAGTTCTTCCACCCGTTCTTTGGCGCGGAGGTATTTGTTTTCTCTGTTTGAATTTTCCATGACTTTGGTTGTTGATGTGATGTGACAGTTAAAGATACTCATTGTTAAAAATTATCGCTGTTCATAAACTCCTTGATCTTGCGCTCTTCCCAATCTTTACCGAACAATGGGTTTCTTCCAGAAGCGGACAACCACATGCCGATAAGGCCCATTCCCCATCCTACGGCCGGAAAAATGGCCCAGGGGAAACTGGTAGTGCGGTAGTTGATATAGACCAATATTGGGATTATGATACAATACGCGAACAAACTATTATAGAAAGCCTTAAGGAGACACACTCTTTTTTTGGCCCTCTCATAACTGCTTTGTGAAACATTTTCCATGACTTTTGATTTTTAAGTTATTGATACATCAAATGTCGCAAGCTAAAAGAAGGTTTAAAAAACTAGATTCTCGAATTGTTGAATTTGAGGGACGAACTGTAGGCTGGGGAGGTTAAGGAATGATGGATTGAGGATTGAGGATTGAGGGTGAAGGGATTTCTGAGCTCTGACTTTTGACTTCTGTCAATTGATGATTGGTTATTGCTAATTGATTATAGTTAATTGTAAATTGAACTAAAAATCATCCTTCTCCATAAGCTCACGGATCTTGCGTTCTTGCCAACGTTTGCCCCAAAGTGGATTATACCCGAAAGCTTCCATGCCATGTACGGCGACGCCAAATCCCCATCCTATGGTGGGAAAAAAGGCCCATAGAAAATCCGTGGTACGTAAATTGAGCCACCACAAAAATGGAATCACGATGCAGTAGGCTATCAAGTTGCCGTAGAAGTCTTTGATGGCCTTGACGCGCTCCTTGGCCTTGGCATACCGTTTTTCCTCAATATAGCTCTGCTGAGAGGCTATAATGGAATATTTTTGGGTAAGCATGGGCAGGGCAACGCTGAAATCTGTATTCGTCTTGTTGATGAAAACAGCACGGTCTGTCAAGATTTGATATCGTTGTCGAATATTCTGCAAACCTACCCCACTGCTCTTTTTTACCACCTGCTTTTCTTGAAGGTTGTTGGTCACCACCAACATTCCACCCTGCTCAAAAACTTTTATATGTAGGGGTTTGGAACTGGTGACCACGTTGTGTTTCACCGCATTTTCCAAAAGCAATTGCAAGGATAGTGGAACGATCTTGGCATCGGGCTGGGTGCATTTCTCAGGAATGTCGAAAATGATACTGTCCTCAAAGCGCATCTTTAACAAACGAACGTAGGTGCGTGCAAAATTAAGTTCTTCATCCACCGTTACCAAGTCTTTGTTCTTTTGTTCCAGAACATAGCGGTACACTTTGGAAAGCGACGTGGTAAATTTTTGGGCCTGTTCCGGGTCCTCCTCGATCAAACTGGTGAGTACGTTCAAACTGTTGAACAAAAAATGGGGGTCCAATTGGTTCTTCAGGGCATCAAAACGGGCCGATGCGGATCCCGCAATGATCTTTTGCTCCTTTACCTGTCGCTCTTTATAATACTTGTAGAAATACGCCGCATAGAACAGCAATGCGACCACCATCGATATAAAAAAGGATTGGATATAGTATTGTGGCCGCTCCGCTGCCAAAAACACAGAGAACACCATATTGTGCAAAACAACCTTCAACAGAACCCGTGAAAGGAAAATACCGATGATAGAGGCCACAATATTTCCCAGGATTCCATAACCGATATACTTACGGGTAAACAGTTCTTTGTTGTACTTGCGCATCAACAAAATAAAAGATGCTGCGTTGCATAGGTAAATGGTCATGGAAAAGATCATACTTTCCCAAAACTCCGTCCACAGTTCCTGCATGGTAAACTGCCAGCCATTCAGAAATAAAATAATGAGGACCACCAGAAAAATGGCAACCCCCACTAAAAATGATTTGAATATTTCCCTTATGATAAGCTTCATTCTGTCTTATTTACATGCTGCCAATACCTGCTCTGCCCTTTCCTTGCCCCATGACGGATAAAATGGCGTATCGGTTTTAAAGGTAGCAAAAAGTTCCAACGCCCTTTCCACATCCTTGCAATACGGTGCGGTATCCTTTCCAAAATAGCGAGCAGCTCCCATATCCCATTCCGCTTTGGAAAAAACTACACGGGGATTGTTCGGGTCCAGCTCTAGGGCTTTTTGGTACAATTGTACGTTCTTTTGGGACATGGTCATACCATAGGTTGCTCCATCAAATGCAATCCATGCCGTGTTGATCATCGCTTCCTGAATCAAAATTTCGGGATTATCAGGTGAAATGGCTTTGGCCACATCCAAAAATTCACGGGCCTTTTCCAATTGTTTGCTCAGTTTCTCCTCGTCCTTTTCTCCAAAGGAGACCACGGTATTCACCTGTGAAACATAATAGTAGGGCAACCAATTATCGGGTTCGGCAGTGGCAATCCTTTCAAATAGATTGGAAGCCTCTACCGTTTTTTGATTTCCCCACAACTCAAAGGCTTTTTCCATCCCCTTGGTGTATTGGTCCTTGGCTTGTGCCTGTACTTGGGCAATTGTGGCTCCGACAAGTAATAAAAGTGTTATCAGTTTTTTCATGACTTTGTTTTAATTGATTTTTAATGGTCCAAAATTGAACATGTCCTAGCACAACCAAAACAAAGAATGACCGAGTTGTCGGTTTTAAGTGATGGATCGTCATATTGAAGTCAAAAAATAGTAATCAGGAATTCAAGGCTATAATTGATAATAGCCTGCGGTTCTTAAAAAAAGTCAAAGAATATCTTAACAAAACCTGCAGTTTATCGAAAATAGCAGTCAGAACGAGCCATTTTCCAGTGTTTCACCGTAAATAGGGTAACATTTTTATTAAATAAAACCCCTTATTTATGAGAACTAAAATCTTCTATTTTGTATTGAGCCTTGCATTGCTTGTTTTTGTTGGATGTTCCAATGATTCTGGTAATGGAGGAAATGGCGACACCATGGGCAGGTTGACCCTTCAATTGACCGATGCCCCTTTTCCTTTTGATATGGTAGCCGAAGCCAATGTGACCGTTTTCAAGGTCGATGCAAGATTAGTGGACAGCGAAGATGAAGATGTGGAAGGTGATAGTGAAGAGGATGGTTATCCTTTCATTACCCTAATGGAAGAAGAAATGCCGGTTAACCTTTTGAACCTTACCAATGGCGTGACCGAAGAATTGGCAGATTTGGATGTACCTGCCGGAACCTATGACCTAGTCAGGGTATATGTGAAAGGAGTAAATGTGGTCCTTACTGATGGCCGTACTTTTGACCTTGCCGTACCCAGTGGTTCCCAAACAGGAATCAAAGTCTTTTTTACCCCAGCACTTACTATTGTTGGTGGATTGAGCAGTGATCTCCTTTTGGATTTTGACGTAAGCCGCTCTTTTGTGGCCAAAGGAAGCACCACCAAAGTGGATGGCATCACCGGTTTCAACTTTAAGCCCGTGATCAAAGTCAGCAATCTTTCCACCGCAGGTACCTTGAGTGGTTTGGTGACCACCATGGAGGGTGAAACATCCGTTGCTTTGGAAAATGCTGAAATAGTGGTGACAACTTTGGAAGATGAACCAGTAACTTCCGGATCTACGGATATTGATGGTACCTATGCCATTATGGGATTGGATACCGGTACTTACAAGGTGTATTCTTCCTTGAATGGATATGTCACCAGCGAAACTTTTGAAGTGGAAATCGTGGCCGGAAACAAGACCACCCAAGATTTTGTCTTAGAAGCAGTAGAGGCAGGAAATTAACGTCAAAGCCTTTTTTTAAGATATAGGGCGGGGCTTTGTTCCCGCTTTTTTTATGTCCATTTTTAAACGATCTTCGTAGCTTACATTTTATTTATATATTTCTGCAAGTCATGTACATTCCATCTTATTACGAGAACAAAGACCTTCCTGAAATCAAGAAATTTTTACTTGAAAACAGTTTTGGCATATTGGTCAATGTAGTGGACAACAAACCTTGGGGCACACACATACCTTTGGAATTGGAAAAGGACAAGGATGGTAGGGACATTCTGGTGGGCCATATCGCGAAAGCAAATCCGCAATCAAAGGTTTTGGGACAGGATAACGAAGTCTTGTGCATCTTTAACGGTCCGCATGCCTATGTCTCTTCATCTTGGTACAAAGAAGAGGAAGTCCCCACTTGGAACTACATAGCCGTTCACGTCTATGGAAAATTGAACCTTCTTACCGAAGAAGAAACCATGGCTTCTATGTACCTACTGGTGGACAAGTATGAAAAAAGCTCCAAAAACCCAATTTCCCTTCAAAACATGTCGCCCAAAACTTTACGTCAGGTTAAAGGGGTTGTGGGATTTCAAATTTTGATAACCGACATCCAGGCCACTTACAAACTATCCCAGACCCGGCCCGAAGACCATGCCATGATCATTTCGGAACTTGGGGAAAGGGAAGATCCGGGCAGTAAGGCCATTGCACGAACCATGCAGGGAAACCAACAATAATCTTTACTCGATATCTTGAAATATGGCATCGGCCCAATTGGAATACCTTGGGTTTTCCACATGCATGATCCACAATTCATCAGTATACGATCCTTTTAAGTTGGATTGATATGCCGCATAGGCGTCCTCGTTTTCCTGATACTTAGCCAAATACACATAGTTCAACCCGTTGTCCGGATTTTTGAAGTATTGTGCTTCCAAACCTTGGGCCTTCAACTTGGCCATAAAGTTTTTCAGGTTGGTTTCATTCTTGAAAACGTTCGCCACAATGTAATGACCTTGCCCTACCCCATCCAAATTGATATATTTTTCAATTGGCTTGTAGGCGCCCCCATGAAATTTTCCTCCCGTTTTTTTGTCTGCCACTTTTGACGGTTTGTTCTTGAGGGTATTATCTGCCAATGCAGATTTTTCAATGGTCCTATAAATGGAATCCAGGTCTTCGCTGTCCGCCAGATAGAGTTTTTGCGCTTTGTCCTCAATTTCAGGAATCTTGTTGCCTGTATGTCGTTTCATGATGCGCATGACCATTTCAAATCGTTTCTCCATATCACGCTCACGGTTCCTCTCAAGGGAGTCCATGCGATATACCAGCTCGTTGATCACGGCGTAGTTATCTTCTTGTTGGGCCTTCAATTCTTCCAACTGGGCCTCCCAAAATGCTAAATCCCCCTTGTTATTGGGCCTCAGAGTAGTTTCTACATCCAACTTGCTTTTTTTGGAAGTGGGTTCTTTGTCCTGAGCGTCCGCAACATGAGTTGTCTCCGCTTGTTTGGCATCCTTCTTCAAATCATCATTATCTACAATGTAGGTGTTTTTGGATAAGTTGGGAATGAAGGTATAAGCGATTGAAATTTCATGGGTAATTCCCAGGTTGGCATTGCTGTTGCCCAAATTCTTCTCAAAATTATATCCAAAGGAAAGCCTGCGGTTCAAATTGAAACCAGCTCCGGCCGAAGCACCATAATATTGATCATAACCTCCTTGGATCCAACCCAATTTGGGTAGGTCCATGATCAACCCTCCACCAAAAACCGGGTCGCTATTGCCTTCAAACCGGGCCCTTGCCAAAGGCAACAGACGTGCATCCTCAAAAATACCATAGCCATTTTCAAACTCATAGGTATATTGCAAGTGACCGGAAAAGGTCTTATTGTCCAAAGCCGTTAAAGACTTTCCTGATTTAATGTTGTAATCCACCAAGTTTTGGGCAAACACCCCAATATCAAACTTGCCCAAGGAAAGGTTTAGACCAGGTTGAAAGGAAATGATGGAACTTTCCGTTGCATCGTCCAACAGTGGATCTTCCTCCACGGTAACCGCCCTACTGGGATCATAACTGCTCACATAGTAGGGAATGTTTACCCCGAAAGTTAGGCTGCTTTCCTCACCCAATTTGATACCATGCGAATAGTTGGCCATAACCCCTAAGTTGGAGATAACGCCTTCTTGCTGGTTATACAGACTAAAACCCAATCCCACCATATCGTTCAATTTTCCACTGTAACTTAGGAAGTAGTTTTGACGATTGTTGTCGAATGCGGCACTTTGGCTGCGATGAAACAGGTTCACATAGGATTTATCCTCTCGAACAGCAGAAAACGTAGGGTTGATCAAAAATCGGTTGAATTTCAACAAATTTTGAAAGGGAACATCATAACTCACATAGGGGTTGCTTTCCTGGGCCGCAATATTTTGGGTCAGGAACATGATGATCAACATCGGGAACAGTGCTCTTTCAGCACATTTGTGAGGTAACTTTTTGAAAAATAGTAGTAGTCTTATCTCCATAGCCGATTGGATTAAGTAGGTTAATTTGCCTGTTTGGGATAGGCGGATATTGGTTGTTCGGTCTCATTAGCAAGATTTGGGACTTGTAAGAGTTTTATTACTAAATGTAATACAATATTAATTAAAATATCGGCCATGAGCCAATTTTTTCGTTGAACGGACACCTATTTCCCTAATTTAACACATTCATCATGTGATATTTGGGTCAACCCTTCCAAAATAGGATTAATTTTGATGTGCTAAACCCGATTGAACTGTTATGTTAGAAACCGTTACCATCATCCCTTATTCGGACAAATACCAAGATGATTTTAGGCGATTGAATGAAGAATGGATCACCAAATACTTCAAAATGGAAGAAATGGACCGCATCTCACTCCATCATCCTAAAGAATACATTTTGGACAAGGGCGGTTATATAGCCGTAGCCTTATTGGGAGATACGGCGGTCGGGGTTTGTGCCCTTATCCCCAGTAAAAAGGCAGGCTATGAATTTGAATTGGCCAAAATGGGTGTTTCACCATTAGCTCAAGGGAAGGGCATTGGGAAACTATTGGGGCAACACATCATTCAAAAAGCCAAAGCTTTGGGTGCCCAAAAATTATTCCTCGAAAGCAACCGAATATTGACCCCTGCACTATCCATCTATGAAAAACTGGGATTTGTGGAAATGGTCGGGGCCACATCGCCGTATGAACGCAGCGACATTCAGATGGAACTACTCCTCAATTAGGCTTTAACAATTGATAGCCCCTCTTTTTATCCTCTATTTTATTACATGATTCCTGCATAAATAAGAAAATTTTGGGCCTTAAATTTTCTTACCTAGTTTAAAATGAGTAACTTAAAATCTCACGACTAAAACTAAATACCTATGGGCACAGTAAAAAACCTGAACAAGTGGGCCAATGCACACACTTATTATCCACTGGATTTATTACGCATTATTCTAGGGGTATTTCTTTTCATCAAAGGCATTGAATTTATCACCAATTATGAGGAGATGGCCGAAATAGCCCGACCGTTTCAAGACCTCCCGGGCGGTATGATCATCCTACATTATATTGCACCTGCCCATTTTGTAGGCGGCGTGTTGATCGTTGTCGGATTGCTTACCCGTTGGGCTACCATTGCACAACTCCCAATTCTTTTAGGTGCCATTTTGACGAATTTCTTGGGGACCATGCACGTGTCCAATCTCATATTGGCCGTTTTGGTCTTTATAGCGTGTGTTTTTTTCATTGTGTATGGATCGGGAAAACATTCCGTGGACTATTATCTTAAAATGCAGCAATAACTACAGGTTGTCCAACTGATTGCTTTTCTTGTCGGAGCTAATGGTCCAAAAGAAGCCCACAAAGAAGAAACTGTCTGCCGGAGGGGTTATGGCCCTTCTATTGTAAACGCCGTCCATATTGGGTGCATCCGCGTATTGATAATTGCTCACATTCTTGAATCCCAACATATTGCTGACCGAAAAGTATAGAATCTTCTGCTGATCCATCAAATAGGCCCAATTAAAGCTCAGATTGTTGTAAGACCGGGTCTTTTCTTCCATAAAAGTGGAAGTATTGGGATTGTTATACGGTCTTCCCGATCCATAGGAATAGGAGAACCCTATCTGTGATCTTATTTTATCCACCCAATATTTGGTCACCACGGAAAGGTTGTGTTGGGCGGCAAAATTGGGAGTGGCACTTGTTGGAAAGTTGGCATAGTCCCTTTCCGTATCCAAATAAGAATAGGAAACCCAATAATCCAAATGCTCAATACTTTTGTTATCTCTCCAGAAAAGGTCCAACCCCGTGGCATAGCCATCACCAGAATTGGAATATAGGGAACCATATTCAGGCATTTCCGTGTTGTACTTCACGAATTGATCATAATCCTTGAAATACGCTTCTGCACGAAAGGTCTTGCCTTTACCCACATACTGATAGTTCAAAATGTAGTGGGAAGCTTTTTCAAACTGTAGGTTGTTTTCAAATTTCACGATATCGGAATTCGGTCTTTGGTAAAAATCGCCATATGCCAAGGAAAACTGCCCTAATTCCCCCGGTTTGTAGGCCAAAGCCATTCTTGGCGATAGGTTGAATTTATCCAAAAGTGTGCTCTGTTCAGCCCTAACCCCCAATTTCAAGGCAAATTTGTTACTCAAGAAAATATCGGACTCCATAAAACCGGCCCAAAGATTTTCATCATATCCAGTGTTGAAATTAGTTCCTTCAAAATTGGCATATCCTTGATCGTATTCTGACATGAATACCTCTGCCCCAAAATTAAGATCAAACCTGCTGCTGAAGTTTTTTCTGGCTTTTATTTTGATATGCGATGCCGTCTCCTTTGTATCTACTTTATCGCTTTCAATACCGATGTCGTTGGTATCCCAAGCAATGCTGGAACCACTGGTCAAGCTCCAATCATTTTGAAAAAAATACTTGTAGGAAGAATTAAAGTAAAGGTTATTGTTGGTCAATTGAAACCGAACAGAATCAGTATAGTTGATATCTTCCTGTTCTATATCCAAATTGGAATGGTTAAAACCTGTATACAGTTTAAACATACTCTTTTCCCCTTTGCTACGAAACACTGCCTCACCCGAAAACGACTCGTAAGGACTCTTCCAATGAACACCATTGTTGGATGGCAACAAGGCCTCATAAGGTGCAAGGTTGATGTATGAGGTGTTCAAGCTCAGGGATTGGTCTCCCCAAATTTCCGTATGGCCCAAACCGACACCGACCGACATGATGGAAATATCGGTTTTTTCCTGGTCGGGAACATCCGAGGTGTTCAACAACAGTACACTGGACAGGGCCTGTCCATACTCCGCGGAATAACCCCCTGTGCTAAAAGTGATTCCCTTAAACAGAAATGGGGAAAACCTTCCACGCGTAGGCGTATTATTTGCGGTGGCACTGAATGGTTGGAACACGCGCAGGCCATCAATGAACACCTGGGTCTCGTTGGCCGACCCTCCCCTTACGAACAACCGACCGTCTTCATTGACCGTGGTCGTACCCGGCAAGGTTTGTAGCGCAGCCACAAAATCGCCCGCCGCTCCTGCCGTGGTTACAATATCCAGTGGTTTTAAAACAGAAACCTTTGAATTATCACCTGCCTCAAAGGTTCCGGCAGTTAAAGTGACCCCTGACAAGGAATTGATGGCATCCACCAATTGGATCGTTAAATCCTTGAAGTAAATAACGTCACCGATCTCGTAATGAGGCTCGTAGGACAACATGGAAATCACCAAGGTTTGGGTTCCGGTTTCCTCTGTTTCAAATGTAAATTTCCCTTCCTTATCGGTGGAGGCTCCATCATAGGTACCCTCCAAATATACATTGGCACCCTCAATGGGGATTTTCTTGTTATCGGTAACGGTACCCGACACAATGATCTGGGCAGACAAGAATCCACTGGTAAAAAGAATTGCAAAAAGAATAATGATGTTTTTCATGACTGTTCATTTGATTGTTGCCGCAAAATTGACCAGACATCAGTTGCCAAACCAATAGGATATACCCAACTGTTGATTTTTAATGATGAATTGGAATGGCAATTTTCCCATTACAGTTCATACCCAAAATTTGACAATTCGGTAGATTACAATTTTTAAAGAAAGGGTTGCATACGAGATTTGTGGCAACAAAACATCAAAAACAAACCCTATGAAAACTGTAACACTAGCATTGAGTTTTTTATTCGTAAGCCTTGTTGCCATGGCACAAGAAAGTACAGGTGCCAAGATCACCGTGACCATCGATAACATTTCCAATAACCAAGGAAAGATATTGGCGGGCCTACACACCGTGGATACTTTCATGAAAGGACCCGGAATCCAGAATCTTGAAAGTAAAATTGAAAACGGAAAGGTTGTGCTGACCTTTACCGGTGTTGCCCGGGGAACCTATGCCATTATGGCTTTGCACGATGCCAATGAAAACAACCGAATGGACTACGAATCCAACGGTATGCCCAAAGAAAGCTATGGTATGTCCGGAAACGACATGTCATTTGGTCCACCAAGTTTTTCAGCTTCCAAGTTTGAAATGGGTACGGAGGATTTGGAGCTGACCATTCGCTTTTAGCATAAAAATACCTCATCAATCAACAACGTCAAGCCTGCTCATCGCAGGCTTTTTTTATGCCGAAATTCAACTGAGCACACGCCTTTGGTACGGTCATGCACGAAAAATAATGCCTAGTTCATACCAAAGGTTCGCTCCAAAGTATATGGAATTGTATTTGCCATTGCCTGATATTTGGCAAAACGAAGCTCCACTTGTTTTTGCGCCATATCCATCCAAATGGAATTCGGCTCCAATTCCCTGTCAAACATATTTTTGAATCGACCTTCCATCAAAAGATAATCCGATAATGGAATGCTTGGAACGCCCGAATCCAGTTGTAAACTGGGCAATCCATTTTGCATCCTGCTTGGGTCATTTCTATATAACAACCATTGCCCTGATGCCACCGCAGCCTTGTGATACTTACTCGGGAAATGGGTATCAATACCATGCGAAGGACTATGACAGTATGCTATAATCAGAGAGGGTCCTTCATGCGCCTCTGCTTCCAAAAACGCTTGAAGGGTCTGCTGTTGGTTGGCTCCAATGGCCACCGAAGCCACATAAACATCGTCATAGTTCATGGCCAAAAGTCCCAAATCTTTTTTCTGTTTGGATTTCCCATTGAAGGCAAACTTTGCAGAAGCCCCAAATGGCGTAGCTTTCGACATTTGTCCGCCGGTATTGGCATACACTTCGTTGTCCAACACTAGAATATTGACATTCTTACCTGAGGCCAAAACGTGATCTAGACCACCATAACCAATATCGTACGCCCATCCATCACCACCAATGATCCACACACTTTTCTTCACCAAACTATCAGCAATGTTCAGTAAGTGGGCAGCAATGGGGTTAATCAGCAACAATAATTCCGCCTTGAGTTGTGCTACCCTAGCCCGCTGTTGATTGATTTCCACCTCAGTAACTTGGCTCGCATTTAAAATAGCAGAAGCCAATCCTTTGGATAACTCCGATGACAATTGTTTAAGTAACGTTTTAGCCCTTTCGTTCAATTGATCCACGGACAACCGGTATCCCAAACCAAACTCGGCATTATCCTCAAAAAGTGAATTGGACCAGGCCGGACCTCTTCCCTCATGGTTTTTGGACCAAGGGGTTGTAGGCAAGGCACCCCCAAATATGGAGCTCGCACCTGTTGCATTGGCCACCATCATCCGATCTCCGAACAATTGCGATATCAATTTCAAATAGGGCGCCTCCCCACATCCATCCTCACCCATAGGATATTTGAACAACGGCTGCTGTAGTTGCTGTTGACTTATTTTAAAAACATCCAGTCGATTACGGTCCATCTCCGGAAGCGTTTCCATAAACGTCCAGTTGACCCTAGTTTCATGGGTTCTTTCTACACTTTTTTCCATGACCAATGCCTTTGCAGGGCAGGCATCCACACAGTTTTGGCATCCGGTACACTTGTCGGGGTTCACCTGTATGGTATAACTCATTAAATCAAAACCTTCCTCTTGAAAGGGTACAAAGTCAAAAGAATCAGGAATCATCATCAAACCCTCCAATTCAAAGGCTTTGATCCGCAATGCCGCAGAAGGACAAGCCATACTGCAAGCCCCACACTGGGTACATAGATCGGTGTCCCAAACTGGTAATGCTACAGCCAAAGATCTCCTATTATACTCCGAAGTCCCTGTATCATAGGTGCCATCCACAGGCAATAAACTCACAGGAAGTTCATTCCCTTTTCCTGATAATTGACCATCCAATAAGGTCAAAGGTGTCTTTTCTGGCATATCACCATCCTCAATGGTTTTGAATACATCTACCATCCCCAATGCATCAGGTGTTATTTCCTGCTGTAACAGACTCAAATACGCCGCGTGTAGAGGCGATACCTCCTTGTGGTTTAAAAAATGCTTCGCATCCATGACATAAAGTTTTATATTCTTTTGTTGTATTAATGACTTGACCGGCCCTTCTAAAATGGACCAAAACTGCTCCGGTGCCAATTTGGACAACACAATCAATTTACCCTCTGGTTTGATATAATCCAAAACATTGTCATTGGTGATAAATTTGGCATCTTCACAGAGGACAACATCTGCATTTGTTATCAAATAGGGTGCTTTAATGTGCTCCATGGAATACCTCAAATGGGAAACATGACGGGAATCGGATTTTTTATAATCGATTTCCATATAGCCCTGCACCTGCACATCCAAATACTGGGAGATGAACTTGCCGAACTGGGTAAATTGAACCTGCGTTCTTGCCGCTTTGGTTTCATAAAAAAGTACTTGCTCGTGCACCAAAGGCAAATCAAAAGGTTCCACCTTTAAACTACTTTGTGTAACATCGTCAGTTATACCAATGGTAAAGTTATTTTTAGGTTTTACTTGTTTCATATTTACGACCACCGCTTGAACCATGGCAGGCGTGAATTCCTTAGATCCCAGACCATATCTACCGCCCAATACCTTTGGGGTTTGCTGAAATCTATCCGATTGCATTACTGCGTTGGACACATCCAGATACAATGGCTCACCCATGGAACCAGGTTCCTTGGTACGGTCCAAAATCGTGATGGCCTTGCAGGTCTTTGGCAAATTTCCCAAAAGTAATTCCGCACCAAAGGGACGGAACAATCGTACTTTCAACAACCCGATTTTTCCCCCTTGGGAATTCAAATAGTTTATGGTTTCCTCAATCGTCTCTGTAGATGAAGTCATCGATACCAATACTTGCTCAGCATTAGGATGACCCACATACTCGAATACCTGGTATTGCCTACCGGTCAATTGGGCAAATCGGTCCATACAATTTTGAACAATTCCAGGACAAGCCTGATAAAAGGTATTTACCGCCTCCCTACCCTGAAAAAATACATCAGGACCTTGTGAGGTACCTCTTAAAACCGGTCGATTAGGGTCCAAAGCCCTTTCGCGATGAGCGTCCACAAATTTGGGATCGATCATGGCTTTGATCATAGCATCATCCACCAACTCTATTTTAGAAATTTGATGGGAAGTACGGAATCCGTCAAAAAAATGCACAAACGGAATCCTGGACTCCAGACTGGCAGCCTGGGCAATCAAAGCAAAATCCATGGCCTCCTGTACGGATGCCGACCCCAAAAAGGCATACCCGGTTCCCCGAACGGCCATAATATCACTGTGGTCACCAAAAATGGAGAGTGCATGTGTTGCAACCGACCTGGTGGCCACGTGGATCACATTAGGGGTAAGTTCGGCAGCAATCTTGAACATGTTGGGCATCATCAACAATAGCCCTTGCGATGAAGTAAAGGTGCTGGTCAACGATCCGGTCTGAAGGGCGCCGTGCATGGCCCCCGCAACACCAGCCTCACTTTGCATTTCGAAAGCGGAAGGAACGTTGCCAAAAATATTTTTATACTGAAGGGCACTCCATTCCTCTACCAGTTCCGACATATCGGAAGAAGGGGTAATGGGATAGATCGGAAATACCTCATTGGTGCGATAAGCCACATGGGCTACTGCTTGATTGGCATTTACGATGATGTGCTCCTTGTTTTTCATTTTATGAAACGATGAATGGTTTGATTTTGATTAAATTGAATAAGCCGCCCGAGAATAAGGGCGGCTTATTTCAGCTTAGAATTACTTTACGAACTCGATGGTTACAGGAGTTGGATTGGTGATCATGTCGAACACAGGAGAGAATTGTGACAAAGCTCTCAATTGCTCTTCGGAAGCATCGGATTTCACTTTGAATTTTACAGTGATACCGTTGAATCCTTTTCTTACTTCAGGATCTAGTCCCAAGAAACCGTGAAGGTCAACATCTCCTTTTAAGGTGCTTTCAATACCTTCGATCTCGATTCCGTTGGCAGCAGCATGGTAAGCCATGGCACCGGTCAAACAAGAACCCAAAGCGTGCAATACGATCTCGGCAGGGTTAGGCGCTTGGTCTTTACCCAATAGTACTTCTACGTGGTCGGCCTCCATGGTGAAGGAATCTTTACGTACAGGGTGCTCCTGACCCACACCGTAATAATCTTGGATACTGGTCACACAATGACCGCCTTCGATCCAATTGTTTTTGGCCCTGAACTCAAAGTTTGCCAATTCAGGATTTCCTTGTACCGCATTGATAGTTTCTACCAATTGATCTACGTTTACTCCGTTTTTAATGTTTGCTGTTGTAATCATGTTTTTAGGTTTTTAAGATTTATTGATTAACATTTGCCGTAGTAGTTGCATTTGTTGTGCCAAAAAACATAATTACCTATATATCAATTACTTAATATAATTATCGTATCAAAAATTGATAACGTAATTTCGTTAAATAATGATTTTTCGTAAATTTAAAAACGATTTTTCGTAAATCTATGCAGGTCTGGTGAGACCAAAGGCCTTGATTTTGGATGCCAAGGTGGTTGATGGCAATCCTAAAAGTGCCGCGGCGCCATCGGAACCGGAAACTTTCCATTTGGTCTGCTTCAAGGCCTTTAAAATATTGTCCTTTTCCAATTGCAGCATCTCTTTTGAGGTGAGAATATGACCATTATGGATTGGGGAAGTGGTCTTTTCCATAGGATGGGAAGTTGGCAGAATGCTGGACCAATCAATTTCCCCTCCCTTGGAAACAATCACGGCACGTTCCACTAGATTTTGCAGCTCGCGCACATTGCCAGGCCAATTATAGTCCAACAACTGTTTCTTTTGGGCACTGTTCAATTTTTTAATGGGAATGCTGAGGGACTTGGAGAAATGCTCGATCATTTTATCGGCTATCAAACAGACGTCGTTACCACGGTCCCGCAAGGGAGGCACTTCAATAGGAA
>JASBTS010000050.1 GCA_030148305.1 Allomuricauda sp. | reverse complement strand
GAGTTACCCAAAAATTATGTTTCCCTTGGATTTGGTGCAGCCAATGAGAAATCATCGGAATACAAATCCGAATATCCAGCAGTTACCCTTTCCATTGCCAAGAGAAAAGGTGCCGATGCGATGAAGATTTCCGATGTGGTGTTGGAGAAAGTGGAACATTTGAAAAAGAATTTGATTCCGGATGATGTTCATGTGGAAGTGACCCGTAACTATGGGGAAACTGCTTCCCAAAAAGTATCCGAACTTTTGATGCACTTGATCGGTGCCATCATCGCGGTGACTTTTGTGGTGATGTTGGCCATGGGCTGGAGAGGAGGCCTTGTGGTGTTCCTTTCCGTGCCAATCACCTTTGCCCTGACATTGCTGAGCTACTACATGCTGGACTACACCTTGAACCGTATCACCTTGTTTGCCTTGGTGTTCGTAACGGGTATTGTGGTGGATGACTCCATCATCATCGCGGAGAACATGCACCGCCACTTTAAGATGAAACGATTGCCGTTCAAGGATGCGGCATTATACGCCATCAACGAGGTAGGTAACCCGACCATTTTGGCCACCTTCACGGTAATTGCATCGGTGTTGCCCATGGCGTTTGTATCTGGGTTGATGGGGCCTTACATGTCCCCAATGCCTATCGGTGCGTCCATTGCCATGTTGTTGTCCTTATTCGTGGCGTTGACCATCACCCCGTATTTGGGTTATATCTTCCTAAGGGAAAAGGACAAGAAAAAAGAAAAGGAAAAAGAACCCGTTGAGATTCAGGATACCTTCATCTATAAAGCTTACGAGCGATTTGAAAAACCCCTGATCGAAAGCCGCAAGAAAAGATGGTTGTTTATCGGAATCACGGTGGTATTGTTGTTTGGTTCCGTAGCCATGTTCTTTACCAAATCGGTGGCCGTAAAAATGCTGCCTTTTGATAATAAGAACGAGTTTCAGGTGGTCATCGACCTTCCCGAAGGCTCCACTTTGGAACGAACTTCGGCGGTGGCCAAGGAAATCGGAGCCTATTTGTCCACCCGACCAGAAGTGATGAACTATCAGAGTTATGTGGGTACTTCTGCCCCTATCACCTTTAACGGATTGGTAAGGCATTACGACTTGAGAGGTGGTAGCAATATGGCCGACATTCAGGTCAATCTTACTGATAAGCACGACCGTAGTGAGCAGAGCCATGATATTGCCAAATTGCTCAGGCCAAAAATGCAAGAATTGGGCAAAAAGTACAATGCCAACATCAAGATTGTTGAGGTGCCACCAGGTCCTCCCGTATTATCCACCATTGTGGCCGAAGTATATGGCCCTGATTATAATGAACAGATTGAAGTCGCTGATAAGGTAAAAGGTATTTTGAACAACACTACCGATGTGGTGGATGTGGATTGGATGGTGGAAGACGACCAAGTGGAATACAATTTTGAGGTTGATAAAGAAAAGGCCATGTTATACGGGGTAACCCCACAACAGATTGTTCAGGTTATGGGCATGGCTTTCCGTGAAATGCCGGTATCTCACGTTTACGATGAAAATTCCTTTGATCAGATCGGGATTGTGCTTTCCATTAGCGAAAAGGATAAATCCACTTTGGATGAAATCAAGCAACTGAAAGTGGCCTCCCAACAGGGCAATATGATTTCTGTTGGGGATTTGGTGACCATTAACGAGGGCACCAAGGCCAAAAGCATCTACAGGAAAAATCAAAAAAGAGTGGTTTATGTGATGTCCGATATGGCGGGTGAACTGGAAAGCCCTGTATATGCTATTTTGGGCATGACCGACAAGTTGAACCAGTTGCAATTGCCTAAGGGCTACACCATGAACGAACTCTATATGGAACAGCCCCAGTTTGAGGACGACTATACCGTGAAATGGGATGGGGAATGGCAGATTACCTTGGAGGTGTTCCGTGATTTGGGCATTGCCTTCTTGGGGGTCATCGTGATCATTTACATGTTGATCGTGGGGTGGTTCCAAAACTTCAGAGCACCCATGGTGATGATGGTGGCGATTCCTTTGTCCATGATTGGGATTGTACTCGGTCACTGGTTCTTGGGAGCTTTCTTTACCGCCACCTCTTTCATCGGTATGATTGCTTTAGCGGGAATCATGGTGCGGAACTCGGTGTTGCTGATCGACTTTATCAACCTAAGGTTGAATGAGGGTATTCCGTTGAAACAAGCGGTAATCGAGGCCGGAGCGGTCCGTACCACACCTATTTTGTTGACAGCAGGAACTGTTGTGATTGGAGCTTTTGTGATTTTGTTCGATCCCATTTTCCAAGGATTGGCCATCTCACTCATGGGCGGAACCATAGTGTCTACTATTTTGACCCTATTGGTGGTGCCATTGGTGTATTATATGATTGAACGTAAAAACTACAACTAAGATGAAATCGGCATGACTAAAAGAATCTTTTGACATACAGTGCAATGATTCTTTTGGTCATCAAAGATTCCATGTGACCATTGAAAAACAATAAAAATTAACGCATGAAAATGATCATTGTTACCACGGTAGAGGAATACAAAAAAGAAGTCCTCAAGATTTTTAAGAAAGCCGGTATCGAAAGCTTTAGTGGTTCGGACATTGATGGATATAAAAGTGCATCACCCTTATTGTACACCAGTAGCTGGTTTCCAAGTGAAAAGGGTGGTGCCGCATCCAATCTGTTTTTTTCCTTCTGCGCGGAGGAGAAAGTCACCGAGGTCTTCAAATTGTTAAAAGAATTCAATGCCGAAAGCGAAACGACCAACCCGATCAGGGCCGTAGAGCTTCCGGTACAAAGAACTGTTTAAAAGAAAAATATGAGAAATAGAATCGTAAGAGGAGTCGCTGGCACCTTTATCTTGATAAGTTTGGCCTTGGCCATTTATTTGAACATCAATTGGTTATGGTTCACGGCCTTCGTAGGGGTCAATTTACTGCAATCTTCGTTGACCAAATGGTGCCTGTTGGAAGATATCCTAAAAAAATTCGGAGTTTCCGATTCCGACAAAAATTGTTGTTAAGCGGTAACTAAGTTTGAAAATCAAAGCATTTTCTCCATTTTTGTCTAAAAACAGAGAAAATGCTTTATCAACCTTGGCCTTGGTACGTTGCCGGGCCCCTCATTGCCTTGGTCATGGCCGTTTTGATCCTGATGGGCAAACGCTTTGGCATGTCCTCCAATTTAGAGACCTTTTGTTCAATTGGGGGAGCGGGCAAGTTCACGGATTATTTCAAGGTGGACCTAAAATCCCGAAGATGGAACCTTTTGGTCGTATTTGGCTCCGTGATCGGTGGGTTTTTAGGTGCCCATCTGCTTTCGCCAAATCCAGCAGTCAACATATCCGACGCTACGGTAAAAAAACTACAAGATCTTGGTTTTGAAAGTGCCGGGACCTCCTATTTACCAACGGAATTGTTCAGTGTGGAAGCGTTGACCAAACCTTCGGTATGGATTATTCTTTTGGTGGCCGGTTTTTTGGTTGGCTTCGGTACAAGATATGCCGGAGGGTGTACGTCGGGTCATGCCATTTCGGGCTTGAGCAATTTACAAAGACCTTCGTTGATTGCCGTGATCGGCTTCTTTATTGGTGGACTTATTATGGTCCATATTATTTTTCCCTTAATCTTTGGAGCATGAAAAGTGTAATCTATATCATCGTAGGTAGCTTTTTAGGTGTAATCCTTTACAAGTCGGAAGCCGCTTCTTGGTTCCGTATTTATGAAATGTTCCAGTTCGATTCGTTCCACATGTACGGCATCATTGGCTCCGCATTGGCAGTTGGTATTGTTTTGGTCCAGTGGATCAAAAGATCCAAGGTCAAATCCTTTTTTGGGGAGCCTATACATATTCAGGATAAGGAAAGGTCTTTCACTCGATACATTATCGGTGGAACTCTTTTCGGATTGGGATGGGCATTGGCTGGGGCTTGTCCGGGACCCATGTACATTTTGGCTGGAGCAGGATATTGGCCTATTTTCATCGTATTGGTGGGAGCGGTTCTGGGAACCTTTGTGTATGGAATTTTGAGAGATAAATTGCCCCATTAAGGTTTTCTCAACGGGATATTTGGTCAGAACAACGATTTTGGAAGGTTTGTTGGGGGCATCCGTATAGCTTTGTCGGTCCCAATCTTACTTAAATGTCCCATAATGAAATTAACCACGTGCATTATAGACGATGATCTGGTGTCGCAGTTTGCCACACGCTATTGCATCCAACAATCCCCGGGAGATTTTGATATCATTACCTGTTCCAGTGGCGAAGAGGGTTTAAAATCCTGCTTGGACTTCGCAGAGGAACACGAAAGATTACCTGATATTATCTTTCTGGATTTGGTAATGGATGGTATGAACGGATGGGATTTCCTTGAAAATTTCCAGAACATGTTCCATGATCACCCACTGCCCAGTATATATGTGCTTTCGGCCTTTACCAATACAAGTGACCGTACCATAGCCAAAGGCCACCATTTGATTGCAGGTTATGTGGACAAACCTTTGTCACGTTCCTATTTGCAAAAGATATTGGTGGAGGAAGAAAAGAAGCGAACAGTGAGTTAAAGCTTTTCCTTGAGGTAAAATATACTGAAATAGGATAAAGTTTTTCAAAAAAGCATATTTTTGCAATCCATTTTAGGAATGGCCTCGTAGTTCAATGGATAGAATAGAAGTTTCCTAAACTTTAGATGCAAGTTCGATTCTTGCCGAGGCTACTTTTTGACTTCCGAATGATTCATTTGATTGACTTCCTTAGTTGAAGGCCTAAAAACCCACCATCAATCACTTTTTCTTTTTTTTTTGGATTATGTAGCCTGTAAAAATCATCCAATCTAGAAAAGCTTAAAAACCTTAGGGAAATTTCAAATGTATCATCGCAAGGCTATTTACAGATAGTATTGCAAACCTGATTGAGTACTTTTCTTTTCGCCAAAACCAGAATTCTTGGTAAACGGAAAAATCCTACATTTATAGAAATACAAAAAATTGCGGTATAGATCTTGCTGTAAGGAAGATAATGTCATGTCATTTTTTTTGATCTTCTTAAATGAACAGGTTAAAATGATATTTAAATATCTTGTTTAGGCTGAGTATAAATATTCAATATTAATGGTATTCCGAATTAACATTATAATTGTTTTCTGCTATTTTTTGTTGCTATCCTTTTTTTCTTATGGGCAGGAGCCTGTAACTAAAAGCAATGTAAATATTCCCTTCCTTGAAAATATACATCTACATCTAAACAAAACAGCATTTTTTAGTGGAGAACATTTATGGTTTCAGGCTTATGTTCAAGATGGACTTCAGGAATTGCCTTCTTCAACTACCACGAACTTGCATGTTGGTATTTTTTCAGAAGATGGAAAAACGATTGCAAAAAAAATGTTTTTGGTAGATAATGGTATCAGTAGTGGGGATTTTAAAATTGATTCAACTTTTGTGAAGGATTCCTATACGCTAATGGCATGGACCAACTACATGAAAAATTTTGAGGTATCTACTCCTTTTGTTCAAAACATTACATTGATCGGGAACGAAAAGCCAACTCCTAAAATCAAAAAAGAGGGCATTACCATTTTAATTCATCCTGAAGGGCAGCATATTATCGTGGATGCTTATAATAATGTGGGGCTGATGGTTTATGACGAGGCTCGAAATCCTGTAAAAACAGATGAAATTCAATTGGTTACCGAAAATGGCACCCAAATTCAGTCAAATATTCAGACCAATGAGTTGGGGCAAGGTAGATTCGGTTTCATTGCAGATGCCAACGCATCCTATTTTCT
>JASBTS010000049.1 GCA_030148305.1 Allomuricauda sp. | reverse complement strand
GGTATCCTCTGTTGGGTCTTTCGGGAAGGCGTCGTTGATGTCCAAAGTGCCATCACCGTCATCGTCGTCATCGGCGTTGTCGCCTGTTCCGTCACCATCGGTATCGGTATCCTCCGTTGGGTCCTTCGGGAAAGCGTCGTTATGTCCAAAGTGCCATCATCATCGTCATCGTCATCAGCATTGTCCCCGGTTCCATCACCATCGGTATCGGTGTCCTCTGTTGGGTCTTTTGGGAAGGCATCGTTGATGTCCAAGGTACCATCCCCGTCATCGTCGTCATCAGAATCGTCAGGGATCCCATCACCATCGGTATCTTGGGCCGCTGTAATATTTGCATTATAGGTAGTACTACTCAATGCATCATCCCCATCCTTCACTTTAAATGAAAAGGAAGCGTAGCTTTCGCCAAATTCACCGCTCTCCGTGGTGTATACCAACAAGGTCACATCATCAATCATATCATTGATGGATACTGGGTTGCCGTTATACGTCAATGTTCCTTTTGAGGGAAGAGATACCACCTGAATGCCATTGAATGCATCACTGGGATCATCATCGGCAAAAGTGAAATCGCTAACAGCAAATGCATATCCTAAATCCTGAATAACATCCACTGTGATATTACCTCCTTCGGGAACATCGTTCACATTGTTGATGCTAAAGGAAACGGTTACCGTTTCAGAGAAAGAAACAGCGTCTTCAAAGTTGTATGTGAAACTGTCCGTTCCTGATTCGTCACCATCATGCTCATAGGAAAAAGTACCATCCGCATTGAAAGTAAATGAAGCCGCATGGGTTGGATTCGTGATGATGTGATATACCAAATCATCTCCATCGAGCTCCACATCGTTGGTGGAAACATCCTCGTTCAATGTTCCATTTTCGTCCAAATTGAAGCTATCTGCATTTGCCACAGGTTCATCATCAGCAGGAAGAATGGAAAGCGTGATATTGGCCGTTACCTTTTGGCCTTGATCGTCCAGTTCATAGGTAACGGTATCGGTACCATTTTTGTTGGCATCGGGAGTATACACAACTTGATTGCTCCCATTGACCACGGCAGTACCCTTGGTTCCTTGTACCGTGATGGTCACCGTTGGGGTAACACCTGTATCGTATACGTCATTGTACAATACATCGATAGGGTCCGATACGGTATCTTCATCCAAAATGGCCAAGTCATCATCGGCACTTACCACCAAGGTAATATCATAAGGTCCAAAAGTGGCCGTACCTACATTGCCTGCATTGTCCATTACCTCGGCATGGATATACCATCCTGAACCTCCGGAATTGAATGAGGTTGTTTTGGATTGGCTGTTGCTCCATGAGGTCCAAGCCGAATTGTCCGTTGCCGGTGGTGTGGCACTTTGTACTTTTGCAAAACGCTGTACATCAAAACCACTACCTCCATTCTCATCCTGAAAAACCAGTTGGATATCGGTATTGGTATCCAAGCTTCCGCTGGATGGATTTGCCGTAATGGTCGGCAGGGTATTATCGTCCACGATGGTAAGCGTTCTATAGAACGGTTCCGACCATACCCCTGTATCGGTTTGGGTACGCAAACTGATGATGTAATCGGCAGAAAGGTTGTTATAGGCCGAGAAATCAGTCAATGGAGTCGAAGCGTTGTAAATCTGCGTATCGGTTGGGTCGCCGTCACCATCATAAGTTCGTTGGGTAACGATCCATTCTTGGGTAGACAACGTCCTGCCGTAAGGATCTACAGAGTTGTCCTCAATGGCAATGGTCATGTTCCCAGTATAGGTATTGATCAAGTCGGGTTGGATGTTGAACTGGGCAATGGGCAAATCACTGGACCCGCCGGTGCTTGCAGTTTTTTCCACATAGATACTGGTAGGACTACTCCAGGTACCTTGATGGTCCTGTACCCGAAGCATTACCAAATATTGACCATCGGAAACCGAGTTCTTATCAAATTGGCCATCCACCCAATCGTTAGTGGATCCTGCGTCAACGGCTTTCCATTTCCATTCGGATTGGTTAATTCCATTATTGGAACCACCATCCAAATCGTAGGAGGTATTGTTGATAAAACCTGTGGCACTGCTATAGGTGAAACTTGCTACTGGCCTACGATGGAAATACAAGGTAGTTGGTGCCGTTGGCATTTCTTCAAAGGTGAAGGTATATTTACCTGGTTTTTCATAATACTCGGGTACATCTTCCAAGTACAACCCACTCCAAGAAACACGCCCCGTGTTATTCTCGAAATAGGTCTCATCATGGGTAATTTTCCAACGCCCACTTGGGTAACTGGCATTGGCGGTATTGTTTTTCAGCTGTGCCGGGTCCACATCGATCTCAACCGAGGTGCCCGCAATAAAGAACTCACCGGCAGTTACGGTACCAAATTGATATTGTTCATAAATGTATTGTGCCATATCATCGATCCAAGTGGACCAACTACCAGCATCCCTATTGATAAAGGTTCCTTGACTGTTGTTTTGGGTAATAAACCGTTCAAACTGTGTCTCATTGGCATTGGTTCCCCAACCGATGTAATGGATATCCTCGTTGATGGTACGCATCAAGATTTCGGAAAGGTCAGTGTCCACATCAAAATCGGCAACTTCAATATCATCCAAGTTTACGTTGAAACGCAATGCACTGTTTCGCCATTGAGGCTCCCTAAGTACATCTTTAAAGGCACGCAATTCCAATTTTTCGATATTGATATCCTTGAAATAGGCACCGGATTGTTCGTGTACGTAAAAACCATAACTTCCTTCAGAGAACGTTGCATCGGAAATGTTGAACGATTCAATCCAATCCGTACCGGCACTTCCTCCCCCGCCTTTTCTTGAGATTTTGATATCGTCACCACTCATTTCAATCTTAAATTCAATGCTCTGTCCATCATAATAGGCGGCAAACATATCGGCACGGTTTCCGTTCCAGCCATAGGTTGCTGTACCTGAATTACCACTATTGGTGTTCAAGGCCAAAACGGTTTTAACCCCGTTTTCAATTTTTATGATGGCCTCGGCAGGGTCACCGTCTGTTCCATAGCCGCTCACATTTCCACATGCTGTGTGGTTGTCAATGATATAGGCATAAAAGTTTTGGTTGTCCACTTTTCTAAAGATAAAGCCTACCTCACCGTGTACATAGGGTGCTCCTATTAACCCCCACGTTGCAGAAATGGAACCATCTGCTATATCACCGGCAGGGTCATACATGGCATATCCATAACCATTGTAACGGCTCACAAAATCCGCAATAATCTGGTTGGTTCCAGAATCAAAGGTGAAGTAATCTCCTGTGTAGGAAGAATGCACCGGTGGTTCGGTACCATTAAAGTTCATTTTGTTCCAGCTGTTGTAAATATCGCTGGCATCTGCGTGGTCGGAAGAAATGGAGCTCCTTTGAAAAGCTTCCACACGGAGTTTTCCCAAAGGAATTCCCTTAAGGTGCATGGCCTGTTCAAGATCGGCCTCAAACGTGGAGAGATCCACATTGGCCGAACCAACAGTTACCATGACATCCACATTGGGTCCCTGTTTTACAGTCATGTCAACCGTTTGGGCCTGTACGGCTCCAAACAGGAGAAATAATACAAAAAACGATACTCTGCTTATGAAATTCTGTTTCATGATTGATTGGTCTATTGAAATATTGAATTATTGACTGGTTGGTTCATTGTGGTATGATCAAACTCCAAATCTGTCCCAAAAATGGAACTACAATGGGTAGGCACCGCAATGTTGAAATAAGCCTTGTCACTGATCCTCTTCAACAGGGCAAGTCCATCAGGATTTGAACCGAGGTTACAATCGTAAATAAGGAGTTGTAGGTTGGTTCCTTGATAGAGTCCTTCGAGCATGGAAAGCTCAAATTCCTGGTCTACTGCACCGGCATCATAAGTTTTGCCCCCAAGCTCCAAAGCATTGTAGCCAGCATTGGCAAACAGATGGACCGCCTTTGCAGACCTGTTCCGCTCTAGATATTGGCGGATGGATTCCCAAGGATTTTTGGACGTATCAACTTCAAAAACAGGTATGCCCGAAGCCAAATGATCGAGTACTTGCTGTTTTTGGAAATAGTTGGAATCCATGACGACCACTTCATTGGATTGGGCCATGGTTCTGGTAATGAAGAGGATAGTCAGCATCAAAAAGAAGGATGAAGATTTCCAGTTAACTTGATTTTTCATTGTTTTGTTGATTTTGATTTATTGGTTTGTAAGTGATTTGTTTCGTATGCTCCTTCAGCCCAAAAAAGGCATGGGAAGGTCAGGCCACCAAAGAGGTAGCAATTTTCATGGATGCCCAGAATGTTATTTCCAATTGGGAATCCGCTCAATAAGCCTGTGATAGTTTATTCAGGAGTGTTTAGTAAATTTATCTCATGACAAGGGAACCTTTTTTAATTATTTCGTTTTTCTCGGATAACTCTTCTCCTACTTTTTAAATAAAAAAATGTAGCATTTTTCCTATCCTTTGTCTAAGAAACGGAGGGGTATTCGTCTTATTTCAAGAAATCTTTCGGGGAATTGACAAAAATCAATTTTAGGTTATTTTCTTACAAAAAAGTAAGCAATTCAATCAATAAATCTATGTCAATCAATGCAGTACGGTCCATTTTTGGAATACATTGTTGACACAAATTTCCTTAGATATGAAAGAAAAACTAGCTAGTGATTTTCTTTTCTGTCAGTAGCCGGGATAGGGTTTCCGGTCTCATGGCCAAGTAAGAGGCCAAGTATTTTTTAGGGATCCTATTGATGATATGCGGATTGAGGTTTTCTATAAAAAAATTCAAGCGTTTTTTAGCATTGGGAATTCTGGCCAAGTATACCCTATGTTCTGCCAATATGTAATATTCCTCGAGCAGTATTCTGTAGATTTGCCGCATTTCAGAAAAATTATTGAGGCAATACTTGTAGTCCTCATACTCCAAGTAATCACAGTGGGTTTCCTCAATACTTTGAATGTATTCTTTGGTGGGAACGTTTCTGAAAAAACCGGTTATAGAGGTAAACACTTCATTCTCGCTATCGATCCATGTGGTAATTTCGGTGGAGTCGCTTTTAAAATACCCTCTCACCATACCCGTTTTGATAAAGTACAATTTATTACATACTTCTCCTTTTTTGCTGATCATCTCATTCTTACCAAAAGAACAGCTCTTTATTTTACCCGACAGATATGATTTTATACCGGATCCGAGTGGATAAATGGAATTGAGATAAAAAAGAACGAAAAGGTTTTTTTCGGGGTTTGGTTTGGCAATCATGCTTTGAATGAAATTTCTGGCGAGGAGTAAAGCGTTTCCCAAAAATAGCATTTTGAAGCAATTAACGACTTTCAGCAGTGCGGTAATTTCGATGAATTTGACAAATGTCAATTTATAGGCAATTAAGGGTTATTTGGGAATACACAAAATTCAAATATCACAGTTTCCGAACCTTGAAGAATTATTAAAACGATTCATTTTGAAAATGCCGCCAAACAACTATTTATTAAGAAACGATATTACGAGGTTTTGATATTGAAGTTCACAACAGCACACTTTTAAGAACCCCTTATAATTTCCACTAAACGCATTCAGTGTTAATAATAGATTTAATATAAGACTGGCAACCAAGGAAATACCTATCATGAACTTTTAAGAAAATGTAAACAACAAGATGGTAGAACAAGATATAAAAAACTATAAAACAATTATTTATGTTCTACTTTCTTAAAAAGGTATCCTATAGGACATCTTCATGTTATTCTTTAGACTTCTATATATCCTTGGGTAGTTAAAAAGCTACTACAATCTATATATGCACTTTTGAAAATAAAATTTCAGCGCCAAAATGTGTATTTTTAAAATCATCAATTGGACATTAATAAAATCAGGTTTTGAGACCCAGACGAAAAGCGCGATTTGAAGATTTGGGCCTGGATACCAGAACAGGTACCATTGGATATCGCGCCCTGAACAAAGATGGAACTTTCAATGTAAGAAAACATAATGTCCCTTTTTTGGAACGCATCAACATGTTCCATTCTTTGGTGACGATGTCATGGCCTTCCTTTATTGCCATACTGGTCACGGTTTATTTTGGGATAAACCTATTCTTTGCAAGCCTTTATGTTATTATCGGCACCGAACATTTGACCGGAATTAGAGGGACCACAACCATGGACAAATTTCTGGACTCCTTTTTCTTTAGTGCCCAGACCATTACCACATTGGGATACGGCCAAGTAGCTCCTTTGAACCTTCCTGCCAATATTGTGGCCGCCACTGAGTCCCTATTGGGGCTTTTGCTGTTTGCCTTGGCCACTGGATTGATGTATGGGCGGTTCTCCAAACCTTATGCCTCCATAAAATATAGTACCTTTGGTTTGATTGCACCTTACTTGGATATTAATGGTTTTATGTTCAGGGTCGTCAATCCTAAAAACAATCAGCTCATTGAAGTGGAAGCTTCCGTAACCCTTTCCATGCAGCGCAAGGATAACCCTGATTCCCGGGAGTTTCATCTTTTGGAACTTGAAAGATCCAAGGTGATCTTATTTCCCACCATGTGGACCATTGTACATCCGATTGGCGAAAACAGTCCCTTGTTGGGAATATCCCCAGAAGAAATGATGGAAAGGGATGCCGAATTCCTAATCTTCATCAAGGCCTTTGATGAATCCTTTTCGCAAACAGTGTATTCAAAATCTTCCTATAAAGCCAACGAAATCAAATGGGGAGAAAAATTCACTTATCTTACCAAAAGACATGGATCTGGTGTTTCTATTGATGTTGGTGGTATTGACCAAACCTATAAGGCCGCTTTGAATTAGTTATGAATCTTGGTAAGAACCCAAGCATTTAATTATAAAAAACAGTAATGGACTCTGAATTCTACAAAAATTTAATCGAGAACAATAAAAAATGGGTAGCATCCAAACTGGACGATGACCCGGAATTTTTCAAGAAGCTTGAAAAGGGGCAACAACCCCCTCTCCTATGGATCGGTTGCTCAGATAGTAGGGTTCCCGCCAATGAGATTATCGGTGCACAACCTGGCGAGGTCTTCGTCCATCGCAACATTGCCAATATGGTGGTACATTCCGACATGAACATGCTAAGCGTACTGGATTATGCCGTTAACGCACTTAAAATAACCCATATCATTGTGTGCGGTCACTATGGATGTGGTGGCGTAAAAGCTGCCATGGAAAATCACTCCTACGGATTGGTAGATAATTGGATCCGACATATTAGGGATGTATATAGACTTCACCAGCACAGCCTGGAAAGTATTGAGGACAAGGAATTGCGTTTCGACCGTTTTGTAGAGTTCAATACAAGGGAGCAGGTACTTGATCTGGCCAAAACCTCCATTGTACAAACGGCATGGAAAAAAGGACAGGTCCTTCATCTGCACGGTTGGGTGTATGGCGTCGGAACCGGCATCATTAAGGATTTGGACGTTAACATGAACAGCAATAAGGATCTAGACCAATTTTATAGGCTGGAAATCAAAGATTAAATCCTCCAAATAAAAACAACTTCCCCAATTGACCATTATTGATATGGGATATTCAAGGAACACCTGATTAACCCACTGGTTTTTTTACGAGATCTATTAGAGAGCGATAAGGTGTGTCGTTAAAAACAAAAATCCTGATGAACAATGACCATCAGGATTTAAATGTTTAAAAAATAGATTACTGAGATTTAATTCGAAGTTTAAACCCAAATAACAGATCGACACCTTAAAAATAATGATGTACTAGGGTCATTGAATCTGTAAAATACATCAGGGAACCAAGGTATATTTAAATTCAATATTGGTCTGGATAATACTCCCATCCACATCTGTAATATTGTACACATTGGAATATAAAAACTCCGTTTCATCCTCATTTAATTCTAAGCCAGTGATAAATAGCTGACATGAAGTGACCAAGCTCAGGTTTTTAGATCGCAATTGCCAAGTACCCCTGGAAGGGATGCTGTAATCACAATCATCAGTATTACGACCTAGTTCATAGGTATAGCTGCGATCGGTTTTAAAGATATAAACCGCATCCCTCTCACACTCATCATATTGGGCAAAAACATCCTTTGAAGGATTGTCCGTATCATCGTCTGTCAAATCAATCTCCTTAGCGGACATTACACCTGTTAATCTCCACTCCCCTACCAGTAGCTCTTCCTCTGCAAGCAAGGCCCCTGTAAAATTTTCGGGGCAATTGTTTTCACTGTCCGAGTCACAGGAAAAAAGCATGGCTCCTGCCAACAATAACGACATGGTATTCAAAATTTTCTTTTTCATTTTAGTTTTTTTATTTCAACTAGGATGTTCAATTTGAAATTTGGTTGTGTTACATCACATAAAAAAGTCATCCCACTCTTATAATGACATTCCCCTTTTTTCTTCCAGAGTCCACATAGGAATGTGCTTCAATAATATCATCCAATGGATATACTCTATCTATATTGGCGTGGATCCTTTTTTGATCAAAAAGTTCCCGGAGCAAATGCAATTGTCCCTTTGTCTCCTTTGCCATTTCCAACCCACCAACGGTCAAAAATTTGCCATTCTCTTTTAATAGATGACCGCATTCTTTTCTTGAAATACGTCCAACAGCATCAAAGATGATATCGAATTTTTTAGATATCCCAACAATTGGTTTATCCGTATAAATGATAATTTCATCACTTCCCAGTTTTCTTGCCAACGATTCACCTTCATGGCTACAAGCCGATGTAACATGGGCTTGATAGTGTTTAGCCATTTCCACAGCCATAACACCTACTGAACCTGTTGCCCCATAGATTAAAACCTCCAATCCATGTTGTACAGAAATCTGTGTTCTTTGATAAAAATAAAGGGCAGTGGTACCACCAAAGGGCAATGCTGCTGCCTCTTCGAAGGTTGCCGTTGTAGGTTTAAAAGAAAAAATGGCATTCTTGGACAACACCAAATACTCGGCATAGGCACCCATCTTAAGCCCCGTGGTACCAAATATGGATTGTCCAGCCTGATACCCTGAAACCTTGCTTCCCATTTCTTCGATGATGCCGGAAAATGAGGAACCCAAGATGCGTCTTCTTGGTCCAAAAAGACCTAAAACAAACCTCATTGTTAGACGGAGCCAAAAAGAATCCACCTTGAGTTCCCTAATCCTCACATCGGCAGAATTCACTGCAGCGGCCTTGACCTTTACCAAAATTTGATTCGACCTTATTTTTGGTCTTGGCGCCTCTGCCAATTCCAAAACATTTGGAGGTCCATATTTTCTGCAAAGAATTGCCTTCATCATGCATTGAATTCCTTAATCTGTTAGGATCTATTCCTATTTATTCACAAAATCTTTATTCGTCCAAATCATCGGACAATTCATAAGTAACCTCATAGACCCCGCCTTTGTCAAGTGCCAAAAAGATACGTTCCCCTGCAGCACCATTCACTATCTTTAAATCCAAGATTCCACCATGCTTTTCTGGCAGATAGTTTTCCTTAAACCAATTGTTCCCCCCATTCATGGAATAATACAAAGTCAAGCGTTGCTTATCCATTCCCTTGTTCCATTTTCCCGAAAAGACCAAATCAGAATTAGTACCACTTGCACCAATACCAAAGAAGAATGAAGCCTCAGCATGCTCATCGATCAATGTATTCCATGTATTGCCATTATCAGAAGTTTTCAAAAGTGCCCCTTCCCATCCCACATAAATGTTCTGTGATGAGGAACCATCAAAATAAATTTCCTTTACCACGGACGGGTTAGGAACCAAATCACCCCATTCTTTTATAATAGATCCATTCCGTATGTGCACCAAATAACCATTTTCAATGGAACCTTGTCCACCGAACCAGATATCACTCTTATTGATGGGGTTTATCTCAACCATCATCGCTGTACTACTGGCTATCCAATAGCCATATATCAACTCCCAAGTTGTGCCCATGTCCAAAGATTTTGCCAAGACACCGACACCAGTTGCATAAAGAGTAGAATTGGTTCCGTCCCAATAAAAATCATTAATGGCTTCGTCTTGTCCATCTTCCCCAAACGCATTCCCGTTGGGCAACCAGTTGTTTCCTCCATCAAAAGTTTCATAAAGTCCAAAATCTTCCCAGTCATTTGGATTGCGGTAAGATGCCATTAAGTGCCCTTGACCAAAATCCACTAAATCCAGAATATTCTTATCTTGAAGTCCCAAAGGTGCAAATCCGTTTCCCGATTCCACATCCATCACGTAAAGCCCGTCATCCGTGATAGCATATAGCTTATTTGCGATCAACTCAAGTCGGTTAACCACGAGTCCGTCCAAACCTACTTGGTCCCAAGTCAAATCCAGCGGATTTTTATCGTGCTTACCTGTGGAACAACCAATCATGAACAATGCCGTTACGACTGATAACGTCTTTAAACATTTTGCAAGAATGCTTTTCTTTTTCCTTTGTAAAAATTTGTTTTTTTTCATAGCAATCAATTTTTGTTTTAATTCAGCAATTTTTAAAGTATTAAGGTTAAAATGGGATTTCCATCCCGTTGTTAAATACTACGGATAATCAGTGTTTTCCTTTATTCCCTTTTAGAAGAATGGGAATACAACCAATATTAAAAATGAAATGGAAGCATTGGATCAAGACACTCCAAATGCTCTTTAAACAGCCCACAGACATGTTAGTCTTACCATAAAATTGAACAAACCTTTGGTAAACATGAGCAATTTCATTTTACCCTATACGGAAAAGGGGAACATCCTAGCGTGTTCCCCAGTCCCGCAAGGCAAAACTCAAAAAAAAACCAACCTACAATTTATAAGATACCCCAACGGTCAAATAGGATACACCATAACCTATCTCTGCCATGGCGGCCCACTGATCGGTAAAATACCAGCGACCACCGATAAAGGCAGTAAGTCCCATGGCACTGCCATAGCTTCCCTCCCCATCAAATGAGAGTATATTATAGGAAAGCATCAAGCCACCGTACGCATCAAGGTTCTCAACTTCCAAACTGTTCACATGATAAGCTCCTCTTACACCGATGATCGTATAGGTCCATTTATAATCGGCATCATCCGTTTTATAGGTATAGGACTTATACCCCAAATATCCTCCGAGACCTATCACATCCTGTTCTCCAATGTTCCAGATGCCCTTTTCATACTGAAGGCTAAGGCCCGGACTGGATTTGGTCGTGTCAAAACTTCCGAAATCACCACCTAGGCCAATGCCCAAGGATACTATATTATCATCCTGTTCAAACTCCTGGGCTACGGTAACGGTGGTAAACAAAAGGGCCATGGCAACCAAAGAAAGAAACTTTTTCATTTTTTATATTTATTTAGTTTTAGTGAAATTTATTGAATGGAAAAACAGCTGACCTTCACAGTAGTTTTCATGCCGGTCAAGGGGTTGGCATTGTTCACGATAGGAACAAATCCATACTCGCCAGGTTCAAGTTCGCCCGGGAGCACAATTTGATACAGTCCCTTATCGATCATCTCAAATTCTATTTGTACAAAGGAATCACTGACATCCCTCGCTTTGCCTCCAAATGCCATACTGCCTTGTAAAAAACGTCTCCTATCCTTTTTAAGAACGGCTTTGGAAAGTGTGACAATTTCACTGGGATCCACGTTTTCTTCCACTCGGATTATGATCTTGGGCAAAGTACCTATTTCAAATGTGATCGGTGATGACGGTGAGAATACCGTAAAATAGATATCAGTACCTCCATATCCCAAGGCCTTTACTTTATAATCCATTTGGGCATCGACTCGCTCCATGTCCGCCAGTTTGCCATCCTCAACCAAAAAATAGGGTCTCCCTGTAAACTCCACACTTGGAACCTTTTGGGAAAATGAATGTGAAAAATGCAGGAAAAAAAATAACAGGAACAATACTTGTGATCTATTCATTATTGAAAATGGTGGATTTTGGTTTAAGAAAATCTTCTGCCGCAATCAACAGAAAAGCTAAAATCAATGAAATATTATACTCCATACCGTTTGAGCTGTGCCCTACGACAAACCATCCAAAATTGGAATGAACCATAATAATGCCGAACAAAAGTTCCAATGCAAAAAGTGAAGCAATCCATTTTGGGAACTTACCGAATATGAGCAGCAATCCACCAAGTATTTCAAAAGCGGTAATACCGTATGCCACAACCACACCAAAAGGAATCCCCTGCCCGTCCAAAAAGACTCCAAAATCAGGTATTGTGCCCAAGTACAATCTAGTGATTCCGTGGATGATCATAAGAATGGACACTAAGGCCCGATACATACAAAAAACTAAGTTAAATCGGTTGGTGACATTCATACATTACTAATGTTTTGGTTTAAAATTCTTGATGGGTCAATCTCATCACACTAGGATCAAATCTTAGAAATACCTGAAGTAAAGGTACCGCCCCACAGGTACCACGACAATAAGTGGAAAACAGTACTTTTATCTACTGGTTTTCAGGGATATCTATACCCGGTTGCCCATTTTCTGTTTCTGCGCAGCAACAATTCGCTCCATTAATTTTATATCTTCCTCCTTGATTTCCATAACCTTCCGCATCCAGATGTCCACTATTTCCTTTAATTCCCCAATATTTACTTTTCTGCATATCCTAGAGAACTCAGGGCTCAAAAAAGCATTGCGCTCTATCAAATTTTCAATGTATTCCAGCCCCTTTCCTTTTTCACAGATACCATCCACAATGCCATAGTTCTTCATTTCGGTTGCACTCCAACGTTTACCACTGTTAATGATATCTTGGGCATTGGAATGACCAATTCTCCTGGTCAAGAAACTATATGCACCCATACCCGGGAATGTGGAGAAAAGTACCTCTGGAAAGCTAAACAATGCTTGGTTCTCTGAAATGATGAACTCTGTGGCCAATGCACATTCAAATCCGCCTCCGTAGGCATTGCCCTCCACAAGACTGATTACTTGGACATCCGTACCGAATCCTTTGTTCAATTGGCTCACAAATTCCACACATTTATATGCATAGTCCCTTAAAAGGGCTATGTTATGGGTTCGTTGGCATTCTACGAACAACTCCAAATCTCCTCCCATGTTCCAGACAGTGGCATTGATAGATCGGATTACAATGAACGTGATATGGTAATCCTCAACCATTTTTTTTACCACAGGAACTGCTTCGCAAAATCCAGAGATCGTATCATAGGAATAATACATTTCCTCTCGAGACCCCAAATAAAGAATCAGCATTCTTGGTCTATCATAAAAGATTTCCATTTCAACGGATACACTGATTTTTTCCCTTCGAATATTTGCCATAATTGGGATTTTACTTTTTTGAACACCCCAATTATCCTATTTATTCAGATAATCATCAATGGATTGAAAACACCATTTTTTTCTACTGGTTTTCAGGTATATACAAGACAAAAAACTTGCTCCCAAAAGGATAATATTTACATTTGGCTCCTTTAAAACATCTCCCATATGACCAAGCGGAATTGGTTAATACCAACTTTTTGTCTTTTGTCCATGTTTTATGCCTTTGCCCAACAAGTCCTACCACTTGATGAAACCAAATATGTAGATAGTCTTGAAAACGTGATCCGTTCCAAGATCGGAACATCTGACAGGACCAAGGCCGCTTTCTGGTTATCGGATTATTGGCGTGGCCGGGATACCATTGAGGCCAGAAGGTACTTGAACCTGGCCAAGGATTGGGGCCAAGGGGATGACTTTATGGAGGCCATGTATCCCTTTTACGAAGGACAATTCTATTTCAACCATGATGTCACCAAAGCAGCCGATTGTTTTAAAACCTCAGTAGAAAAACTATCCCAATTTGACACGAAGGAAGCAAAACTTTTACGGGCCACGGCCTGGTTTGACTATGGCATGATGATGAAAAATGAAAAAGGATATGAGTTTTTTGTGGAAAATGCCCTGGAAAAGGCCATTCCCTTGTTGGACGAGGTGGGCGAGATAGAAAAAAAAGCCCATTTCTATTCGCAGATCGGCGTTACCTTCTTATACAATTCCCAGTTTAAAAAGAGTTTGGAATACCAAGAGAAGGCATTGTCCCTTTTAAACCAAGATCGATTTAAAAATTCCAGTGTATTGTTGTTTGTGCACTTGTTTACCGCGAGCAGTTACTTGTATATGAGCGAGAGCATTATGGGAAAGGCACATTTGAACCAAGCTAAGGCCATGCTTGATCCCTATCCCGAATCCATAAACCTTGGTGTGTATTATTTCATTGAATCCTTGTACTTCACAGTGACCGAAAAGTTTCTGGCCGCAATACAAAGTGCAGATCAAGGCATTGCCATTGCCCAAAAATACCATCAACAAATGTTGGAACAAATGTTGGTCTTCCGGAAATACAATGCCTATTTGGAACTTAAGGATTATAGAATGGCCAAGCAGTCCTTATTGAGTCTCATGGACAGAAAACCTTTCTTTTCCGACACCAACAATCGGCGCACCTTATTTCAGCAATTGTCACAGGTAACGGCGCTAATGGGACAAAAGGAAGAAGCCTACGACTGGTTGCTGAAGTATAACAGCATCAACGATAGTCTTAACCAGAGTCAGTTCAAGGAAAAATTGAATGCGTTGGAAATCCAGTTCAGGACCGTGGAAAATGAGAAAAAAATTGCCTCCTTGGAAGCGGAAAAAGAATTGACTGAATTGACCACAAACAACAATAAATTATACTATTTGCTTTTGGAATTATCCCTTTTCTTTTCCTTACTTTTTGCCATAATTCTTTGGTCCTATTACCAAAAGCATAAGAAACTTTCCCTTCAACGAGAAATCAATTACAAGCAGGAATTGAAAGAAATGAACCAACAGCAGCAATTGAATTCCGCAAAGGCCATTCTGGTCGGTGAAGAAAACGAAAGAAAAAGGGTTGCCCAAGACCTCCATGATGGATTGGGAGGTATATTGGCGGGAATTAAAATGAATCTTTCCAAGATAGAGGATAAGGGAGATACTACGAATATTGCCTTGGAGCAAGTACAAAACAAAATAGACTACTCCTTAGTTGAACTACGAAGGATTGCCAGGAATATGATGCCAGAAAGTCTATTGAAATTTGGCATCAACACAGGATTAAGGGACCTATGTGAGCTTTACAGAACCCCGGGGACACAAATTGAATACGAATCCTTTCAAATTGAGGAGGATATACCGCAACAGAACCAATTGACCATCTACAGAATTGTCCAAGAACTGCTGTCCAATGCCATAAAACACTCACAAGCATCCATGATTTTGGTCCAATGCAGCCAAAATCAAAATAGACTGTTCATCACGGTCGAAGACAATGGGAAAGGTTTTAATTTAGAAACCAATAGCTTTCACTCCGGTATGGGGCTGGATAACATCAGAAACCGAGTCTCCTATTTGGATGGCCAGCTAGAGATCAAAAGTGTTCCAAATGAAGGTACCATAATAAATATAGAATTGGATGTGTACAAATAAACCAATCTCCCTGATCATTGTAGATGATCATTCCATTGTTGTTGAAGGAATCAAGACCATGTTACATGGGGATCTTGAAATCAACATTTTGGAAACATTTTCCCTTGGATCGTCCTTGATGAATTTTCTGAACAGGACCAACACGGATATCATTCTTTTGGACATATCCCTTCCTGATATCAGCGGAATCGACCTTTGTAAAAAAGTCAAATTGATGTCGCCCAAAACAAAGGTACTGGCTCTTAGCAACCATACTGAAAGAAGCATCATCCTACAAATGATCCAAAATGGTGCCAATGGATATCTTCTTAAAAACATTGGATCCATGGAACTTAAAGATTGTATTCATGCCGCCATGAACGGAGAAATCGTTTTTTCAAGGGAGGTATCTTCCATTATGGCCAACCCCAATATGGAGGAGTTAAAGGAACTTCCTAGGTTAACAAAGCGGGAAAAAGAGATTCTTGAACTGATAAGCAAGGGGCTCACCACCCAAGAAATTGCGGATAAACTCTTTGTAAGCCCCCTTACTATAGAAACGCATAGAAGGAACCTCATGTCCAAGTTTAAAGTACGGAATGCCGCGGAATTGATCATGGAAGCATCAAAAAGTAAACTTATTTGATTCTGGAGGACAGTTACAAAAATAGATTCTAGGTCAGCTACTATCTAAGCGGCTAAAGTGGAATGACTATTTGAAAAAATAATTTTACCTGCTTCCATTCTGCTCTAAGGGTTCTGAATATTGATGTGAAAATTTTCTCATAGCAAAAGAACATTCAATTAATTCTTAGTCTCTACTGGTAATCCAGTAGAAATATATAGTCAGTTCCATCGATTGACAACCGTTGGTATTCCCTATAATTTCGTACCAAAAAGTGCTTAAAAAAGAACATGTCCTATTCTTTAGCCGATTGGATTTCCAAAATGGCCCAGCATATTGTGTTTTGGGCTTTTTACGAAAGGAAATCTTGGCGAAACCCATTGTCATATTGGCATCAAAATTTCGAAATGCCTCTACCAACCATTCCACCCAAGGGCTTTGGGTCTTCGGGTGCGGATTGGTTATAGGAATAGTTCACAATGGCAGCCCAACTTACCTAAATGACACTTATGATAATACAACAATCTAAAAAACAACATATCATGACAAAAAAAATGATTAACAAGGGGTTCTTTGTTTTAATTATCTTCATGAGCGGACTTCTCTCCAATTGTTCCAACGATACGGAGGACTGTACAGCTAATGTCGGTCCGATCTCTTGTGAGGAATTCCAAAAGCAAGCAATTCCGACCTACAAACAATTTCTTAACAGTTACGAAGCGGCCATCACAGCAGAGCCAGATCTATTGGACGATGAGGATGGGTTGGCCTTGCAAATTTTCAACGACATCAAAGCGCAGTCCGCTCCAAATATTTCAACGAATCCGATGTTCTCTTTGGATAACCGGATGTGTGAAGAGGAATGGAAACTTGTTTTGACCAAGCCCATAAAATCCTATACGGCCATGAAGGCATCAATTCAACAATCCTTGACCGCTGCCATGGAAAAATTCCCTCAAGATGCAGGAAAGGCCAATTCCAAAGCAGATGGATTCAGGCGCGCTTATTGGGTGTTATTGATGATCGATGCCACGGACACCAACTTTGCCAAGGAGATGGCCGAGGCCCATCAAACCTGTGACCCAGGTAGTATCACAATTTCTAGACATAACCTTGCTGTAGGTATCGATCTCATTACAGATTTTCCAACAGCAACTCCAATACAATTGCTGGACCTTCTTTTGGAGCGAAGGTATCAATTCATTGATGGACAAATTCCTTCGGATATCGGAGACGCCATTGTGTTCAATATAGGCAGGCAAAAGTATGATGCAGCCTATAAGGGGACCTTAACCAATCCCGATATTGGCCGCACATGGGTATGTAACCTCTATCTCCATCAGGACAGCAACATCATAAGAGGGGAATATACCATTACCTATAACAATGACTTTCTCACTCGACGTTTTAACGGACTGGTCAATTCCAATGGTACCATTTCCATCGACATCTCCTATCCTTATGCATTTGAATTGCCTTCCAATATTGTTCCCTGTGAAAATGCCCAAGCAGTACTCACGGAAAACGGGGATAATCTTCTTGGCCCTTGGACGTCTACCAATTGTAGCCAAGGAGGCATCATCGATGTGGATAAAATAAACTAAAACCGATATTCCAAGGATTAAAAAAAAATCATCAATCGTAACATATCATACCATGAAAAAAATTGCAATCCTCGTCCTGTTCGGATTTTACTTTTCAGGAATTTCCCAAGAGGTCGCCTTCAACAAGGAAGAAACCTTAAAATTAATGTCCAACGGCAAATCTACCATCGAAGGGGTAGTGTTTGCCAAAGACAACACAGCACCTATAAAAGGTATCGCTATTATCAACATCAATAAAAAACAATTCGCTCCGCAAGGTACCGAGGTAGTTCTCATTCCCTATACCGCCTATTTCCAATATTGGTTGGACTATAACAAAAAAGCGGCAAAGAGGAACGAGGACCCACTCCCCTTACCCGAAGGGGCCGCCGAATGCCTCTTAAAAACTGCGGTTAAAGGTCAAAAAGGAGAATTTGAATTTACAGGTTTACCTGCAGGGGAATATTTTCTGATATCGGAATTCAATTTTATACGAACCAAAAGTACAACAAGGGTGGAAGGATATACACATACCTATTTAGGGGGAATGTACATTGGATCCGCCCCAATTGAAAGAATATACCATTACAATGTGAATGACATGGCCTTTGCCATAAAAAAGGTGGAAATCAAAACCAATGGCGATGTGGTCAAGGCAAAAGTAAGGGATACCGATAGTTTGTTCTAAAAACCGAGGCTTCACGAAGTATTTCGTTCCATAGCATTTAAAAGCAAACAACCAGCCTGAAACAAAGGCCGGAATAATTCCCTTTGGCTTTCAATAACCTTAATCACAAACATGTAATCCATACTGTTCAAACGAACAGTCAAGCCCATGAAGGCAAGCTTCTCTTATTATATATTGGCCCTTGTTGTACAAATCAAGGGAATTAAAAAAGCATTTCAGAAAACCCCACTAGACTTAAAGATACTTAGAAAGAATGACGTTCCAGAAACTCCCACTAGGCTATTGGACAAGCGGATGGTTCAAAAATTCAAAGTCCTTGAAAGTACCGTTACACAAATCATGGGTAGTCTGGAAAAGCTCATCATATATGTTCCTGGCGGAGCCTTTGTATCCGGACCTGCCATGCACCATTGGAATCTATTGGCAGAACTATCCGAATCCACGGATTTCTCCATTTGGATGATCGATTATCCCAAGGCACCGGAACACGGAATCTTAGAAATTTCCTCCAATATGGACTCCATATATGATCTGGCTACCCAAAGATTCCCCTATAATCAAATCATTCTAATGGGAGACTCCGCCGGGGGTACCTTGCTCATTGCCTTGGTCCAAAGGTTGCGTCAACGAAAAAAGGCATTACCCAATGCAATGTTCCTGATGTCACCGGTATTAGATGCAAGTTTCAGTAATCCAAAAATCAGCGCTCTAGAATCCAAGGATATTATGCTGTCAAAAGTTGGTGTTCAGGAAGCAAAAAAAATGTGTTCCCAAGGGGTACCGCTGACCAATACCTGTATTTCACCCCTTTATGGAAGTTTTCAAGCTTTTCCCGAAGTCCATCTTTTCATTGCGGAAAATGATATTTCCAGACCTGACCAAGAACTTTTTGCAATAAAGCTTTGTCAAGCCAATGTCCCGCATCATGTATACTTTGGAAAGGGTATGCCACACATTTGGCCCCTTCTGCCGATTGTAAGGGAAGGTAAAAATGTAAGGAAACAAATCCTTACCATCCTAAAAAAAAGATTCCAATAACACCGACCACAACCCAATTCCAATAATGACATTCACTAAATCAATTAAAAACATGAAAACACGATTGAAACCAACACCTGCTTATAAATTAGGGTTCCTGTGGTTTTATTTTTTAGGCTGCTTTGTTGTAAGTAGCCAACAATCCCGTACCGTAAGCGGTACCATAACCGATAAAAGCAATGGTGAAACCCTTTTTGGTGCATCGGTCTATTTGTCGGGCACCACCATTGGTGGGACCACAAATGAATATGGTTTTTACTCCATAACCGCTCCGGAGGGAAATTATGTACTGCACATTTCCTATTTGGGATATCATGATGAAAACATCACCATCAGTCTTACAAGTGATATTAAACAAGATGTGGAAATATCAGAAGCCTCAACCCTGCTGGAAGAGGTGGTGGTCACTGGTGATGAGCCGGAAAAGGCCATTTTACGAAAACCCGAAATGAGTGTTGCCAAAATGAATATGGGAACTGTAAGACAAATGCCCGTGGTGTTGGGAGAAATGGACATTTTAAAATCGTTACAGATGTTGCCGGGGGTTACCAACAATGGCGAGGGCACCGGAGGCTTCCATGTAAGGGGCGGTGCCCAGGACCAGAATCTGGTATTGCTCGATGAGGCCATCATCTATAATACTTCACATATGTTCGGTTTCTTTTCCGTGTTCAATGCAGATGCCATTAAGGACCTGAAACTTTATAAAGGGGGAATTCCTGCTCAATTTGGAGGGAGGGTATCTTCAGTTTTAGATGTCCGTCAAAAAGATGGCAATAGTAAATCCTTTGCCCTTACGGGGGGTATTGGTGTTATCTCAAGCCGATTGGCTGCGGAGGGACCCATGTTCAGGGACAAAGGATCATTTTTGATTGCGGGCCGACGGTCCTATATTGATCTCTTCCTGAAAGCTGCAGGAGAAAAGAACAGTGTCAGCTTTTATGACCTCAACTTAAAAACGAATTACAGTATCAACCCTAACAACAAATTGTTCCTTAGCGGATATTTTGGCAGGGATGCTTTTCAACTAGGGAGTATTTTTGAAAGCAGTTACGGCAATGCCACCGGTAACTTAAGGTGGAACCATATCTTCAGCGATAGGTTATTCTCCAACCTATCACTTATTCTAAGTCGTTATGATTATGACCTGAACTTTCAACAGGAAGATTTTGAATGGCTTTCATCCATCACCAATTTAAACCTTAAATATGATTTTAAATATTATGTAAGTGACGCCTTCAAAATTGATTTTGGGGCAAACGGCATCGCTTACAATTTTGATCCAGGGCAAATTGCCCCGACCTCGGACGATTCCATCATCAACGAACTTCAATTAGATAGAAAACGTGCCCTAGAAAGTGGCCTATATGTGAGTGCGGAACAAAAGATCACCTCAAAACTTTCGCTGCAATATGGTCTACGATATAGCTATTTTATACGGTTCGGAGGTCAGGCCATCACAACATATGAAAATGACCAACCTGTAGTTTACAACCCCACCTTGGATATTTATGAGCGTGGAAAGCCTACAGGTGAAACCTATTTTTCCAAAAGTGAGACTATAGAAACCTATGGCAATTTGGAACCAAGGGTGTCTCTTGCTTTTCTAGCTAGCAGGCAATCCTCAGTTAAGGCCAGCTTTTCAAGAATGGCCCAATACATCCATCTCCTTTCCAATACCTCCTCTGTTACCCCATTGGATGTATGGACCCCCAGTGGCCCTTTCATCAAACCCCAATTGTCCGATCAATATTCTCTTGGATATTTTCATGACTTTAATGACGAGGCTTATTCTTTGGAGGTTGAAGGTTACTTCAAAACGGTGGATAATCGCATCGACTATATAGACGGTTCTGAGCTCATTGGTCAAAATACCATTGAAACAGAAATTCTGAACGGCGAAATGAGGGCCTATGGTCTTGAACTGTTACTTCGGAAAAACGAAGGGGACCTCACTGGTTGGGTAGCCTATACCCTATCGAAATCGGAGCAGCGAACTCCGGGAGGAAACGCCGGTGGACCTGGAATCAACGGTGGAGAATGGTATAATGCCTTTTTTGATCGCACACATGATATTTCCGTATCGGGATCGTATCGATTGAACGATCGATGGAGTTTTGGATCCAGCCTGGTATTTCAAACAGGAAGGCCCGTAACCTACCCTATTGGTCAATATACCTATGAGGGCAGATCTTTTACCAGTTACTCAGACCGTAATTCGGACCGTTTACCCGCTTATCACAGAATAGATTTTTCCGTGAACTACAAACCCAATAGATCGGAAAACAAAAGGCTAAAAGGGGAATGGATATTGAGTATTTACAATCTCTATAACAGAAAAAATGCTGCCTCCATATCCTTTGGCCAAAACTTGGAAACCGGAGCCAATGAAGCTACCCGAACAGCCATTTTCGGAATTGTACCCTCCATTACCTACAACTTTAAATTTTAACATCATGAAACAGTTCATAAATTCCCTCTTGATTTTAAGTATAATCCCTATTCTTTCCTGTACCGATGTCATTGATGTTGAAGTACCACAAGGTCCAACTCGCTTGGTGATTGAAGCTTCCTTGGATTGGGAAAAAGGCACAGCCGGAAACGAGCAGACCATTCGATTGAGTAAGTCTACCCCCTATTTTGATTCCAATGCATTTGTTCCCGCGGAAGGTGCCCAGGTAAGCGTTACCAACTTGAGCAGTTCCGTAACCTATATTTTCACAGATCAAGGAGATGGGGAATACCGCACCTCCAGTTTTGAACCTGTTATGGGTCAATCCTATTCCCTGACCATTCAGTATGATGGAGAAATCTACAATGCCTTTGAAACCATGACCCCAGTGACAAATATTATCGACATTTATCAAAGTAGGGAGGACGGTTTTGACGATGAAGCCTTGGAAGCCCATATTCTCTTTAACGACCCAGACGAGGAAAGCAACAACTATCTGTTCAAATTTAAACGTGCCGGGGACCTTTTACCTGTTTTGGAGGCCGGGGACGACAAATTCATCAATGGAAACCAAATTGATTGGTGGTATGAAATTATGGAAGACGAGGATCAAAATGTTGTCCCGTTTGAACCAGGCGACATTTTAGATATCAATATGTATGGGATATCAAGACCGTATTATGATTATATCAAAGTCATGATCAGTCAAATGGGAAATTCAGGTCCCTTTACCCCGGTACCCGCTGCAGTTAAGGGCAATTGTATCAACAGGACCAATCCAGAGAACTTTCCATATGGCTATTTCAGACTTTCCGAAATGGTAAAGGAACGATACATTTTTACCGAGTAACGTTCAGACTGGCCAATTCAATTCATTCCAACGCCTCATTCCACTATCGCAATGGTTGACCAATAATCAAGAATGCTTAAATGACAAATTATAAAAGATGAAACCGATGTTACGAAAATTTTTAAAAGTGATGGTTTATTTGACCGTGGGCATCTTAACACTTTTGCTGGTCGTGGTGACAGTTTGGTGGACAAATAGCCCCGGTAAAGCTGATCCTATTACCGATAAGAATGGAAAAATAATACAAGGAAGTATATCGACCATCGATACACTTGAAATTGGAGGGGTAAAACAATATGTGATCATTCGTGGCGTAGATGCGACCAAACCTGTAATGCTTTTTGTCCACGGAGGTCCTGGTGGACCAGAAATTGGCATGATGAAAGAAACCAACCAACTCATTGAAAAGGACTTCGTCATGGTATATTGGGAACAAAGAGGAGCGGGAAAATCCTATTCTCCCGATGTACCGCCTGCAACAATGACCCTAGAACAATTTATCATGGATGCAGGAGAGCTTAGCCAATATCTTGCCAAACGATTCAAAAAGGACAAGATTTACATCATGGGGCATTCTTGGGGAACGCTTTTGGGGATTTTAACGGCCCACAGATATCCAGAACTTTTTCATGCCTATTTCGGCGTGGGTCAGATAGGGAACCAATATGAGGGGGAACTTGTTTCATTTGAATGGGCTAAAGATCAGGCCCAATTACAAAGTGACATGACGGGCATGAATGATTTGGCCAATTTGAGTTTTCCCGAACCTTCAGAAAATTATGCAGATTTGGATGCATTCAACGCTGCTTGGGATGCTTATATAGGCACTGAGAGAAATTATGTTATGAAGTACGGTGGCGGTGCCATGCGAGAGATGAAGGACATACTACCCCTGATCAAGATGATTTTTCTTGCCGGAGAATACACCCTTGCTGATAAGTTCAACTACTTAAAAGGGAGTGATTTTTCAGCCAAATACTTATGGAAAGAAGTAATCAACACAAATCTTTTCAATGAAATTGACAGCATACAAGTTCCTGTTTACATTCTTCAGGGTTTATATGATTACCAAACTCCATATCCCGTTGCGAAGGATTTCTATAATCAGCTAAAGGCTCCGATAAAAGAGTTCCACACATTTGAAAACTCCGCGCATAGTCCTAATATGGAAGAAGTTGAAAAGTTCAATAAAATTGTCCGTGAACATGCCAAAAAATAGACATTACAGATTTGCCAAATGGGGTTTCCCAATCCTCATGGCTCTGAGATGGTTGAATTAAAATAATAAGTTGGTATTTATCGGGACATTGCGGTGTCCACTTCTTACCTTAACAAACATTTACAATCTGTATGGTTTTTTAATTTTATCAATGAATAATTGGCAATACATAAAAATAAAACGAATGACCCCTAATCCATTTTTAGGTTTATTGTTCTTGTTTCTATTCGGATGTAAAAGTTCTACTCCCGACACAATAAACATCAATGTGGAAACGCCAAAGGTGAGCTTCACTTTTGATGATGGCCTTACCACTGATATTCAAAACTTCAAGTTTGAAGAATGGAATAGAATGATTCTGAACCATTTGGAAAAAGAGAACATTAAGACGATCTTCTTTGTAACCGGAAACAATAAATTGGATGAAAGGGGAAACTATCTTTTGAAATCATGGAACGATGCCGGCCATCACTTGGCAAACCATACCTTTTCCCACCCTAATTTCAATTCCCAAAAAAACAACACCCTATTTTTCGAGCAGGAGTTGCTCAAGACGGACAGCATAATTTCTAAATTCAACAATAACATTAAACTGTTCCGATTTCCCTATTTGAAGGAAGGTGGCTCAATATCAAAAACCGATAGCCTTAGAAACATTCTTACCTCCCATCATTACACCAATGGCTATGTAACCATAGATGCTTCCGATTGGTACGTAAACCAAAGGTTGATAGCCATGCTCAAGAAAAAAGGCATGGAAAAAACCGATTTGGAAGGATATAAAAATTTCTATTTGGACCACATTATGGCAAGAGCTGAATATTATGAAAAGCTTTCTCTTGAACTGCATGGCAGGCATATCAACCATACCCTTTTGCTGCATCATAATTTAACTTCTGCCTTGTTTCTCGGTGACCTTGTACAAAAGTTCAAGGATGAGGGCTGGGAAGTGGTAGATTCTGACAAAGCTTATAACGATAGTGTTTTCAAAAACATCCCTTTTGCAGCATTTGCAGGAGAAAGCCTTATTTGGTCCTTGGCCAAACAATCCGGGAAATATGATTCCATTTTAAGGTATCCGGCCGAAGATGGCTCCTATGAAAAGGAAAAAATGGACAAACTTGGTTTATAACTTCCTCCCTCCGATCATCACCGATCAAATACATTCATTATTTCGAAAATCATTGTCTAAACATAGCAAATTTAATTCTGTTGTCTAAAATTAAAGCTTTCAAGGGAAACTAAAGGTTCTGTCACATTAGATATGTGAATATCTATCTGAACCCTCTAAGGGACGGTATGGAACTCCATCTGTTATTAGCGCAGTACTTTGATTAATACAACCATGAAAGAAGACACCAAGTCCATCAACTATGAAAGACCTATTGATCTATTTAAGAGAGCGGCTTGATAATTATATTAGTTTTGTAGAAAATCTGTCCTAAAGATCGGGGTATCTACACCAGAAAACAACCCATTTATTCAAGGCAAAAATTTACTTTTTTCAAAGAAACACGGCCCCTAAGGGCCGCATCTCAATAATTAACTAAACTAACCTATACTACTATTTCATTTAAAAAAATTTATTTAATAATCCTAATGGTTTCCAAAACTCTTCTCACCTCGTTTTCCAACTTGGCAAAATCCTGCTTTTCCAATACTTCCTTGCTTATCAATTGTGATCCCATGCCCACACAGGTGACCCCTGCGTCGAACCATGCTTTCAGATTGGATTCCCCTGTGGTCACCCCCCCGGTGGGCATCACCTTGGTCCAGGGTTGTGGCCCTTTAATGGCCTTCACGAATTCGGGGCCGTAGACGAATCCCGGAAAAAGCTTTATGATCTCGCAACCCAGTTCCTCCGCCCTGTTGATCTCTGTCAGGGAACCACAACCAGGTGACCAAAGTACTTTTCTACGGTTACACGCTATGGCGATATCCTCACGCAGGGATGGGGTCACTACAAAATTGGCGCCCATCTGCATAAAGAGCGAAGCAGCGGCCACATCGGTTATGGAGCCTACACCCATCATCATCCCGGGGAGTTCCTTTATGGCGAACTTGTTGAGCTCCGAAAAGACCTCGAAGGCAAAATCGCCACGTGCCGTGAACTCCATCAAGCGGGCTCCACCATCATAGCACGCCCTCAATACTTTCTTGCCCAATTCCACATCCGGGTGATAGAACAAGGGTACCATTCCCGTTCCCTCCATGGCCATCGCCACCTCTATCCTTGAATACTTTGCCATACTATTTGCTTATCGTGCCACTCGTCCGGAGGCATCGCCCCCCATCAGTTTTTCCACTTCGTCCACCGTTACCAGATTGGCGTCCCCCTTGATCGTATGTTTCAGGCAAGAGGCCGCCACTGCGAAGTCCAGTGCGCTCTGGTCGTCTTCCGGATATTTGAGCAGGCCATAGATCAGCCCTCCCATGAAGGAATCGCCGCCCCCTACCCGGTCCACGATGTGCGTGATCTGGTATTCCCGTGACCTGTACATGGTCCTGCCATCATACAGTACCCCCGCCCAGGTGTTGTGCGAGGCGCTGATAGAACCTCGCAGGGTGGTGATCACCTTTTTGGCGTTCGGGAATTTTTTCATCATCTGCTGGCAGACGGACAAAAAGGCCCCGGCCTTTACGTGTTCCCCCTGGGTGGTTATGTCCAATCCTTCCGGTTTGATCCCGAAATGTTTCTCGGCATCTTCCTCGTTGCCCAGAATAATATCGCAATAGGAGGTCAGCTCGGTCATGATGGCCTCGCGATCGCCCCCATAATCCCACAATTTGGCCCTGTAGTTCAAATCCGTGGATACCGTTACGCCATGCCTTTTCGCCGCCTTCACCGCCTCGATGCACGCATCCGCGGCACCCTGCGAGATGGCGGGGGTGATGCCGGTCCAATGGAACCATTCCACTCCCTGGAACACCTGGTCCCAATCGACCATGCCCCTTTCGATCTCGGCCATTGCGGAACGGGCCCTGTCATAGACCACCTTGCTCCCCCTGCTCACCGCGCCGGTCTCTAGGAAATAGATCCCCAGACGGCTGCCGCCAAATATGATCTTATCGGTCCCCACCCCCCTTTTTCGCATCTCCATCAGGGCACATTCCCCTATGTCGTTCTTGGGAAGACGGGTGACAAAGTCAATCGGCACGCCATAGTTGGCCAGCGATACCGCCACATTGGATTCCCCTCCGCCGTACACCACATCGAACTGGTTCGCTTGCGAAAACCTTAAAAACTCGGGAGGTGCCAACCGCAGCATAATCTCTCCGAAGGTTACTACTTTACTCATTTAGCTGTTTAATATTTTATTGTTCTTAATTTTCAGTAAATACCTTTGAGAACAGGTTACCCTTGGACTACGATGTCATTTTTATTGCCGCTCCCAGTGCATCCAACCCTATGGCCTGGCACACACCAAGCCTGTTCTGCTCCTTCATCTTGTCAAGATTCCATTTATGGACATTGTCCGCCAGTCCCCAAAGTTCCCTGAATTGCTCAACATAGCTGCTATCATTTTCAATACTGGTAAATTCTGGCAGGAATTGATTGTTGGATATATCACGAGTTTCCCATATGGCCTCCATAGTTGCCAGAACTGTTTTGTCCAAATCAACACCCAACAATCCATTTTCATACGTTGCCCCTATATATCGCAACAAGATTCCTCTACCCGCCACATAATCATTTCCATGTTGTGGGCCAAAGCTGGATAAGCATGGGGCTTCCCTTATTATCCCATCCTGATTACCAACCAATGCCAACTTGATTCCCTGTCCTATTTTCTTTATTATAGTATCGACCCTTGCTTTAAAATCAGCTTCATCAAAACCGGGATCTATGTCATTTTTTATCACATATGTGGAAATTTCATGACCCAATGCATGCATGTCCATCAAAGCTGCCAACAACATGCCTTGATCACCTGTCCAAACCCAACCTTCCGACCAAGGTGGATGTATCTTTTCCTGATAATCGGAACCTTCAAAAAATGCCATGGGTCTTTCTTGTACCAAAGCTGCAGAATTGGATATCTCCTTCAGATACCTGTATTGTTCCAAGTTAAACCATTGATCGAACCATAACCATTGTTTGTAGGCCATGTCCAAATACTTCTCATTATCTTCAAGATTTTCCTCCAAAGTCAACCTATATATTCTTGATGACAGTAAAAACAACAGCACATTGGTCACCGTATTTTTGACTCCTTTGCTACTCCCGTTGGCATCCCCGTTTCTACAACCATGTGCAACTGGTCTGCTGTCTTCCGAATGGTCATAGGCTGTTTTTCTTTTGTACTCCCAGCATAGATCCATGGAAAGGGCCAGATATTTGTCAGCAAGCCCTCGATCCTTCATTCTTAGAAGATGCTTGCGCGCATTAAGTCCCATTAGACCCCACCATCCAAAATCATCTGCCCATAAAGTCCCTGGATCGTAACTGCCAAAAAAAGTGAGGTTTTCCCTTAACATCGCTTGGACCTCTGACTGTATTTCTTTCACACGCTCTTCATTTGGCCAGCGTTCTATCATTGCATCCACAAATACCAAGCAGGCATCAAAAGTGTTTCCCCTTTTCCAAAAGTCCTTGAAATCCCATACTTCTGAAAACCGCTTGAACGCTTGTATTGATTGTTCCAACAGCTTTTTATCTTGGTCTTCACCGATAAAGGAGCCACAGCTGACCAAGCTTCCGGTAGCGGTCAGCAGCAAACTGGAGCTTCCTGTGACCTTTATAAATTTTCGTCTTTTCATAATTATGTTAGATGGTATTATTATTCAAATTTTATGGTCTCAATGGTATTGTGCCCCATTTTCAAATACATCATCGCATCACCAACCTTTAGTTCGTTTTTGGGTTCCTCAATCAATGTAGTCTGCCAAGCCTTTTCAACTGGTTTGAAAACAGATATCGTTGCTTCTGTCCCAATACCATCGGCCTCAAAAATTCTAATGACACTCTTATTATCATTTTCGGCTTTCTTCACGGTACTGATGACGATATTATCACTTCCTGTGCTGAAAAAACTCAATCTTTCTGGCAATCCGCCATCTTTAAATGAAGAAGGATCTACCACGGTAAGGATTCTTTCATTGTGCTGGTTACCAAACTGACGTCCTTCTTGCCAGCCAGGTTTATGAGAAGTAAGACTGAATGAAAAATTATGGTCCCCTGTCTGGTGGTAATCATTCCCTTCATGATGGCAACTTTTCCTAGAAGCCAATAAAATGGGTTGCAAAATAACCTTGGTGTTCAAAGAGTCCGTTGGATCACTCCAATCTGCTGAAACTACAGTTGATGTAAGGGTGATCCCATACTCGGAACTACTTGCTGAAATCCAATTTCCAATAGCCCTTGGATGAATTTTACTTACCTCCCCTTTATAAAATTCACCTCCTGTCCCCTTTAGCTCATCCTGTCCAACAGTGACTGCCCCAAAAGGCACTTCGTAGGTAACCTTTCCTGTATCCATATTTAGGGGGAAAGCTATCCGAAATTCCCGGAACATGGTCCCGTTCCAATTCAAAAGGTCTACATCAAAGTCTATTTTCTTTATGTCATGGTAAAGTTTGACACTCATTTCCACAACGGCATCCTTCATAGGTTGCCTCATAACCACACTGGTATATACCGATCCTATTTCCTTGATTTTCCAATTAGTTTTGGAAGTACCCAATTGATCAAAATAATCGGTGTTTGCCTGTTGAACCTCAGAAAACTCACCTGCTCCATTACCAACAGAACTTAATTCAAAAATCTCACCAGCTTTAAATTTCCCCGAGTCAATCAAATCCCTGTTCAACTCTTTATCATGTATTTGGGTAAGCCCTCCATTGCCAAACTCCAATCTGTAAAATTTGTTCTCCAAAGTTTCATCAAAACCGTTACCTGACAATTGGGGATTGGTTGAGGTCTTTTTCAAGTAATATGTGGAATAACCCACCGAGGGTATATCATTGGCGATAAAATGCACCATTACAGCCTTAATGGAGTCATCGGAATAATGCTCCAAATTGGACAATTGTACCGGAATTGGATTGTTATCTAAATCGAACAATTCAATTCCTTTGGTTTCTCCCTCATCAAATTTTATGGAAAAATCCACCCTGTCGGTACGATCCCAACTCAAGCTATTAAAGACCACTATCGGAATTCCCTTGGTTGTTTCAAAACCAATTTTAGCGGCTATATCCTTAATGGAGGATTGCACAATTTGTTCCGCCTCAGACTTTGCAAAAAGGAATTTTTGCAAAAAAACATTATCGGTAACATCTCCCCCTTTACCTCCCCATCCGTGGTCCGGGTATATTTTTGATTCCCATGCATTCTGTAGCTTTCGCTCAGGGTATTTTTTGAACGATCCCTCGATCATGGCATTTGCCGTAGCAAACTTCTCTGCCTGGGTCATCAATATATCGCCTTCCCTACTGGCTTTTAATGCCTTTTGATGGGATGCCCCATGGATATATACCCACATATTTGGCCGCTCCCCTTTGATGGTCTTTTGTAAAACAGTTGTTTTTTCAACTTTTGCAAAAAACTCGTCGGCCGTAGAATAAACAATCTTGGGCAACTTGACCTTCAACTTCTTTCTGCCCTCAGATTCGATATATCCAATCCCGTTCCACCTATTTATAAAAGGTTCCATGTTCTCCACGGGCTTTTGATTCCAGATGAACTCATAATTGAGCATGACCGGCATCACGGGATGGCCCTGGGATTTATTGTTGTAGACCTTATACCAATCCACGGCATCTTTGGCCATCTTTTTAATCCCTTCAGGTTCCTCCATTCCCAAAAGATTATAAAAATCCATGTAGTGGTTGCCCGGACTGTAGCATGTAACCTTTGTCCCATCTGGAGATTCCCAATTGAACAGACCCTTGATATGGCGACTGAACACAAAATGATCGATTCCGGCTTTGCTTGCCAGTTGTGGCATTTGCATGGTCCGTCCTGGCACATCAACATTATAATAGGTTTTGGCTTGATATCCGTTCAAGCTGTTTTCCATCCATTTTTTCCCGAAGTAGAACTGTCTGGAAAGGGATTCCCCAAAATACATACCTTCATAAGTCTGTACGTAGGCTCCTCCGATACCTATTCGTCCTTGATCAATAAAGTTTACTATATTTTCCTTTTCTTCCGGGTGACGATGTAGGTATTCCATCACTATGGAGGATTGCTCTATATCCATCTTGAAATCGGTTGTGGATTTCAGTTTTTCAAAATAGGGTGTCAACCATTTTTCATCCCTGTCAATCTTGCATATCTCCGGTTCGTCCAACCAAGCAATGTCCTCATGTGTGGTTACGAACAACAGGATATTTCCTTTGGAAAGTTTGGATTCCGACAGAGATTTGAGCAGATCATAGGTTTCCTCATCACACTTCAACGTTTCTTGGGCATCTATTGAATTGATTCCTATAAAACAGCATAGTAGAGCTAACCGAATTATCGTTTTTTTCATAGTTTGTTTGTTAATATTCACATTAGTTAACCTCATCATAATTTGCTGATCTCTTTGAATGGAGTGCACCTTCATGTTCGATGCACTCCACAATTCAAAAAGGCTAATTCAACCAACCGCCATAAGCAGCGTTCTTTGATTTTTTGGCATTAGTTCCCTACCAATTCCATGGCTGCCTTCATATAACCCATGGCGTATGCCATACCGGCATGCCATGGTGCACCACAGCTCATTTGCGGGGTATGATCTGGAATAAGGACCCCTTCAAAATTATTCTCCTTCAAAATCTCAAGTATTCTGAACATATCTATGTCCCCTTCATCCACAAAAACTTCTTTATAATGGGGGACTTTTCCTTTGACATTTCGAAAATGTATGTAGGAAACCTTACCCTGTTTGGTATATCTGTCCGTTGCTTCATAGACATCTCCTTCGGACATTTCTGCAATGGAACCCAGGCAGAACTCCAAATTATTATTGGGGCTTGGTCGTAGATCTATCAAGCGTTGGTACATATCGGGTTGGTAGACCAAACGAGGAGTGTCTCGGACATAGGGCATAGGTGGGTCATCGGGATGAGCGGCCAATTTGACTCCTGCCTCCTCAGCTACCGGAACCAGCGCATCCAAAAAGTAGTGCAACCTATTCCATAGCTCGTCATGGGAAATCCTGGGGAGGGTTCCTTCAACGGCATTTTCATCATAAACCATGTTCCAGACCATGCCATTGGGAATGGGGTTACCATCTACCTCACCCTCCATGCCAACAGACATTGCTTCTCCCCTGGCGTAGGCCCCAACAGTTCTTGAGGACACCCCCGCAAGTGAAAAATTATATCCAAAAACAGGAATTCCCGCTTTGCCGACATTTCGGATGAGCTGCTTCAAATTTTCAAGTTGTTCATCCCTCTTGGGACCTCCCAAAAGGACATCATACCAATGGGCCGGATCAAAGTTTTCAATGGCTTCCAATTCCAATCCATTGGCATTGATTTCATCTTTGATGGATCTCAACTCTTCATAGCTCCATATTTTATCCTTACGACCGGCCTTGCCCCATCCTTTGCTTCCGCCAATGGGTTGGTCTGCATTTTTGTCATTGTGCCCAAAATAGTCTACCATGTGTATGACCAAATGGGTGGCCCCGCACTGTTTTGCAAACTTGTAATGTTCTTGGTCGAGCATGTGCCGGTACAGTCCAAAACCTAATTTCATTTTGTGTTGATTTTTGTTTTGTTATGGTTGATTTCTCCGCAAAATGTCACGATGATTTCTTCACGGTGTTCGTTCAGTAGTGGTGCAGGTCTATAAATACACTGTGGGGTATCACTGAACTCCACAGGAAACCCAGTTGTTCCAATATTCCCGATAGTAGGGTGTTCATAGGACATGATCATGTGGTTATGAAGCACCTGGGGGTCGCAAACCATCTCTTCCAAGGTATTCACCTGTGAGCACCAAATATCCTCTTTTAATAGGTCATCGAGCCATTCCTTGGTGGTCCTTGTCACAAAAACAGTCTCAAAATCCTTTCTAATTTCATCCCTGTCCCTCATGATATTATTGGATTCATATTCCTGAGACCTATATTTATCCAATCCCACCAAATCTGCTAATTTTCGTACCGAGTTCATGCCTATCGCCAAATAACCGTCTTTGGTTGGATACAATCCGTATGGTGCCCCGAGCCATGGGTTCGGTATGCCTCTTTCACTGCGCTCCGGCCTTTCTTTTTGGTATAGAAAGGCGGTAATTTCCTGTATATGAAACCCTATAATGGAGCTCAACAAATTGGTTTCTATCTTCTGTCCCTTTCCCGATTTTTCCCTGGAATAGATAGCGGCCAAGATGGACTGAACCAAAAATAGACTTGTGAGCAAATCTGCTTGTCCTACGGCCGTAACCATGGGAATATCATACTTTCTTCCATTCAAGGAAGCTGTTCCACTTACCGCTTGGGCCAACAAATCCTGTCCGGGGCGTTTGGTGTATGGGCCCGATGAGCCATATCCTGAACTGGAACAATATATCAACCCAGGGTTCAGTTCCTTCATCGCCTCATAGCCAAGACCAAGCCGCTCCATTACCCCTGGCCTAAAATTCTCCACAAGGATGTCCGCTTTACGGATAATATTCCTTGCAATCTCATGGTCGGCACTATCCTTTAGATTCAAGGCGATACTCTTCTTGTTCCTGTTGAAACTTACAAAGGATATACTTTCCCCTTTGGGATATAGGTTTCCATATGAGAAATGCCTCATCCAATCTCCTTTTAAGGGCTCAATCTTGATGATTTCCGCCCCCATATCCCCTAGCATTTGGGTAGCCCAAGGACCTTGGGCCAATTGGGAAAAATCGGCTACCACCAGCCCTTCTAAAGCTCCCTCATTTACTTCATTATTTTTCTTCATAAAAACTAAATCGGTTTAGTTATTTTATTCAATTAAGAAATGTTACACAGACCGGTGACAAAATTTCCTTGGTCCTGAATTTCTCGGACAACATGCCATTCCCATTGATGTTATACACCACGATATCGTGTGAGTTTTGGAGGCATGCCAACAACCAGTGGCCATCTGGGGTTATGTTGAATTCACGTAGTTCCTCACCTCCAGTGTGTTCATATCCAACCAAATCCAATTTTTCTTTTGCAATGGAAAAAACTGAAATCGTCTCAGACCCCCTATTGGCAGCGTATAAGAATCGGCCATTTGGGTGGATGCGAACCGCTGAAGCACTTGGCTTTCCCAAATAATTCTTGGGAAGAAAGGGATAAACATCGATTTCCCTATAGGATTCTCCAGACATTCCAAGGACTGAAATATTCCCTTTCAATTCATTGATGACATAGGCACGGCCTCCCTCTGAACCAAAGACCAGATGGCGGGGCCCACTACCTTTGCTTACCGTACAATCTCCAATGGTTTTTGGACTTAACTTTGCTCCATTATATCTATAAGCCTTGATGATATCAATACCCAAATCGCAAACATAAATGTCCTTTCCGTTTGGATGGACCGCAATCTGATGTGCATGAGGCCCTTCTTGACGGTCTTTGTCAATCCCGATTCCCCTATGCTGGTAATCTGCAATTGCAGTCCCCAACTTTCCATCCGTATTCAACGGATATTGAATGATATTACCAGTGGCGTAGCAGGCCACAAAAACACTTCTCGAATCCACAGCAACATGACAAGGGTAACCTCCATAAATTTGCTGCTCATTCAAAAACTCAAGGGAAAAATCTTTATTGACCTTATAGGCCCTAATCCTGGGGAACTCGGTCTCATCCAACTCTGTGGGACAGTATAAAAACCTGTTATCAGTGCTTATGGCCAAATAACTTGGGTTACGTTCCTTTTTGGAGTGTATATGTTTTAATTCACCTGTTTTGGTATTCAATTTGACGGTATAGATACCTTGGCCCATTCCCCCGAAACCTGGTATGGGATATTCCGTATAGCTGCCAATAAAGAATGTAATCCACATATCCTACCTTTTATGCATAAAGTCATGAATGGCCTTTTGGGCCTCCTCACTATAAAACAGTGCTATTACAACCTTTCCTTCCTCTTCGATCTTTTGATCAAAGGGAATGGAAGTAAGACTCAAATTTGCCAAACGCTTCAACTGTCCAATGGCCCGTGATGGCCTTCTGCTCAGTTTTTGTGCAAAACCAGTAACCCCTTGATCAAATTCTTCTTCCTGAAACACTTGATTGACAATTCCCCAGCCCAATAATGTCTCTGCCGAATACTGTCCCCCTGTAAAAAGCATTTCCTTTGCCCTGTTGACCCCTATCTTCTGAATCAAACGCTGGGTTCCCCCGCCTCCTGGAACCAAGCTCAAAAACACTTCGGGCAGACCCATTTTGGCCACTTTGGAAGCCACGATCATATCACATGCCAAAGCGATTTCAAATCCACCTCCCAATGCAAAACCATTTACAGCGGCTATCCAAGGTTTTGGGGCATTTTCTATACTTTCATATAATCTGATCCCATTTTTTTGGAAGGCTTCAAACTCTTCCGGGGTCTGGCCTGCATATTCCTTTATATCGGCTCCGGCCATAAAAGCCCTGCCCTCACCCGTAATCACGGCAACCATAATTTTATCGTTCGCATTGATCACTTCTATTCCAGAAATGATTTCATCCATCATTTTCCTGTTCATTGCGTTGAGTTGATCGGGGCGGCTGAAACGAAGGGTAGCCACGCCTTCATGGACTTCTACTTTAATATTTTCATAATTTCCACCCATATCATTCAATTGATCTATATAATTGGTTCAAGTCCTTCATTACTCTATCCGATTCAATATCACCTACCAGTCCAGAATGCAATAGATCAGCTCCTTGTTCCTGAAATCGGTTCCAGCCAGGATGCTTTGGACGTACGTACACATTCTCCATCGTTTGAAGTGTGTTTTTGAAAAAATCAAGGCTTCTATTGTTATTTTCCTCGTCTAGCCAAGCTATTAAATTACCGGGCTGTCCTCCGTTTTTGGCATAAATGCCCTTTTGAACATCACCCATTGCAGTATAGACCACATAGGAAACAGCTTCATCAGGGTGTTCACATTTGTTGGAAACCGCAAGCCCTACCCCACCAAGAATGGTGGAAACCCCACTCTTTGCGCCTGTGGGACTATTATGAAAACTCACGGTTTTTCTTGCGAACCCGGTTTGGGAGTAGTTGACATATCCAAACAAAAAAGGAGAATATAGAATTTCATCCCCCGATGCCATTGCGTCTAAAATTTGGATAGGGTTCCAGTTCAGTGAATCCGGATGAAGATGTTCTAAATGTTGTTTTATTTCATTGAGCACCGAACTCCCTGCTTTTTCATTAATCGTATGATCTTTGATAAAGTCCCTTCCGATGTCCTGCGCACAAAGGGTCAAAAAGGTACACCATAAGTCGGTAGGACATAGGGGCCATGCAATGCTTTGGCTATCGGGAACTTTCTTATAGAGCCTGAATAGGTCCGCCCTTATCATGGGCAATCCTATTTTAAGTTCCTTGATCAGATCATCTCTGGATGCGGCAACCAATGCCGCGGCATCGATGGGCAGTGCATATAAATGGCCCATATATCGGTACGAGTGGAAACTTGGGCCAATGGATTGCTGTTCCAGTATCTGTAGTATTTTTTCAGATATCTTTTTCTCCAGGGGTAAAAGCAACTTGTTAGCATGGGCCTGGCCCATATAAGGGTGATCTACAGTTATTAGATCATACGTTTCCATCAGGTCTTCAATAGGTGTATCCCCAAATTCCTTCAAGGACCGTACATCCCATTGAATGGAAATTTCTTGGTTCTGTTCTGAAAATGCCTTGGAAGTTGCTCTTAATGGTTGATAACCTCTGGGGTGGTCCCAAGCAATTCCTTTTAATATAATTTTATTTGACATGACGAACACAGCCTAGTTATTTTCTTTTTTAGGTCTTGGATCATATTGGATCGTGTGGTTCATATAGGAACCGTCAATATAAATGTCCGCACCATTGATATATGCCGCCAGATCACTTGCCAAAAAGGCAACCGTTGGAGCAACATCGGCTATTTTCCCTATCCGTCCCTGAGGAATCCATTCCTCAAACCTATGTTTCCCGAACTTGGCGATTTCCTCCCGGTTCATTTCCGTTTCGATTGCTCCGGGCGCAACGGAAACCACCCTTATATTTTTATCCGCCAATTCAAGTGAAAGACATTTGGACAACATCTTTAACCCTGCTTTTGCTGAACAATAGTGCACCAAACCCTTTCTAGGAACCACATCATGTATTGAGGTTATATTGATAATCACGCCCTTTGCCTTGACCGACATTCGATGTGCAGCTTGCTGAGAGCAGAGGAAGGGGCCTTTCAGGTTTATATCAACGACCCTATCCCATTCGTGTGGATCGAGATCCAAGACATGGGAAATACTTTCTGTTCCCGCATTATTGACCAAAATATCCAATGTTCCTATTTCACGGTCCATTTGATCAAAAAGATCTTTTGCCTCTTGGGCTTTTGAAATATCCGCTTTATATATGCCTGCCTGAACGCCATATTTTTGCTGGATTTCTTTCTTCAATTCAATTGCCTCATTTTCCCTATTGAAATAATTAATGAATATATCCGCACCACATTTGGCCAACTCACGACATATCCCAGCTCCAATGCCCCTACTCCCACCTGTTACCAAAGCTTTCTTTCCTGTTAAATCTATTTTTTGCATCTTTCGTGTTGGATTGTTTCGACCCACTATATCTCGGAGTCGAAAAATTTCTTGACAAGGTTCCTCAACTCTCTTACTTGGGTTTTGTTCAATTGAAATTGTTCAAAATCCGACACATGTGTATTGGATTTTTCAGCAATCAATACTTCACTCCCTTCCCCCATGGCTATATTGTGCCATCTTCCTTGAGGAATATTATATATTACATCGGACCTCATGAGCTCCGCCTCAAAAATGGGTTCGCCATTGTGGATAGTCGCTCCGATCAATACTGCTTGTCCTTTGATAAGGACAAACACTTCATCCGTGTGCCTATGCACATCCAAATGGAAAATTTGGTCAATGTGCTGTGATTCAATATAATTTAGTTGGGCCAATTGCCATCCTTCCCTTATCAAAAAAGGATGGTAGCCAATCCCCGACACCACATAAGTTTCTATCATTTCCATATTTTTAAAATGTTCATTATCTCTGCTTTTTTGTCCAACTGTGTTGTATTTCCTCCAAGGTCTTTCCTTTGGTCTCGGGCACAAACCGCCAAATGAACCATATGGCGGGAAGGGTCAGTGCGGCATATAGAAAAAATGTCCCCGAAGGCATAATTTCCTTTATTAGCATAGGATTGGTCAGCGTTATCAAGAATCCGGTGGTCATTAAGGAAAAGCTTCCCACCGATACCGCAAGCCCTCTAATAGATGTTGGGAATATCTCACTGATCACCACCCATACAACGGGACCAAAAGAAAAGGCAAAACAGGCCACATAAACCAATAAAGGAACAATGACGTATGATGACCCAACGGCAAACAGAATACCTATGGAAGACAATGAAATGAACGTGCCCACAACCCCTGCCAACAACAATTTCCTTCTTCCCAGGCTATCAATCTTAAAAATGGCCACAAAAGTGAAGGCGCTATTGACAATTCCTACCATTACAGCTCCCAAAAAGGAGTTTTCCACACTATTGACCGATTCGTTGATAATGTTGGGAGCAAAATACATGATGGCAGCTATTCCGCTCAAGTGGGAGAACATGGGTAGTAAAATACCTATCAAAAGCGGAGTTCTCAGCACGGGATTCAATAGTTCCTTTATCCCTTTTGATTCTTCCTTAACGGCACTTCGAATTTCATTCAAACTGGTCTCGGCATACTCGGGCCCGTTGACCTTCTGCATGATTTCGTTGGCTTCTTCAAACCTGTCTTTGGATACCAGCCATCTTGGGGATTCCGGCACAAAGAACAGCAGTAGAAAAAACAAAAGGGCAATGGGAATTTCAGTACCCAACATTCCTCTCCAAAGCTCACTTACAAAAAGCCAGTCGATAAAACTGGAAGGTTCCTGTGCAATGACTCCCGCTGCATCACCTGCAAAACCCAGCACCAACCAGTCAATAAGGAAGGCGAACAAGATACCCAGGGTTATGGACAATTGATAAAGAGATACCATTCTCCCACGGCTGTTAGGCATGGAGAGTTCCGAGATATATATTGGTGCCACCACCGAGGTAATACCAACGCCAACTCCTCCAAGCAGGCGTACCGAAATGAGTACTTTTAGGGAAAGATCTTTATTGGCCAAAATCCAGAGTGGATTTTCCAGATCTCCCAAAAACTGTGGTGGGAGCATGGATCCGACCGCAGAAAGCGTAAGACAGCCTGCGGCAATGATGAGTGTTTTTTTTCGGCCCAATCCGTCCGTTATGGCGCCAGAAGCTATACAACCAATGATGGTTCCCAAAAGTGCGGAGGAAACAACCCAACCCAACATAGCCGGTGTAAGGTCAAATTGTTGTTCCAAGAAGCCATTGCAGCCAGAGATTATAGCGGTATCATAGCCGAACAAAAAGCCCCCAATGGTTGAAACAAAACTTATCCTCAATAAATAAAATGATATCTTACTCTTCATTTCGTGTTTCTTATACCGGCATTACATGATGCCAAATTTGTCAAATGCAGCCACAGTGCTCATTCCTTCTTCCAATGCTTTTTTGACTAATTGTTCACCACGGGCCTTTTCAATGGCTCCGCTGAACGCCTCGACCACCACTTCCGAAGGGACCACAAGGACACCATCCCGATCCCCATAGATCACATCTCCTGGGTTTACCCTTACCCCGTCGATCTCAATGGGCACACGATAATCGATTACCTTTCCCCTAGGACCTTGATCCTGGGCATAGCCTCCATAACTGAATGTAGGGAAACCCAACTTCAATATCTCGTTGGTATCCCTAGACCATCCATGCAATACCGCCCCGGATGCAGCAAGTTTCATGGCCCTTGTGCTCATCAATCCACCCCAAAGGGCGTACCTCGGTGAAGCGCCTGAACATATATATACCTCGTTTGGCCGTAAACTGTCCAAAGCCTCGAACATTAGCCCGAAGGGCTTCATCATCATAGGGTTTTTGGTGTTTTCCACCACTTCTTCAAAGACATCGGCCTCCAGCACCGGCATGGCACGCCCTATGACCACAAAATCATTGTGCAAGGGCTTTATTGTTGGGGGCAAAAATTGGTTTCTAAACCCAATTTTATCCAAAATGTCACCGACAAGAGCAACAAAAAGCTCCTTCTTGGCAATGGAGAACAATTCATCATCAGTTTTCCAGAGTGTTTTTTTAGGATCGATCATAATTTTACTTTTTTGGAATTGAACAATTCCCTCAAGAGATTTAACTGTGCTTCATTTAATTGAACTGTAACCGTGTCGTTCAACTGGGTATCTGGCTTTTCGAGTAAGATGAGTTCCGATCCCTCCTCCATTATAAAAGTGTACCACGTTTTTTTTGGAATATTGTAGGACACCCCTTTCTTCAGTAGTTCCATTTCAAAATGGGTAAGGTCATCCACAGTTTCCATGGCGATTACATATACGGTCCCTGACATTAGCGCCATACCCTTGTCGGTGTCTTCGTGTCTATATAATGTCCCTATATTTAAAAAACCATACTTTTCAAAATAATTCAACTTGACCATTTGCCAACTGTCCCGGACCAAGAAAGGATGACTGCCCTTGTCTTGAATACAATAGGTATCTATGGTACCTAAATTGGGAAGTTTCCCTTCTGCCTTCTTGTTTATCATTAATAGGCTTACTTTTTTAAGATTAGTTTATATGTGTCGATGGAATTGTGTCCGATATCCACATTCAAGTTTTTGGAAATTTTTCCCAGGGACTCCTTGTCTTCCTCTATCAAGTTTGTGCGGATCAATTCTTGAAATTGAGTAGGAAGGGAAATAGTTGCATGTCTGTCCTTACCTTCCATTTCCACCAATCTGACAATGACATCCTCCCCGCTCTCACTTTTTTTAATTGTACTTATCCGCACCATGGATTCCGATACCTTAAAAAAGCCCATCTGCTGTGGCAAGGTTCCCGTGCCATCGGTATGCTTCTTCAACACAGCGCGGAACGGATGGTTGGACCCTACTCCGAATTCGTACGAAAGCCTATCGTCCGGCACATGGGACGCCACGGAAAACTTAAAATGATGGTCTCCTGTTTGATGGTACCAATTACCCTCTGCATGACAGCTCTTATGGGATGCCAACAATATCCCTTGAAGTACAGTATAATCAACAGCTTCCCGTGTCGGGTCCACCCAATCCGCCAAGGCTACGTCTGTTCCCAGCGTTACTGCCAGATCATCATTCTGAGATGATATATAGTTCATCACCTCCCTTGGTCTGATTGTCACAGGTTTTTGGTCATAGCTGCCACCCCAGGCCCATCCACCGGGAGCTTCCTTCATTTCGCTTTTGCCAACTTCCGCTATGGCCATGGGAACTTCGTATTTGATTCTCGATCCTACCATCTGTAGGGGAAGTGCAAAACGGAATTCACGATTATGGGTTCCGTCCCAATCCAACAAATCGATAAAAAAATCTATTTTCTTTTCATGGTGGTACACCCTGATCCGTTGGACAATTCCCGTATGTTTAAACTTTGTTTCATTCTTAAACTCAGTAAATACATCGCCATTCGAAGTTAGGACCCAATTTGCGACATGGTCGCTCATCTTGTCATAATCCTGCATGTTGGGTTCCGTTATCTGCGTAAACTCACCGGCCCCATTACCATTATATCCTAGGGTAAGAACATCCCCACCCGAAAATCTAGTCGTATTCAGTACTTCTTTATCAAGGACCTTGTCATACAGGTATGCTATACCACCATCTCCAAGTTGAATTGAATAGAACTGGTTGGTCAGGGAATTGGGAAGTACGGTTTTATTGGTTGCAACGGCCTTTCTTCCCTTTTTGAGGTAATAGGTCTTATATCCGATTGCAGGTATTTTTGAAGCGTGAAAATAAAGTAATTTACCATTGGCATCTGACATTTGAGAGGGCACGACCATCCCTTTTTCATCAATCACATAAAACGGCCCGTTGTCTTCCAACTCTACCGTCACCAAGCCGTCCCTATCCCAAGATAGATCATTGAATACCAAAATGGCATTCTTTGCTTTGGTCACGACCTTGTTTGAAATGGATTTCAAGGATGAATCCAAAATTCTATCCGCTTCATTGGCCGCAAACTCAAGTTTTGATCTAAAGATGCTATCTGTGATATCCCCATTTTTTCCGCCCCATCCATGATCGGGATAAATGGACTCTTCAAATGCCTTGGACAGTTCCTCTTGTGGATAGTCTTCAAAGGAATCTTTGAGCAGGGCATCAACTGTACCGAATATCTCAGCTGAGGGTAACAGCCTGCCCGCCTTTCTTGATGCGGTTACCGCTTCATAATGTCCGGGACCGTGGATATACGCCCATAAATCTGGCCTGCTACCTTCCAACTGTTCAAATTTGGCTCCCGGCCGTTTGATTTCGGAAAGAAATCCTGACACGGTTGAGTGTCTTATTTTGGGCATTGCCATTCCGGTTGTAGAGACAATGTTGTTCCATTCCTTTATCAGATTACCATAGTTGGCCGGCCCCGAGGCATCATTGCTGATGACAATGGCAAAATGGGGAGGCAGGTTATGCTCTTTGTAATAATCACTCCACATCTCCACTCGGTTTTGTATCTTATGCATTGCCTCAATGGCATCCTCTTCAAACAGCTTATAGAACATTACTGCCCAGCCATAGTTTCCAGGGGTATAGGTAAGAACGGAAGAACCATCCGGGGAGTACCATTCATAAAAACCCTCCCTCATTCTGGACACAAATAAATTCTCTACATCGGCCTTTGCCAATATCTGGGGAAATTGAAGCGTTCGTCCAGGCACATCGGTATTAAAGGCAGTTTCTTCAACAATCCCATCAAAGTTGTCCTTGATCCAACGTTTTCCGAAATACATTTCACGAACAAGCTGTTCCCCTGTTTGCATTCCCTCATAGGGTTGGTTGTATGTGGCACCCCACGCAAACCTTCCTTCTTTCTGTCTTTGGATGACCTCTTCCTTTCTTTCAGGAAATTCTTCAATGAACTCCTTTAAGTTTAGCGCCTGTTCCATTCCAAAACGGTATTCCCCATCTTTCTTCATGATGTCAAGGGCAGGAGCTATAATATCGTTAACCCTTTCATGGCGACAGTAATCTGGTGTATCCATCCATGCAATGTCCTGATGTGAAGATGAAATAATATGGAACGTTCCCTCCTTAAAGTACCCCCAATCCGAAGTTACCAAAGGTTTAAACAATTGTTCTTTGACCGCGTGTTTCTTTGAGGCCACAATCTTCATTGTTTGTGGTTTCCCAAAAACCGGTAACCACACCCATGCTTTACCGTTTTCAAATTCCAAATTAGAGGTATAGCCATTTTCCAGAACAATTCCTTTGAAATCCCGTGGGCGTTCCAGGTCAAGGAAGGCCTTGGTTACGAGATTTTTTCCTTGTTGATGGTACTCATAAGGTTTTACATATTCTATGGCAACCATGTTCAAGTTTGTATCGGTCTGGCCAAAGCCATGGCAACACCACATTACAAACAGAATATGTAAGTTCCTTTTGATTCTTGATGCCATAATTGATTGTGCAATCATAGGGTTCTGTTTTTCTTTCAATTAAGTTACTTGATTTTCCCTTTGGAAGAATTCAGCCTTGAAATTTTCAAGGCTGAATTTTCTATACATATGCCCTAATCCGCCAGTAAAGGATTGATCTGGACCTCGGACAATGGTATTGGAAAAGGCAAATAATCCCCAGGCACCACCGCCCCACTGGGCAATTCAAATCCAGCTAGGGGGACAAAATCCCCTAGTTGTGTATCAAAGACCATTTGTGTCCTTACAATATCAAAATAGGTTTTGTTCTCCGCACAAAGTTCCCAATACCTTTGTTTCCATACCTCTTTTCTGAACTCTGACTGTGTTAGACCGGATACCGGGGCCAAACCGGCCCTTTCCCTGATATCGTTCACTGCCTGATAGGACGTTGCATTAGGATTTCCATCCACCTCGTTCTGTGCCTCGGCGTAGGTGAGTAGCACATCGGCATACCTTAGCAATGGGAAATTTTTACCATTATTTGGGGCTGTTTGCAAGATTCCCTTGTCAAAAAACTTGTAAACGGCCCAAGGAAAGTCATAGGTCTCCCCTCCTGTAGTAAAGGAATTATAGAAAAAACCCATGTTGTTTCTTCCCCTCAAATCTTCACTGGCATAACTGTCCAGGAAGGATTCGTCAGGATAATATCCTCCAAATTGAAAAAATGCGGTTTCCGTGAATACAACTCCCTGGGGAAGGAAATAGATATTGAATCCATTTGGATAATCCGGTTGGTTATAGTTCAAATCCCAGATATGTTCTTCAAGATTGTCATAATCCGCATTGTTCAACTTGTCAAACCAAGTCAGGCTACCATCACTTTGGAACAAGGAAAAGTCACCACTGTCCATAACCTCCAAAGATTTTGCCCTTGCCAGCTCCATGGTATTGTCCCTATTCAATGGATGCCCTGCCATGCTGAGATATACCTTGGCCAAAAGGGTTTTTGCAGCTCCAACGGAAGCCCGGCCATTTGCCACAGGAGTAGCAAATTTTAGGTTTTCTTCAGCAAAGATCAAATCAGGTACAATGGCCTCATCATAGATGTCTGCAATTGGGGTCTTGGGCAACAACCCATCGTTGATCGGCGAAACCGTAGAGGTCAACTTTAGGGGGACATCCCCAAAAATATTGACCAACAGGTAATAATAGTACCCCCTTAGAAAGCGTGCTTCTGCAAGTAGGCTGTTTTTCTCGCCATTATCCAGAAAATCGACACCCTCTATATTGTCTATCACCAAATTGGCGGATTCAATACCCTTGTAACAACTTTCCCAAAATATTTTCACATAGGAACTACCCGAAGTATTGGTCAAATTGTAGTAAAACCCTGTTTCGGGATATTGGGACACATTGTTCCATTGGCCTGTGACCATTTCCAACATTGCACTTGGAAAATCATCAAAACCATAACGGGCATATGGCGCATAAAGAAATGAATACACTGAATTCACGGAAGATTCAATATCCTCCTCCGTCTGATAGAAATTCTCATTGGTCTGCATGCTCCTTGCATCCTCTTCCAAAAAATCTTCACAGGAAGCCAAGCCCAAAACCACACATATAATTATTACATACTTTTTCATTTTCAATCTTTTAAAAGTTAAGGTTAATACCAAACGTATAGGTTCTTGGACGAGGGGTGCCATAAAAGGTCTGTCCTTGCTGAGCATATCCTCCACCAAAGGAAGAAGCTTCTGGGTCAAAATCCCTGTTATGGGCAATCAAGAAGAAATTGTCCATATTGAAGTACAATCGTACGGCCTTCATCCCAAATTTGTCCACTGTGTCAGTAGGCAGTCTATATCCTAGGTTGAAACTTCTTCCTCTGACAAAAGAACCATCTTCCAACCAATGACTGTCCGCAAAACTGCCAAAATCGGTGTTCCAAGGATCAGAGCCCATACGCAAAGCAGGAACCATGGTGTCCTGATTATCAGGTGTCCAAGCATCCTTCAATACCGTTGCATAACCCGAAGCATACCAAGTACGGTCCTCAACGGTAAGTGCGGCCACATTTTGTATCTTGTTTCCCTGTCTGATCTGGATATCCATGTTCATATCCCAGTTCTTATAGCGAACAGAAGTAGACACCGTCATATCATAGTCACCAAAGGGACTTCCCAAGAATTTCATATCGGCTTCATCAAACTGACCGTCATTATTGACATCGTTCCTTTTGATGTCCCCTGGTCTTTTACCGTATCTGGCCGCTTCCTCAACCTCATCGGTACCCCAAGTCCCCAATCGTTCAACGCCTATAAAAGATCCCATTGGTTTACCTACCCTCAATATTGTGGCATTACCCAAAAAGCCGGAGGATATTACATCTGCATCGGTTGCTCCAAGTTTAAGAACCTTGTTCCTGTTCTTTGAAAATACCGCTCCAATGTTCCAGTTAAAGTCGGCGTTTCTAACTATATCACCGGACAAGGCCAGTTCTATACCCCTATTCTGGACACTTCCAATATTGGAGGTAACCGTGGAATAACCAGAAACCGTGGAAACCGGCACGTTGAACAAAAGATCTGTGGTTTTCTTGTTGTACCAATCCGCTGTAAGGGACAAACGGTCATTGAACATCCGGATATCCGCCCCGATGTTGAGCTGGGCCGTTCGTTCCCATTTCAAGTCAGGGTTCGGTGCCCCACCAATACCTGAGCCCTTAACAATCTGATTGTTCAGGTTTATGGTATAGTTCCCTATGGTACCCAAGGAAGAATACGGGGCTGGGGAATTACCTGTTATACCATAGCTTCCCCTTAGCTTAAAGAAGGATACCAGTTTTGAAAGGGATTCATTTTCGGCAATGAAGTTTTCCTTTGACACCACCCATCCCAAGGCTCCGGAAGGGAAAAAGGAATACTTGTTATCCGCACCGAAGACAGAAGAACCGTCATATCGGGAACTGAAAGTAACCAAGTATTTCTCATCGTATACATAGTTCAACCTTCCGAAAAAGGAGTTTAACGAAAATGCACTGTATGCCGAACTGACCGTTGGTGGTTGGGAACCTACGCCCAAATTGTAATATTTAAAAAACTCGGTCGTGTACCCTGAAGAATTGGCCCCCAGGTTATGGGTATCGGAAGAGGACCATTGGGCACCCAACATAGCATTGAAATGATGTTTCTCGTTGAAGTACTTATCGTATGTGAAATAATTATCCGAAGTCCATATGGTAGTTCTATATGTGCTGCCATTAGCACTTCCTAAGCCATTCCCGGAAATGTTCTTATAGGTGTTCCATGAATAGCTAAGGTTATTCAGGGTTTCATTGGTATAAACCGATTTAAACTCCAACCCCTTGTAAAGCTTGAACTGTGCAAAACCGCTAAAACGTAAATTGGATTCCCTGACCGGTGACTCTCCCAAGGAATTATTGGATAGGGCCACGGGATTATTCCCCTCAAAATAATAAATATCAGGTTCGCCACTGGTATTATAGCCCCAGTCCCGGAACGTGGCAAAACTGCCATCAGGGAACTGAACTGGTAAAATAGGAGGGGTCTCAATCAAGGTACGGGACAAGTTGAGTCCGCCTATACCTAAATTACTCCTTATCTGTTGTGTTACGGACCAACCATTAAGCTCTCCGCCTACCGTTAGCCAATCACTCAAATCGTATTCCACGTTTACCCTGTATGTGGCCTTCTTCTGGTAATCTGATTTGAACAGCCCTTGTTCGTCATTGAGTCCCAAGAAAATTCCAGTACGGGATTTTTCGGTTCCATTGGTTATGGACAAGTGATGGTGTGTTGAATATGCCGTCCTCAATGCTTCATCTTGCCAATTGGTATTATAGATTGGATCGTTGTTCTCATCAAACAAAAGAGGGTAATCGTCATGAAGCCTTGGTCTTATGACCTCGTCATATGAGCCTCTTGCCGGATCGTATTCCCACATTCTTTTGAAGAGTTCCATATAGCCGTCGGCATCCAACATTTCTATTTCCCTTGCGGCAACACCAATACTTAAATTACCATCATAGGTAACATTGAACCCTCCTTCTTTTCCTTTCTTTGTAGTAAAGAGAATAACCCCATTAGTTCCCCTCGCACCATAAATGGCTGTGGCCGAAGCATCCTTGAGCACCGATACGGAAGCAAAGTCCGAAGGATGGTAGCCGTTAATATTGTTTGTGATAACGCCATCTACAAGAATCAAAGGAGTATTGGACCCATTTATCGAAGAAAACCCCCTGATGTTAAAACTCAAATCCCCTCCAGGGTTCCCATTATTGTTATAAATGTTCAATCCAGGGACCTTGGCCTGAAGGGATTGAAGTGGGTTTGTGGTCACGCGCTCCTCGAGCTCGCTCTCGGAGACTGTACTGATGGCACTGGTCAAGTCGGAACGCTTAACGGATCCATATCCAACAATGACTACCT
>JASBTS010000045.1 GCA_030148305.1 Allomuricauda sp. | reverse complement strand
AATTTCGGTTTCCTGGGCAGAAAGTATAAAAAAAGTTCCCAACCAAATGGGAATAAAAAGGAGGTTTGTTCGATTCATAGTGTTCTACGCTGTTCTCGATTGACTTTTACATAACGTCAAAATTTAAGCCAAAGTATATTTAGACATAAACTTGTTTGGTTGACGGGACAATAATGGCGAATATTTTTAGAACTTAGTACCTTTATTCCAGAAAGTGACGTCATGCCCGAAACCATTGTAAAATTACAAGATGTAGCCGTATTTCAAAACGAGAACATGGTTTTGAACCATATTGATCTTGAAGTGAAAAAAGGTGAATTTGTGTATGTGATAGGAAAAACCGGGAGCGGCAAGAGTAGTTTTATGAAAACACTTTATGCCGACCTACCCCTAAAACAGGGGGATGGCAATGTAGTGGATTTTGACCTGAAAACTTTAAAGGAAAAGGAGATTCCCTTTTTGAGAAGGAAGCTGGGCATTGTTTTCCAGGATTTCAAATTGTTGTCCGACCGCAACGTGAACAACAATCTTCAATTTGTTTTGAAGGCAACTGGATGGACGGACCCAAAAAAAATGAGCGACAAGATCGAGGAGGTTTTGACCAAGGTGGGTATGAAAACCAAAGGTTTTAAATTTCCGCATGAACTCTCCGGAGGGGAACAACAACGTATTGCCATTGCGCGTGCCCTCTTGAACGACCCCGAACTCATCTTGGCGGACGAGCCTACCGGGAACCTGGACCCTCAGACCAGTGTTGAAGTAATGAAGGTACTGCAGGATATCAACCAAAATGGGCGCACCATCATCATGGCCACACATGATTACGCTTTGATTTTGAAATACCCGCACAAAACGCTAAAGTGCGATGGCAGCAAGGTCTTTGAGGTCATTCAAAAGGCAATTTAAGTCCACCGCCACAACGAAAGCGAGGTTTAAGGGAGGGCTATGCCGTTTGTGCTTTTAATTTGTCTTTTACAATCCTGAACGACAGAGGGATTGGTTCGGGACTTTTCTTTTTAATCACTATCCATTAAAAAACCGATACGCAATTAAACCCGAAAAAGTTTTCGTTTCTTTGTTCAAATAATTTGACACCTCCTTGTATGGAAATTCTTGGTATTGATATTGGCGGAACGGGCATTAAAGGCGCCCTGGTAAATGCAGAAACAGGTGAAATGCTTACGGAACGTTACCGAGTCGCCACGCCAAAATCCAAAAAACCGGCCGATATGGCCCATGTGGTTGCCGAAATTGTGGAACACTTTAATTACAAAGGTCCCGTGGGTTGCGGCTTCCCTTCCATCGTGAAGAACGGAGTTTGCAAGTCCGCAGGTAACCTTCACCCAAGTTGGGTTGGTGTCAATATTGATGAACTTTTCACCGAAACCACCGGCCACGAATTTACCGTACTCAACGACGCTGATGCTGCTGGGTATGCCTCCATGAACTATGGTGTTGGTAAGGGAAAAGCTGGTTTGGTGATCATGATCACCATTGGTACCGGATTGGGCAGTGGTGCCTTTTTGAACGGGGTACTCATCCCTAATTTTGAATTGGGACAGATTCCATACAAAAAACACAAGAAAATTGAAAAATGGGCCGCAGCCTCAGCTAAGGACCGTGAGGATCTCAGCATGGAAAAATGGGCCAAACGTTTCAACAAATTTTTGGAATACGTGGAATTGATCGTAAGCCCCGACCTGATCATTGTTGGTGGCGGAACTTCCAAAAAATGGGAAGAATTCAGCCATCTCATTGACATCGAGACAGAGGTTGTCAAAGCCGAGCTTATGAACCACGCCGGTATTATAGGTGCAGCCGTGGCCTGTCTTCGTGAACAGCACCACGGGCATTTAAGTGCTAAAGGTTAGATCGGCTTATTACGCTTACGATCTACTTCTTTCAAGAATATCTTTCTGATTCTAATGTGGTTGGGGGTAACCTCAACATATTCATCCTTTTGGATATATTCCAAAGCCTCTTCCAAAGAAAATTTGATCGCAGGAACAATCTTGGCCTTCTCATCTGCTCCTGAAGAACGCACGTTCGAAAGTTTTTTGGTCTTGGTCACGTTAACGGTCATATCATCCCCACGGGAGTTTTCACCAATTACCTGTCCTTCATAAATATCTTCTCCCGGATCAATAAAGAATTTACCTCTTTCCTGAAGTTTATCAATGGAATAAGGGATAGCGGTACCATTTTCCATGGAAACCAGGGAACCGTTCAAACGTTGCGCAATATCTCCCTTCAAAGGTTGATATTCCATAAAACGGTGCGCCATAATGGCCTCACCTGCAGTTGCGGTCAACAATTGGTTTCTTAGTCCGATGATACCTCGGGATGGGATCATAAATTCACACAACATACGGGACCCTTTGGATTCCATACTGATCATTTCCCCCTTTCTGATGGACACCATTTCTACGGCCTTGCCCGAAACTTCATCTGGAAGGTCAATGGTCAAGTGTTCCACTGGCTCACATTTCACACCATCAATCTCCTTGATGATTACTTGTGGCTGCCCGATCTGAAGTTCATAACCTTCCCTTCTCATGGTCTCGATCAACACGGAAAGGTGCAATACCCCTCTTCCGAATACCATAAATTTATCTGCGCTACCCGTTTCCTGAACCCTAAGGGCCAAGTTTTTCTCCAGCTCTTTTTCCAATCTTTCCTTGATGTGCCTTGAAGTAACGAACTTTCCATCTTTACCAAAGAATGGACTATCATTAATGGTGAACAACATGCTCATGGTTGGCTCATCAATGGCGATGGTCTTCAATTTCTCAGGATTTTCAAAATCGGCAACGGTATCCCCGATCTCAAAACCTTCCATACCCACAATGGCACAGATATCACCAGCAACCACTTCTGGAACCCTTACCCTTCCAAGTCCTTCAAAAGTGTACAATTCCTTTACTTTGGATTTGATGATCTTTCCATCCCTTTTTACCAAAGAAATGTTCTGACCTTCCTTAAGGATACCACGTTGCAACCTTCCAATGGCAATTCGACCTGTAAAGGAAGAATAATCCAAAGAAGTGATCAACATTTGGGTAGATCCTTGCTGTGGTTTAAAGGTTTGGATATGCTCGATGACCATATCCAAAAGAGGTTCAATATTAGTGGTCGGCACTTTCCAGTCCTCACCCATCCAGTTGTTCTTGGCAGAACCGTAAACCGTTGGGAAATCCAACTGCCATTCCTCGGCGCCCAATTCGAACAT
>JASBTS010000028.1 GCA_030148305.1 Allomuricauda sp. | reverse complement strand
GCTCATGGACTTCGGCAGGCGGGCTATGCCACGGACAAGCAATATCCACAAAAGTTGATTGCCTTGATCGAGCGGTACAACCTGCACCAATATGACGAAGCGGTGGTGGATACCCCTATGGAAACCGTGCGTCAACCCTCCACAGATGAAATGCCTGAGGTGCAAGAAGTGGTGACCCATACCGTGGAAAAGGGAGAAACGCTCTATGCCATCTCCAGAAAGTACGACATTTCGGTGGATGAGATCAAACGCCTCAATAACCTGAACGATAACATCATCTCCATCGGTCAAGTGCTCAATATTCGAAGGGCGCAATAATCATAATAAACCAAATTTGTCATTCCGCACGGCTGCTGAGCGTAGTCGAAGCACGATGCGGAATCCACAGGGAATATATGGATTCCTGCTTTCGCAGGAATGACATCCGTTCCTTCGACTCCGCTCAGGGAACATCTTGAACTGACATTTAACGCGTTAACCTAAACTTGTTTCAAGTTTTTACCAAGGTCTTTTTACAGTTTATGATGGGATGCTGAATCGAGTTCAGCATGACGATACATTGAAGTCAAAATCCGTTTCCATGAAATGGGCAGGATATGTACCTTTGTCTTTGATTTGTCATTCCGCATGGATGCTGAGCGAAGTCGAAGCACGATGCGGAATCCAAACCTTAAAAATGGATTCCTGCTGGAGTTTATGCTGAACATGACGAACACACTGAAAATGCATTAAAAAAGATTCCCGAGAAAGCGGGAATGACACTATATATGATCTACCAACGAAGCAGTGCCTTGTTCGCAGAGGCCAAAAAATACATTCCAGGAGGCGTTAACTCACCCGTTCGGGCGTTTAAAGCGGTAGGGGGAGACCCCATTTTTGTAAAGGAGGCCAAAGGGGCCTACCTCTATGATGTGGACGGCAACCAACTCATCGACTACATTGCCTCGTGGGGGCCGCTGATCTTGGGTCACGCCTACGAAACCGTGATCAATGCCGTGATCGAAAAGGCCAAAAAAGGGACTTCCTTCGGGATGCCCACTGAAATTGAGACCGAACTGGCCCAATTGGCCGTTTCCATGGTGCCCAATATAGACAAGATTCGCTTTGTGAACAGTGGTACCGAAGCCTGTATGAGTGCCGTACGCCTCGCGCGCGGGTACACGGGCAAGGACAAGATCATCAAGTTTCCGGGCTGCTACCACGGTCATTCCGACTCATTTTTGATACAAGCGGGAAGTGGAGCCGTTACCTTTGGTAGTCCCAACAGTCCTGGGGTAACACAGGGCACCGCCAAGGATACTTTGTTGGCCAATTTTAACGATCTGGAAAGTGTAAAAGCTTTGGTGGATGCCAATAAGGGCGAGATTGCGGCCATTATTTTGGAACCCGTTCCCGGCAATATGGGCTGCATTATTCCCCAAGAAGGGTTTATGGCCGACTTGCGTGCACTATGTACCCAAGAAGACATTTTGTTGTTGTTTGATGAGGTGATGACGGGCTTTCGATTGGGAAAAGGTGGGGCACAGGAAGCCTTGGGCATTGATGCCGATATCGTGATGTTCGGAAAAGTGATTGGGGGCGGATTGCCCGTAGGGGCGTTTGCGGCCCGTGCCGAGATCATGTCGCACTTGGCGCCCGAAGGACCCGTTTACCAAGCAGGGACCTTGAGTGGTAATCCCTTGGCCATGAGTGCCGGACTCGCCATGCTCACCGAACTCAACAACCACCCCGAAGTGTTTACCAGTTTGGCCGACAAAACGGCCTATTTGCATAAGGGCATTGCCGAAACCCTGACCGAAAAAGGAGTGGCCCACCAGATCAACCGTTTTGGTAGTATGATCTCCGTACATTTTACGGAGGAACCTGTGGTGGACTTTGCCAGTGCGGCCAAGGGCAACAACGATACTTTTAAAAAGTATTTCCATGGGATGCTGGACAACGGGGTGTATTTACCGCCCTCTGCCTTTGAAAGCTACTTTTTAAACGATGCCCTCAGCTATGCCGATTTGGACAGGACTATTGAAGCGGTGGGGAAGGTTTTTTAGAATTTGAAAAGAAATATAGTTACAAAAAACTAGGGTTCTTAATGGTTATTTGGCATATTCGATTTCAATAATTTCGTCTTTTACCATAAGTAAGTTTGCCTTATCCTCATCGGGAAAGATGAAAACTAGTTTTCTGCTTTTTTCATCTCCTTTTCGAATATAGGAATCTATTTTTCCCCACACATTAAATGGTCCTGTAACCATTGACCATTCAGCTTTATGCTTAGTTTTTGTTTTTGGGTTTAAAAGGAGGAAATTGTCAAAATTTAATTCTTGTTTTTCATCCAAATTGTTTTTAAAAGTTAAAAAGACGAATACAAATTTGTTCCCACGACTGGCATGGTAAGAGCCATTTCCTGTTGCAACACTTTTTCCTTCCTCTATTTTGTCAATTGTAAAACTTATACTTTCTGAATATTGATAATTTTTCGGAATTACCTGATAAGCTGTATAACAAGAAGTTGATAGTAGTGCGATTAAGGATAATAGTAGGATTTTTTTCATTTCTGATTATTTAATTGATATAGAATGACTTATTGATAACTTTTCAATTTTTAAAACCTAATTGACACCCAATACCCTTTTTTGATTGTTGAATACAAATACCTCCGGTTGAAAACGATAGCCCGAAGAAGGGGCAACGGCAATATTGTAGGTGTCCACTCTTTTGTTGACATTGTTGCAGGCATATGATCGGATCGGAGCACTTTTACTGCATAACATTTTTCAATTGTTTGTCCAAAAGGTTTAGGTACCGTTCCTTATTTTTCCCACGCAATACCTGTTCTGCCAACTTGCGTTTTTGAGGAGTTGGCGTGTAATAATTTTGAAAGGATTTGGATTGCAAATTCATATGGTAGTTCACGTATCGTTCCGTGAACTTGTAATACTCCAGACTTTTGGAGTTCCAATCGTGATTGTTATAGCCTGAAAAAATGTTGGCATAAAAATCATCTGCCTTTGGTGCCTGGAGGGCTGCATTTACCTCTTCAGTAAAGTGTTCCTCGTACCAGTTTAAAAAATTGTTCAAGTGCAGCAGGTATATTTCCGTATACAGATAATTGTCGAAAGTGGCTTCTTGGTCTATGTTTTTTAAGTTCGCGTTTTCCAGGTCGAAGTTTCTTTCCTTGAGCATTTCTGCCCAATTGGTTTTGTGGTCGACTTTGTTGTCATAATCCACCTTACTGCCCTCCACTTTTTTCGCATTGAGGTAATACGACCTCATTTTTTCCTGTAAGGCTCCACTTTGGTCAGGACTGCTTATCACATCAATGGTTCGGGTTTCTGTCCAATTTAGGTTGATATTGGCTTCATCTGTGATGTACAGGGTGGGGATGGCCGTAAAGTACATTTCGCAGTTTCCGAAAAAGTAGTGTTCAGGATTTTTGGTAAAAATTTGATAGGTAAAAGGTTGGAATTTTGTGGTGGTAAGCGACACCAATTTGCCCGAAAGGTCCAGACTTTTGAAGGTAAACGAGCCATCTTCTGCAACAATGGTGGAATCCAAGGCCCACGCATTGTTGAAATAGTCAAAATGGTCTATCTCGTTCAAATAAACGGTTTTAGCATCCGATTCCTGCAAAGTGCCCGAAATGGTCGTTCGGGGTGATCGTAGCGCCAGTAGTATGCCGAGGCCCAAAATACAGGGCAGGCCCAACAATAGAAATTTTTTCATAGTTGTGGTTATGTGTGATTATGAAAATAAAGTTTTATACCTACTTATGCAACCAACATATCCCTGTCATTTTCTAAATGACAAAAGGTTGGTGTGGATAACCTACTCGTTTGTAAAATCAGCATACTTTTTGGTCATGGGTGGCCTACCCTTTAAATGGTTATCGATCACGTAATATTCATAACCCGAAATACGGTTGGCGGCCTTTTCTTTTTCTATGAGCTCACGAACCTGCTCCCAGTACACTTTTGGCGAATGCCTAAAAATCAAGACTGTTTTGAAGGATTGGTTGCATCCCAAGCTTTTGGAGGTTAACCAGCCGTATTTTAGCACCAGATCAATAAGGGTTTTGGTGTTTTCAAGGTCCAAAGCCAGTTGTAGTTGGGCAATTGAATCATTGGTAATAATGGGTTTCATTTGTTGCCCGGCAATCTTAATGGCCAATTGTTTGATTGGGCCTTGTTCCTGCGCGGGTAAGGCCTCAAATTGTTGTGGGGTTAGCCCTTTTGCTTGAATCAAAGAATCCAAAGCAAGGTTAAAATGATCGGCTGTATTATCTTTGGTGCCCCGGTATTTTTTGTCCCGCTCCACCAAGGTGGCCAATTGGGTACAAAGGTCTTTTTCTTGGATTACTTGGGAGTGCAAGGGGATTGCCAAAACTAAAAGAATAATAAATATAGATTTTGAGAGGTACATGGTTTTGGCTCTTTAATGAAAATCAAATTAATTAATTAATTTGAATAAGAAGATTGGGATAACTTGGAAGATTTTCCCATTCGGTCGAAATGACAAATGTTCTGTGTCATTTCGAAATGAGGAACGCGGTGACGATTGAGAAATCTTTTTTGAGGTTGAGATTTCTCACGCTCCCTCCGGTCGGTTCCAAATGATAACGAAGATGGATAGGACGATTGAGATGTTAGTGAGGGTTTTAATATTCACACCAATTAACCAACTATTAGCGTTTTAAGCGTCGTTGAGGATAATTTTATAAAAAATCAAGGTAAAAATAAAACTACTGGTCAGGACAAAACAAAATAAACCGAAAGTGCTTGATTCAAGTATTTTCGAAATAAAAATGAAATGTTCTTCCAAATATCCTTTTGAGCTACTTGTAATAAAAGCGAGAAAACAATTTACCATTGATGAAATCACAGTTGTTTTATTCAGTGATATCAATCTTGGAAAACTTTTATGGGTTTTCATTAATGATACGGTTTCACTGTCACTTTGAATTAAAAGGGCAAGAATAGCTAGTAAAAAACCAAAAAGAGTTGAGGTAATTCCGACAATCTTATCAAAAAAACTTTCAGTGATTAGAAAGCATGCTTTTTCCCAATTGAAAAACAAAACAATGGTAATTGATACCCCAATTAATAAGGGTATTAACTTCTCAATCCAGTATCCAATGGTTTTATCCATTTATGAAAAAATTGAATCTAAGTCTTGTTTACAGTTTTCATGTAACTCCTTTATTTTTGAACTTCTTTGCAATTCTAATAGATTTGAGTTTTCTCTAGGCTCATCTATTGAAATATGTTTAATATAGCGATTTGCTATTAAATCAAGATGTTGTAATTTTTTCAGGTCGTTTCCGTAACCAGATACAATTACTTTTTGAACGTTTTGATTAGATTTCGTCTTAAGTAGGTTTTTTGCATCATCTAAAAATTCTTTTACAGTTTTCGAAGTTAACCCTTTATTTGTTTTTTTATTTTTAGCATCAACTTCAAATTTAGCATGTAATTTACTGGAATTTAACTTGTTGGCTGACTTGCATACCTGTGAGAGTGCTCCGTTTTGGTGTTTTAAATCTTCAATAATTTTATTTGGATATGCAATTTGAACTTCAACCGATTTATGAAATTTCATATTTAAAATTCTATTGTATTCATTTGAGGTCAAAACCACTTCGAGGTTAATTTTGAATTTTTTAAAGAAAGTTGAATTAGATTGCTTGAGAGCTAAATAAATATAGCTTACAAAATGATCTAAATAGGACCCAAATTTATTTATTTCATACATTAATATTTGTCTGTCTACATCGTAGAGAAATATATTGGCATATGCTAAGCCTTCGTCTTTGTTTAATCCTATTTTTGATAACGATTTTGCTGTTTTGTTTTTTTTTGGTGGCACATTGTTCCTTCGACTAGTCTCTAACAACCCAACTATCAGATTTGGTTTTTTGTCAAAAATCTTCATTTCCATATCCTTGCCCTTAAATATGACTTCTTGCCCATTTATATCGGATGATTTTAGAATATCTTCAAATTTCAATTGGCTTTCTTTTTCACCATTGAAGGTTTTCATGTTTACTTTGTAAAATTCGATTTTCTTTTTTTTAAGTGCCATAAGTTTAAATTTTAAAACAAAGGTTTAGATGGGAATTTATTTTTTCATGACGTCGTTTCAAACATTCTCAAAAAATTGAACAGCAAAGGAGCAAAAGGATTTAATAACTTCTTTATCCAGATCAAACTCCATCCTATTGCCTAAATAATTTGTGGAAGTTGGTGTTATTTCCTTTCCTTCCATTAATTCAGTAACCGTTATACATTTGATGTGTTTTTTGGAAACTAAGATGATATATGCATTTTCATAAGGGTAGTTTTTGGGTAAGTCTTTGGATTTGAACTCCCCACTTGCCCTAAATTTCACTTCCAAAAAATAGACGGCTTTTGATCTTTGATCCTGGATTACAAAATCTGGCATTCTCCGTATCTCTTGAGCTACATCTGAGCGTACGCCTTTAAGGAGTTCCATGATGCCAGGAATGGTATTTTCCATACCATATCTGAATACATTGTATCCTAAACTTAAAAATAGTTCTTGAATCAATGTTTCGGCAATACGGCCTTTAATCATTCCATAGCGATAATTGAAATCCTTATCGCTTAATCCTTTTGTTCCAGTATTCTCAGATTCCTCTTCAGTTTCTAAGATATTTTGGCTTTTAAAACAAGGGTAACAGAGACCACCCTCAAATTTGGTGTATTCACCACATTCAATACATTCAGGCATTTGGTATTTTAATTCCTCAAGTTTATTTTTTTGGACGTTTAGGTGGTTTCAAAGAAGGTGTGTTTCCGGGCGTATCCTTATTGTCCCTTTGTCGCTGATCAGGCTTTCCTGTTGACTTAGCTATTCTTTTCGGTCCTGGTTTAAGTCCCATAATTTTTTGTTTTATATGTTTTTTAATATTCTCTAGGTTTGGTCAAACTTGGGAACAACTTGTTTATCTAAGCATAAAATACATTTATATACTCCCAAAATGGGTCATTATAGATGCATTTAATCTTCCTTATGCATAGCATAAACGTGTTCCGGTAAGTTCTAAGGGGAGTAGCCAAAATACTAATTACCAAACATTTGGCCTTACGGAAAACCGTAAAAAAACTAGGGGAATTCTACAATTATCAATTTACAATGACCAATTAACAATAATCACAAGTCGGAGGTCGGAAGTCAGAGGTCAGAAGTCGGATATCAGATTTCAGATTTCAGAAGTCAGAGGTCAGAAACCGTTAACCCATTACCCCTTTAACCCAAAACCCTTCACCCAATAAACCCTTAACCCTTTTTGCCCTTCGCACTTTTTTTGTTTGCGGTTTCCTGCACGTCTTTAAAGTCAATATCATCATCCACCATACCCTTGAACGCTTTGATCCATCCATTTTTAAAGATATTGAACACGGTAGGCCAGACTTTGGTGTTTACTTGGTTTAAATCACCTTCAATGGGTACTTTGGTGGCCAGGGTGTTCTCCTTGTGGTTCTTCAGAACAAACTTAAAGAAGCCTACAAAACCTTCCCAAAGGGTCTCCAAAAAAGCATCTTCCTTGCCAATCAACTTGGCATCCTTAATAATGGGTTTTAGGGAGCCCTTTAAATAGCCATCGGCAATGACCACTTCGCTATAGAAGTTAAAGATGCCCTCGTCAAAATCAATGCCCGCATAGTGGTCGGTGAAGTCGTTCAAAGCTGTGACATTGGCATTTTCCAGGGAGAGGGACAGGTCCACGTCGGGGATTTGTTTTACCAAGTCCATTTGCCCTTCCAAATGCAGTTTCCCTTCACCAATGGAGACGGCATCGGCCACCAAGTTGGAGGGGAGTTTTTCTCCTGCGCGTTCCACATTGCGGAGATTGGCGGCGTAGAGCTCAATTTGGTTCAGGTGCAAATCAATATTGGGATCGGCGGAAAGCTGTACAAAGGCCACCTTACCGTCATGGATTTCCAATTTGTTGATGTCTATGGGTACCAAATCCGTCAATGCCTTCGTCCAATCGTCAATATCGGCATCTTCCGGGGTTTCTTTTTGTTGGTCCTCGAACACATAGATCAAGGAAGGGCGAGTCATGTTGATTTCGCTCACAATTTTACCCTTGAACAACGAGGACCACTCAATGGAAATGTGGGTCCGCTCAAAATTGAGAAAGGGAATTTCCGAATCGGCATTCACCTTGTTCAGATATAATTGGTCTATGGTATAGGCCCCGGTGATGAGGGAAAGGTCAATATCCTCCACATGGCCATAATAGCCGGGAATGTCTGCCAATACCTTATTCACATAATTTTTTACGATATAGGGCAGCACCATCCGGAACGCAAGGAGCAACACGATCAAGATTGTGGGCAGTACATACCGTTTGCGCTTGTATATTTTTTTCCTTTGCTTATCCATGGTTATTTTTTACGTTGTTTCCCCTTGCCTGTCATGGTGTCCACTAACCCGTTCTTTACGTTCAACCAGAGGTAGTTGAAGAACGATTTGTCGGTTTGGCGTTTCACTTTGAAATCGCCGTGCCGGAACCCATCGCCATCGGCCTTGGAACTTTCCTTGGCAAAGATGTTCACGAGGGCAGTGAGCAGTTTGTTCACGCCCAATTTGTCCTTTTTCAGTACCACGAACTCAAATTGGTCATAGGCCATTTTCATATCGCCTTGCGATTCCACTTCGTTGCCGCTGATGGTAAAGTACATTTGGTCTATGGTCCCCTTGACCTCGGCACCTAGGTTGGTCCGTAAAAACGGACTGATGTTTTCCGTTCGGAACTGTTTCAACGAACCTGAGGCCAAGAAATCGTTGCTTTGGCTCTGCGGGTCAAAGGACCAATCCAAGGTCAACTGCCCATTGCCCATCAATTGGGATCGGGCGGCCACCGAGACCATGCCAATTCCCTTGCTGTGCAAGTTGCGGATGGTGGCCGAAATAGCCGTAAACCGAAGGCTTTCAGGGGTTACATCGGCTTCCAATCGTTCCTCGTAGGCAACCGTTCCATCTGAGATTTTGATGGTATTCACAAGCAGATCTAAATCGAGGTCGCGCAAGGCTTGGTTGTACAATTTTTTATGTTTGGTGTCATCCGGTAACAATTTATCCCGATACACTTGAAAAACGGGATGATGCAGTTCCAGGGCTTTCAAATGGAATTTAGGCAAGTGATCGGTCAGTCCAAAATTGGGCTGCTTTAAAAGGAGCGAATCGATGACCAAATTGTAGTGGTCGTGCTCCACGGTCAGTTTTTTGGAGAGTTCCTCCCTACTGTATTTGGTCCGCAAAACCAGTTTTTGAATACGCCCTTCGGAGGAGTCTAGCTGAAAGGATTGCCATTGCAGATATTCCCAAGGCCCCAAATCGTAATGGCCTTTTTGTGTCTGTATTTCATATTCACCATAGGTGAAGGGTAATGGGTGGGAGGCTGTTTCTGTGTTGTGGTTGATGTCGGTAAGCAGCACATCAAGCCCATCGATTTGCACCAAGGTGCTATCCGAGTCTTGTTGAAGCACTTTCAATTGTCCGTTATGGATACGAAAGTTTTGGATGCTGATATTTTTTGATTCCCCTTGATTCTGCTTAGTAGTAAGAGAATCGTTTTCCAGTTTTTTCTTTTGATAGGTGACCTGAGGTGCTTCTACCGTAAAATCTGAAAGGGCAATGGCTCCTTTTTGAAGCAGGGGAAGATATTTCAACCCGGAGAGCGTAACCGTTTCTGCTTTTAGGTCCAAAGATGTGGTGCTATCCTGAAAAGTAACTTTTTGTAGGCCGATTTTCCCCAAAAGTACATTGGTGGTCAATCGATTATAGGAAAGTTTTATGTGCGAGGGGAGCTCTTCGGACAATAGCGCCTTTACCCTTTGGGTAAACCAGAGTTGGGCCGTGATCCCAACGGCCAATAAGACCACTAGGACCCATAGCGCTATTTTTACTTTTTTGGATCGCAACATGTTTTTTCAGCTTTGATTCGTAGTACTATCTACGAGGCAGGTTTTGTGCTTAGCCTTCTTCATCCAGAAAAACCATGACATCGGACGGGGTGTTCACCTGCATGGCCTTGGTACCATTGACCAGAACGGGTTGGGTGACCACGCTTGGATTTTTTTGCAACACCTTGATCCAATCATCATCACTTTTCAAATCATTGTCCTTGCCATATAGTTTGATGAAATCAGGGTGTTCCGTATTGATCAGGTCCTTGATGGGTATGCCCAAAAGGTCGGCCAGTTCGGCCCATTGGGTGCCCGTGACCTTGGTCTTGGACAAATCCACGGCCAATACCTTTTTCTTGGAGGCCTGTACAAAGGCCAAGGTCTGCATGCCGATACTGCTCTCGGCATTATAGTACAAATTCAATTCACGGTTGTTCGTTGCTATGACTCCCATATCTTTTTCCATTTAAAATGCTTTTATGGCAAGTTCCCCTTTTTTGGAAAGTACATTTAACGCTATCCGTTTTTTTCGTATCGTAAAAGCAGAAAAAAGCGGGGCAATTGCCCCGCTTCTCACACAAACTAACTCAACATAACCGCAGAATGGATTTGATAACAAAGGGAATGGTGCGGTTATTCCTTGAGCATCCGAATAAATGATTCTTAAAGTATCTTGATTAATTAACAGTCAAAGAGGTTTCCCCTTCATTGGGATTGTACACATAATTGAAGGTGTAGTATCGTGCCTCATCCGACATGGCATCAATTTCTGCCGGGGCATCCTTGTAATAGCTTAGGATTTCCACTTTGGCGTATTTTCCGTCATGGGTACGGAACACCAATATTTTTCCGGGAATGGGAGTGATGGTGAAAGTGGCCGGATTGTAGTTGTACCACCCGTTGTCACTTCCACTGGAAATGGCAAACGCACCATCCGCATCCTGTGCAAAAGTAAGTCCCTCGGCAGTGGTGATGTCGGCAAAAGTACCACTCTCTATGGAAACCCCGGCATCCCCGTTTCTCTCGGGCTCGTCATCGGTTCCAGTAACGGCTCCCCCGTTCACGGCTATACTGGTACCCCTAAAGGCAATGTCCCAATCGGTATCGCTGGTGGTCACCGCACCCGTTGCAAAACTGAATTTGGTAAAAGGTCCGCCTACAGGCTCCCCTTGGCCACCGGTCTGGGGGGCAGGAATATTGGTGGCGGTACTACTCTCCACGGCAATCAGGTCGGGACCATTGTCATCGTCGTCGCTACAGGCAACAAATGCAGTGAATATAAATAGGTAGATGAAAAAATTTGCTGTTTTTTTGATCATGGTCATACTTTTTTAAAATTGAATATTGATTTTGGTAAATAATTGAATTCCTGGGTTTAAGAGTACTTCGTTGTCTTGGGTGGCCAAGGGATTACTTCCCTTAAAATCCAACAGATTGATGGCTCCCAATTGAAGTTGGTAATGTTCAAAAAAGGTTTTGCCAAACGTTAGGTTTACCAAGGCATATCCTTTGGCAAAGGTGTCATCATACACATCCAAAAGGTTGTTTCCGTTTTGGTCCGTCAAGCCAAATGAGCTGCGATAGGTAACCCGGATATTGGCGTTGGCATCCCATTCGGGGATTTCGTAAAAGACTTTGGCATTCAAGGTGTGCCGGGAACGGTTTTCCAGTCCAAAATAGTCGGATGTAGAAAGGCGCACCGTTTGCAAGGTTTCTGGGTCTCGGGCAAAAACCTCCCCATTTTTGACGGCTTCCCTTTTGTCCTTATCATAGGCATAGAGCAATTGATAACCGGCTGATAGGTTGAGGTTTTTCCAAGGTTTGTATCTGATGTCCATTTCAAAACCTTGGGTATAGACCCGGTCCCGGTTGATATACCCAAAAACATTCTGACCATTGGTCTTGGAAGCCAAGATTCGGGTATCGATAAGGTTTTTAAAGTCGTTTCGGAAAAAGTTGAGCTCTGTGGATAGTTTACCTTTTTTAAAAGTGAATCCCAGATTGTACCCGATGGAGCTTTCCGCATCCAAGGGCTCACCCAATTCGGAGGGATCCACTTGAAGGGTGGCGATTTCATCGTTTTCTTGAAGACGCTCGATCCCGGCCTGTTCCACTTCCTTTCCAAAAACGGAATATCCGCCACCCGCTGCATTGGTAAAGTCCAGATACAATTGTCTAAAATCCGGAGCCTTGAACCCGCTGCCTACCGATCCTTTTATGGCCAAACTGGGAGAAATATCGTAGCGACCGGAAATTTTGGGACTTAACTGTGAATGGTACTCGCTGTGGTTGTCGAAGCGCGCCCCTACGATAATGTTAAGGGCATCAAGCGGCTTAAAATCGAATTGGGAATACAGGTATTGGGATTCAAAGGTTACATCTCCTGCAAAAAGGGATCGTTCCAGATGTTCAAAGTTGTAGCCACCCCCAACGGTTAGTATATTTTGTGGTGAAAAGGTATGGTTGAAACGGACTTCCGGACGGAACAACCTTTGGTCAAAGTCATTGGCGATCAACAACTCATTGTCAATGGGGTCGATGCTCTTTTCATCCGTCACATAATTGGTGTAGTACAGTTCGTATTGCAACTGACTTTTGGATGTAGCTTTGTGGTTCACCTTAAAGTGAAGGTTCAAATCTTGCTCTTCACTGGTGCTTGGGGCAACATCAAACTCTTGATAAAAATACCTTCCCGAGGCGAAAACGTTCCAAGTATCTGAAACATCTACATACAAGCGTCCATTAAGGGTATAATTGTAAAAGGGATTGATGGTTTGGCCCTCCTGGGTGGGGGCAAGGTCATAACCGTCAGTGCTCAACCGGTCTGCAAATAGGGAGTAACCCAGTTTTTTTCCTTTTTGGTTGATGGTGAGGTTGGTGTTCTGATTGTTGAAGCTCGCCATGCGGTGTGAAACCTGCCCATTGATTTTCTCCGAGGAGGGTTTTTCCGTGATGATATTGATGACCCCGCCCAAAGCTTCGGAACCAAAAAGACTGGAAGAAGGCCCTTTCACCACTTCCACCTGTTTGATATTGCCAATGGCGAAGCGGCTAAGATCCAGATTACCTGAACTACGACCCACAACGGGCACCCCATCAATAAGGACCAATATATAATCTGAAGCAATCCCTTGAATTTGAACGCCTTCACCACCACCGATGGTGGCATCCGGGGTCATGATGATGCCGGTTTGTTCGTTCAGGATTTCGTTGAGACGGGTAAATCCGGTTTGTTGCAACTGCTTTTTTGCAATCAAGGTAACAGGCAAAGGCAGGGATGACAATTGTCTTATGGTACGAGTGGCCGTAACCACTACTTCATCCAGATTTTCGGTTAGAATGGAATCTTTTTGGGCAGGACTGCTTTTCTGGGCCATGGCATGCAAACAGGCAATTAGGGTTAAAAACAGGCTTATCCAATAATTATTTAGATTCATTCTAATTTATTTTGGAGCAAATATATATTTTATTTTTATTCAATCTAAATAAGTTTAGTATTTTTGTCCGGAACAATTTGATAAGATCTAACTGATACCATTATGAAAAAAACTACCATCTTTTTGATGCTCATGGGCCTGGTAACAACCATTGGCTTCTCTCAAAAAAAGAAAGAATTGGATCGCCAAGCCATTCTGGATATGTGCGGATGCTACGAAGTGACCTTTAAGTATACCGAGACCTTTGCTCCGGAAATCGATTACGAAAAGAAACTCGATTATACCTCAAAGGCCTTGGAATTGGCTTTGCCCATTATAGATGAGGACAATAAAATTTCTCTTCAGCATTTATTGGTGATCAATGATAGCACCGTGATCAAACACTGGCGCCAGGACTGGTTGTTCGAAAATGGGGACTTGTTCCACTATGATAAGGACAACAGTTGGTCATTCTCAAAATTGCCGGCAAGTGAGGTAAAGGGACAATGGACCCAAAAGGTATATCAGGTGGATGATAGCCCACGGTATGCCGGGTCATCCTCTTGGGTACATGTGGATGGTAAAAATTATTGGGAGAACAGAAGTGATTCCCCGCTACCGCGAAGGGAATATTCCAAGCGAAGTGATTACAACGTCATGAGCCGTGGTAACCGCCAGGAAATCACTTCCTATGGATGGGTACATGAGCAGGACAATGATAAGATCATTAGAAAAGACGGTGAAACCGATGTATTGTTGGCCCAGGAAAAGGGATACAATATCTACAAAAAAGTGGCCGACTCCGATTGTAAGGTAGCGGCCGATTGGTGGGTAGCCCATAAGGATTTTTGGGCTGTGGCCCGTGATGCCTGGGATGAGGTGTACAATAGGGAAGGTGATCTGACACTTCTGAAGCAAGTGGATGGTCAACCGCTCTTCTTGCACTTTTACCAATTGGAGGAACAAGGAGCCAACAAGGCACAGATTCTAGAAACCATCAACAAGTTTATTACCGATAAAAAACAGGATACAAATGCTGAGGGAAAATAGGTTTAAGGCCCTTGGCTGGGCCGTGTTCTGCACGGCCTTTTTCCTTGTAGCCTTCCAAATGCCCAAGATTTCTGCCAAGCTTCAGGAAAAATTGGACAATGCCGTACGTACCACTTTTGAACTGGAGGATTTTTCCTTGATACCCATTACCGTGGATGCTGCACTGAACCAAAGTACACCCTCGGAATTGGGAGGCGAAAACCTCTTTAGGATCAAAACCGGGGAATCTACCATAGGTTTTGTGTATTTGGGTAAAGCCCCCAGTTTGAAGAATGTTTTTGATTACGTGGTCCTGTTCACTCCAGATTTGACTGTAAAGAAATCGAAGATTCTGATTTATCGTGAAGACCATGGCCGCCAAGTGGGCAGCCAGCGTTGGTTGCAACAGTTTATTGGAAAAAAATCCGGGGAAACCTTAACCTATGGAGAGGATATTGATGGTATTTCTGGAGCCACCATTTCTGCCAAGTCCATGACCATGGCAGTAAGCAACATATTGGAAAGTATGAAAGTGTTGAACGATCAGCACATCTTAAAATAAGTAGTGCCCATTATTTTATTGATTCAGTGGGAGCCGCCCCTTAGGGGCGGTTTTTTTGTACGCTAGTTTGCCAGATACAAGTAGAACATCCCAGATAGGATGGCCAGTCCAAAACTGAGCAGGGTGCCTATTAGGACATATTCGGTCAGTTTTCGGTTTTTTCCCTTGTTGAGGTCACCGAACCGGAACACGGACTTTGCTGCAATCAATAAGCCAATGGCGGCCCATTGTTGCATCAATATAAACCCAAATACAAAGAGGCGTTCCAACATACCGATATAGGTACCGGCATTTTTCAATGAGCCTCCTTCGCCAGGTTCATCACTTTTGGCGACCTCATCAATGTATGGTGCCAGTAACATCCGCATGATGATGCCGGAAACATAGGTCACGAATACCAAAAAGGTAATCAGCAGCAAGTGCTTTTCTTGGAACAGGTCAGAGAAGGGAATCTGGAAGGGTTCAATCCAGTATAGGATAGCGGCCAAGACCAGAAGGTGCAGCACTTGGTCCACCACAAAAAGCCAACGATAGTTTTTGGGATTGGTAAGGGACAGCTTTCCTAGATCGATCAAATAGTGTGATACCAAAATCAGGGCAATGGCTCCCAAATGTTGAAACTGTAAAAGGAGCAATAGTAGCAGCAAATGCACTCCAATATGAAAGTACAGGTATTTGGATCTTCCTTTTTTTTGGAGCTTGTCTTCCACCCATTTGCCGGGTTGTAGTACAAAATCCCCTGTAAAATGGGCCAATAACAGTTTTAACGCTAACAATGTCATATTTGGGCGAGTTGGGTTCTGTAAAAATGGATCATTTTTTGTACTTCGTCAAATCCTGCACGGATCAATGCCTCGCTGATGGTACTTTGCGATTTGTCCAGCAGGGTGGCAATTTCCTTTTGATTGGCCCCTGGGTGTTCCAAAACGGCACAAACAATTTTTGCGGCGGCCGGTAGCCAGTTGTCCATGGTCAAGGTAGCCAATTGCAGCATGAGGTTTATAGTGGCATCGAAGGCCTCGTTATCCGAATTGAGGGCCAAGGTCTGTTTTTTAAGCCCATCAAAGCATTCCCCCGAGCGTACAAAGGCCGTACCGTTGGACTCTGTGATTTTTTCGGCCGCGTGGTCTTTTTCACCCAGTCCGATGGCCACACGAATGTCCAAATGCCGTATTTGTTTAAGGTGGGCCTTGATGTAGATGGCCGCTTCGAGTGCCTGTTCCGGGGTGGTCTCCAATTGAAAACTATCCCCCCGGTAAATTTCCCATACCAAGGGCTCGGTGCCGTAACGGCTTAGTGCCTGCTTTAATAAGGGCAGCCATTTACTGGCTTTATGGTCCTTGGAGTTGATAATATCCCCTGTGAGTATGGCCGTCATGATGCTATATTTAATATCGTTTAATTAGACGATTATATCAAATATCGTTAAAAAAAGCGATAAATAAAAATATCGTCTATATAAACGATAAAATAAGGGAAATATTGGCCAAATCCTATGGTTGCCTTCTTTTTTCCTTAATATTAGGGGAAAGGGTTCCATCTGTCCAAGTCAAAATGCGGGTTTCCATGGAGGTTTGCCGCCATTGGGTGGCCAGGTCCAGGTTTTCACCCTTTTCCATTTTGTACAGGACTTTATTTGGAATTCCGTCCGTGTCATCAGGAAAAATCAACTTCTCCGAAAGATAGTTGGCACTGCCATTGTCCACTATCTGGGAAATTTCTACTGCATCACATAAATTGAAATGGTTGAGGAAGAGATAGATGCCCCCGTTCTCAAGATTGGATGCATCCGCCAGATAATCCACATATAGGATACCGTCCAAATTAGGTATGCCTTTGTTGCCTAAGGTATTGATGGAAAAGCGGTCGTTCTTCAAGGGAACCTTCTTTTCCATGTACGACCCATGTACCACGGTCCTGATGTTCAAAAAGGTGGTTTCCCCTTCCCGAGAATAGGTGAAGAAGTAGTTTTGTCCGGCTACGGTTTTTCGTTCCATGGAAAGCAATCCCCCAAGGATATAACCCGTCATGCCGTTGTAGTTTACTTTGTAAAAAGGGGAATCGAAGCCTTTGTAGGGCCATGAGAAAGGAGTTTTTTCAAGGATTTTGACCCATTCACCAATTTTTAATTCCTCCAAGACAGGGGAGGTGGTATTGGGTTCGGTCCTCAGTTTGATCTTGTGGCCAAAGGCATAAACTTGGTCGCCCGGTTGAAATTCGCATTCCGAAGGCGGGCAATGCAATTTCTCTTGCGCGAAATTCATGGTCAATACAAAAAGGGTGGTTATAACGGTAATCAAGAAACGTGCTTTCATCTTTTTTGGATTTAAAGGGTTATGATAAAGGCAGTTCTTAGGGTGGTTATGTTATATACGCCACAAATTGGCAAAAAGGATTTCCGTACTCGGGCATCATTCCGTAAATTCAATGGATTAATTTCTCAACTACAACTAACTAACAAACTTTAAAATGAAGAGAGTAACTAAACACCTCTTGGTCATTGCACTACCCGTTTTGGTGGCGGCATGTGGGCCCAAGTACAAAGAGACCGAAAAGGAAGGCTATAAACTTGTTGAAAATACCAATGGTGCTACTTTGGGTTACGCACCTGAATCCGGAATCCAAATTTTGACAGTGGATCGATATGCCTTCAAGGATTTGAACAAGAATGGTACTTTGGATCCCTATGAGGATTGGAGACTAACAGCCGAGGAGCGGGCCAAGGACTTGGCCTCCAAAATGAGCGTGGAACAGATCGCGGGGCTCATGTTGTACAGTGCCCATCAATCCCTACCGGGTGGTGGCAACCGTTTTTTTGGTGCTGTGACCTACAATGGAAAACCTTTTGAGGAAAGTGGTGCCAAGGCCAGTGATCTTTCCGATGCACAGAAAATCTTTTTAAAGGATGATAATCTAAGGCACGTACTGATTACCAGTGTACAAACTCCTGGGGTGGCTGCCCAGTGGAACAACAATGCCCAAGCTTTTGTGGAAGGAATAGGAATGGGCATTCCCGTAAATACCAGTTCCGATCCCAGACATGGCAGCGATTCTTATGCAGAATTCAATGCCGGTGCGGGTGGGCGCATATCCATGTGGCCCAGCAGCTTGGGTATTGCGGCCAGTTTTGACCCAGCCCTTATGCAACAATTTGGTGATATAGCATCCAAAGAATATCGTGCCTTGGGTATTGCCACGGCACTTTCCCCCCAAATTGATTTGGCCACCGAACCCCGTTGGTCCCGTTTTGATGGCACTATGGGAGAAGACCCCAAATTGGCCACCGATATGGCTAGGGCCTATGTGGATGGATTTCAATCTTCCGATGATGGGGGATGGGGGTACCAAAGTGTGAATGCCATGGTAAAACACTGGCCCGGGGGCGGACCTGAGGAAGGAGGGCGTGATGCCCATTTCGGATATGGGGCCTACGCCGTGTATCCAGGAAACAATTTGAAGGACCATCTAAAACCTTTCACCGAAGGGGCATTTAAATTGAAGGGTGCCACAGGAATGGCTTCCGCGGTAATGCCGTATTATACGATTTCCTATGATAGGGATACCCTCAATGGTGAAAATGTGGGCAACTCCTACAACAAGTATCTGATCACTAATCTATTGCGTGAAAAATATGGGTATGATGGAGTGGTGTGTACCGATTGGGCCATTACCCGTGATGTGAGTTCTGTGTATGTTTTTGAAGGAAAACCTTGGGGTGTGGAAAATTTAAGTGTTGCCGAAAGACATTACAAGATTATTGAAGCAGGATGCGATCAATTTGGAGGTAACAATGATATGGATCCCGTGATCGAGGCCTACCAAATGGGAGTAAAGGAACATGGTGAGGAATATATGCGCCATCGATTTGAAGTTTCAGCGGTGCGATTGCTAAAAAATATTTTTAGGACGGGACTTTTTGAAAATCCGTATTTGGATGTTTCCGAGACAGAATCAACCGTGGGCAAACCCGAGTTTATGGAAGCCGGGTACCAGGCACAATTGCGTTCCGTGGTCATGTTGAAAAACCAAGGGAATGTATTGCCCATAAAAGAAAAGAAAAAGGTTTACGTGCCACAACGCTTTGTTGCCTCAAGTAAAAATTGGTTTGGGATTGCAACTCCGGAGCGTTATGAAGTTCCTTTCAATATGGATGTGATCATCAAATATTATGATGTTGTGGAGGATCCTTCCGCTGCGGATTTTGCCCTTGTGGGTATTGAGAATCCCAACGGGGGAGTGGGTTATGATGTTGCAGACAGTGAAAAGGGAGGCAATGGCTATGTGCCCATTAGTTTGCAATACGGTCCTTACACCGCTACCTATGCCAGGGATAGTAGTTTGGCGGGTGGTAGTCCAATGGAAGATTTTACCAACCGTACCTACAAAGGAAAAACCTTCTTGGCCTCCAACACTGCCGATATGGATTTGGTGAAGGACACCAAGAAAAAAATGGGTGAAAAACCAGTGGTGGTAATCGTGAGAGTATCCAAACCTATGGTTTTTGCCGAGATTGAACCCTATGCTTCGGCCATATTGGTGCAAATGGGCGTTCAGGACCAAGCATTGATGGATCTGGTTTCAGGCAAGGCGGAACCCACGGCGCTATTGCCCTTCCAGATGCCGGCAGATATGAAGACAGTGGAACTCCAGTTCGAGGACGTGCCTCGTGACATGGAGCCTTATATTGATGCTGAGGGCAATGCATACGATTTTGCATTCGGACTTAACTGGGGTGGTGTAATCAATGATGACCGGGTGAAGAACTACAAATAGGGGATTCCAAAAATTAAAGAAGCCGCGTCCATGGCAGGCGCGGCTACTTAAAATCAACAAAAAACACTATCCTCTTCTCCCTCTCTCCTGCATTTTTTTATCGCCATGCCTGGCTTTGTGTTTTCTCATGTCTTTCCAAGACTGGTATTGATCTTCGTTCAATACTTCCTTCATTTTGGCTTGGAAAGCAATCTGTTGGTCCAATCGGGCATTCTGACGTTCAAATTTTTCTTCAGCGGTGGGTTTTTTCCACTCACCACTTTCTTTTAACGCCTGCATCTCATCCCACTTGGCCTTTTTCAGTTTGGCTTCCTCCAAATTCAACTTCATTACTTTGTCCTGTTGTGCTTTGGTCAAATCAAGGGCTAATGCCATGTGTTTGGTCTGCAAGGTGGCCATCTCTTCGGCGGTCATGTCCATTTTTGGACCCTTCGGCATTCTTGGGCCATCATTTTTTTGGGCTGCAACACCAAGGGTGGCGAGCAAGACCAATACTACTGCTAATCGTTTCATATGTTTAAATTTTAAATGATTTTAACCTTGGACAAGGTCAATGCCCATTGGTTTAATCATTCAAACAACAATTATGACGCTTTTAACAGTAAATGGGATTAGGAGGATTTACGGTTGTACTTCCTCTTGGTCTTC
>JASBTS010000027.1 GCA_030148305.1 Allomuricauda sp. | reverse complement strand
TTGTTGCTTTCCATATACCTCACCTGTACCGATGAGGTGTGGGTACGCAATAGGATATCAGGATCGGTCTGAATGAAAAATGTATCCTGCATGTCCCTTGCCGGGTGGTATTCCGGTAGGTTCAAGGCCGTAAAGTTATGCCAGTCGTCCTCGATCTCCGGTCCTTCGGAAACATTGAAACCTATTCTTGAAAAAATATCGATGATGCGGTTCTTGACAATGGAGATAGGGTGTCTGGCTCCAATTTCCATAGGTTCACCCGGACGGGTAAGATCACCGTATTTGCCTACTTCGGTTTGGCTCTCCAAGACCTCTTTTAGGGAATTGACCTTTTCGGTTGCCGCATTCTTCAACTCATTGATGACCTGGCCAAATTCTTTCTTTTGGTCATTGGGCACATTCTTGAACTCGGCAAAAAAGGTGTTCAAAAGGCCTTTTTTCCCCAAATACTTGATTCGGAAAGTTTCAATTTCTTCTTTGGAGGTTGAAGCAAACTTTTCTACTTCTACAAGGTGTTCCTTAATGGTCTGGATCATGTTCAACGGCACTATTGGCCGACAAATTTAGCAAATTGTCGTTGAATATATAGGCGATTAGGAAATGTACTGCGATTCCCCCGAAAAAATGCCATAGCCAATGGGTACCCATTGGAAACAAGGTCTGAGATTTATCCAAAATCCGGAAGGTAAGGGCAAGTGCAAAAGTTGCGAAAGCCAACAGTACCAAATACCCATTTTTTCCATGGGTTTGAAACAGGTACCACACGATCGGCAATAAAATGGTAACGGCACTGATCACATAGCCAAGCGAAATTCGAAGTCCGGCAGGCATCGGTAGAATCCGCATCATATAGGAAATCCCAAAAAAAAGGATGATCAACAAAACCCGTTTCCACCAAGTTTTGACCAGCTTAAAAATAAAGTATACCACTAGTGCCAAACAGAGAAACAGAATAGGCATCCAATCCAAACGTAACCAAAATTCATGACTCCTGGTGGCGTGGTACACCGTTCCACCAATGTAACTTATACCAATGATGGGGATCATCCAAGCAAGAAATACATGTTGTTTGGGATTTTTATAGACTTTGATCCCCCAGTAAATGATCAGGACCAAAAATACCAGATTACTCAAAGTGTTGTACGGCTCTACCGGAAAACGCCCAGGGATGGTTTCAAGATAAACGGGACCGGAGTCATTTGGAATTTTTGGTAAAAACATGATGTGCCTTTTAAAGGATATCAGGTGTTAAAATAAAAAGACCGATGGACTTCTCCATCGGTCTTTCCAATATTTTAAAAGATTATAAAAAGGTCACCTTGCCATCCGAGAGATCATACATGGCCCCTACAATGGCAATTTCTTCTTTTTGTTCCATTTCTTTAAGGATCACACTTTGGTTTCTAATGTTTTCCAAGGCCATTTCCACGTTCTTAACCGCAACGGCATCTACAAACTCAGAATTTTCAGAATTCCTTAATTCTTCATCTTTGGGTTCTTTGGTGGCATAAACGGCAGGTTCAATCTTATTGATCAGGGAAGTTAGGTTACCCATTCTGGCATGGTCACAGGCACCTTTTACTGCACCACAGCTGGTGTGTCCGAGTACGACCACTAATTTGGTTCCAGCCAGTTTACAGGCAAATTCCATACTGCCCAAAATGTCTTGGTTCACAAAATTACCTGCGATCCTAATACTGAAAATATCGCCTAAGCCTTGGTCAAAGACCAATTCTGCAGATACACGGGAATCGATACAACTCAGGATTGTGGCAAAAGGGAACTGCCCGTCCTTGGTTTCGTTCACCTGCTGCAAAAGGTTACGGTTGGCTTTAAGGTTGTTCTGAAAACGCTCGTTCCCTTCCTTCAAAAATTGAAGTGCCTTTTCTGGCGTCATGGTTGCTTGCGTTTCTTTGGTATGTGCTTTCATTTGTTATTAAGCTGATTTTTTGGTTTCTTAAAAAATTCGATATAATCATCTGGATTGTCCACAATTCCTCTTTCCGAGATCAATTTAACATGGATATTCCGGTTTTTGGCCTTGCTGCCAAAATCTTGTAAAATTTCAATGATGTCATTGTCCAAATATTTAGTGTTGACCACATCCAACTCAAGATAGGAATTTTGGGGAATCTGATCCAATTCCTTTAGGATGGCTCCCTTGTTAAAAAAGGTCACTTCTTCGGCCAAGGTCATTTTAATGCGATGGCCGTCATTTCCTTTTTCCTGAATATGAAGAAAATGTGAGTTTTGGTAGCTCTTGATCAAAATAACTACGATCCCTACCCCCAGACCAAGGGTAATACCAATCAATAGATCCGCAAATACGATACCGACCACGGTCACGATAAAGGGCACAAATTGTTTCCACCCAGCTTTGTACATGGTTTTAAATAAACTGGGCTTGGCCAATTTATATCCAACAATAAAAAGAATGGCTGCCAAAACGGAGAGCGGGATCATGTTAAGCAGCCTAGGAATGATCAATACGGAGGCCAATAGCAAAAAGCCATGCAAAATGGCAGAAAGCTTTGTTCTACCACCAGATTGAATATTGGCGGAGCTACGTACTATGACCTGGGTTATGGGCAAACCACCTATCAAACCTGAAATACTGTTGCCCACGCCTTGTGCCAAAAGTTCACGATTGGCGGGGGTCACTCTTTTTAAGGGATCCAGCTTATCCGTTGCCTCAACACAGAGCAAGGTTTCCAAACTGGCCACCAATGCCATGGTAAAGGCCGTGATCCAAATTTCAGTATTGCCTATGGCCGAAAAGTTAGGGAAACTGAACAATCCGATAAACGAGTCGAAACCATCCGGAACAGGAACTTTAACCAAGTGCTCCTCCGATATGCCCCACATAGCCCCACCTCTTGTAAAGGAATAGTACACCATACCCAACACCACGGCAACCAATGGCCCTTGAACCAATTCAAAAATCTTTGATTTTTTGCTCAATACTTGGTTCCATAAAATCAAAATGACGAGAGCTACAACGGCAATTAACGATGCCCCTGGACTTATGGAATTGATGGTGTTGGCGATTTCACTAAAAGTGTTTTCACCGTCTACCTGAAAAAAGGCCCAGTCCCCTTCTGGGTCGGCATCATAACCAAAAAAATGGGGAATCTGCTTTAGAATGATGATGATACCTATACCGGTAAGCATTCCTTTGATGACGGAGGAGGGAAAATAATAGGCAATGACCCCAGCTCGTAAAACCCCGAACAGGATTTGAATAAGTCCGCCTAATACTACTGCAACCAAAAAGTTTTGATAGCCACCCAGGGTTCCGATGGCAGTGAGTACAATGGCGGCCAATCCAGCGGCCGGACCACTTACCCCTATTTGTGAGCCACTCAAGGCCCCTACGACGATACCTCCAATGATTCCGGCAATAAGTCCGGAAAACAAAGGCGCCCCACTGGCCAGTGCAATACCCAAACAGAGCGGTAGCGCCACAAAGAATACTACTATACTGGCTGGTAAATCGTTTTTAATATACTTGAACATGGATAAATAAGTTAGGTTCTCCCTAGGCGATGCCCAAAGAGATGGTTAGAAATTGAATTGAAAAAGGAGGGACTTAGCTCAATTTCTTGGGAGGGGGATCCAAAATCTCCAAGTTATATTCCACGGTTGGGAATACGTAATCTGTAGAAAAGACATTGAATTTTTGGGCTGCTTGATAAAAGGATAGCTCGTAAAAATTTTTAAGATAAAGATCCAGTTCGTCAAAGTTCTTTTCAGCTTCTTCTTTTTTGCTGCTTTTTTCTTCTTCAGCAGATCCCAATACCATGGTCTTCCCCAACTCTTTGTCCAAAAATGGAACAATTGGGGATACCAAGAGGCAACCTACCAGCATAATGGGTAGAAAAGAAAAAATCAATGTTTTTAGCACAGGACTTTTTTTATAAAAATAACGAAATATGCGCACCAAGGGACAATTTTGGCTAAAAGTCCTTGATTTTCTTGATATTATTGCTCAAAAGCCAACCAGTTTGTCCGTCGGCAATCCAGATTTTTTGCCAACCATCCAATTCTTCAAGTACATTCACTTTTGTGCCTTCATGCAAGGTAAAGATCACATCGCTGTTTTGGTTGGGCTCGGAGGAAACCTTTACTTCCTTACTGAACACAATCGCGGGATCATCCTTTTTTTGCTGCTGTTGCTGTAAATAGGCCATCAATATGCAAAGTACACCAAGGGCAATGGAAAAGATACTCGCAATAAAGGAAAACCGCTTTTTATTGGCCGATGACAGGAAAAAGTAAGTCAGATACAATATCACGAACAACGACACAAATGCCACGGCAAGATAGGCCCATTGATTAATACCGAACAAGTTGATAGCACTGTTGTAGATTTTGGAAATCTCTGTTTTGGGCATCGCCTCAATGGCATCCAAGCGCATGTTTTGGGCATACGCCAAATTGTTCAGGATTTCATTGTCGTGCGGATCAAGCAAAAGGGCTTTTTCGTAGTAATAGATACTCGGACCAATGCTGTTCAGTTTGTAATAGCAATTGCCCAAGTTAAAGTACAAGGACGCGGAATGTTGCCCACTTTCCAAAATGGCCTTGTAGTTATCAATTGCCTTGTTATACTCTCCGTTATTGTAATATTCCGTGGCTTGGGAGAACAACGTCTCGTTTTGGGCAAATCCAATAGACAAGGTGAAAAGGGAGATCCAAATGAAAAATGTCTTCATGCTCATAATTGCTTGTCCAATTTAGAGATTACTTCACTTGCCTTGTCATAATCGTTTTGCATCTGCACGTTGGAAAAGGGACTATACCTTGCCATTTCACAACTGGTAAGCAAGCTTATGAATCCTTGTATGTCTTCTTGATCTACCTTCTTGCTTGCCAAGATGTTTGTTATTTTTTCCTTACTGAATTCAGTGGTTTCAATATTCAGTTTGGCCTTCAGATAGTTATGTAGGCCTTTTTCCAAAGCCACATAAAAAGCTTCCTTGTTGCCCAAATCTCTTTTAGCGGCTGAAAGGTATTTTTTTGCCAAACGGTTGGCTTGTCTGATCTTGTTCCCGACCACATCCCCGGCAATGGCCTCTCTTTTCTTGGAGGTGAAAATAGCCAGTGGAATCAACAATAAAGGTAGGAACAGCCACATGAAAAAGGATTTTGAACCAAAGAAACCCGATGCTTTCGTTGGGTTGAGATTTGGATCTAATTTGAGAAAATGGAACTGTTTTCCAGTAGGTACAACCGCCTGTTTGTTTATCGCAGATCCTGCCACGGCATTATCCGAAGAAGCCGCAGGACCTTCCAAAACCTCAATATTGATCTCATCGGATTGAAGGGTCACATATTTTCCTGTTGCTGGATTGAAATAGCTGAACGGAATACTGGGAATGGGGTATTTACCTCTAAATGATGGGACTATCGTATAGTTGTCCGTCACTTTTCCCTCCATGCCCGTACTATTGGTATTGACATCCTCTTCATGTTCCGGATCGTAAACTTCCAAGGAACTGGGCAATTCCGGTTTGGGCAATTGGAACAATTTTAAGTTTCCTTTTCCTGAAATCTCCACTTTGGCCTGTAACGATTCCGAGGCATTTAATTCGTCTTTGCTTGTAGTGACACTGAATTCAAAATCACCTACAGCGCCACTAAAATCAGCTGGTTTTCCTTCTTCAGGCAGTGGTTTTACATTTATGGTCCTGTTGCCAGCTGATACCGTTTTACTTGTTTGCGTATAGATCCTTCCTCCAAAGAAGTCCCTTCGGTTTGTGGGAACATCCACATAAATTTCCAAAGAAAGAGGCTCAATGTCCAATTCACCTGATTTTTGCGGATAAAGCACCACACGTTTTAGCACCACATAACGGAAAGGCTTTCCTTCATAGGTTCCATTTTGGGCCGTGTGCTTGGTAACGGGAATATCCTGGCTCCAAAAATTGTTGTAGGTAGGATTGTCCAATGGGCGGTAATTCGTCACACTGATATCAGGACTAACATACAGTTTGTAAACTACAGTAACCGCTTCATTCAGGTATGGGTTTTCCTTGGATACTTCGGCTACCAGATGAAGACTTTCATCAGCAACATCATCCGCGGTTTTTTCGCCATTTGGTCTGTCCACGGCTGCAGTGACTTCCACAGTTTTTGGGGTGGTTTTATAGGTTTCCCCTGCAATTTCTATTGTAGCCTGTTGTATCGTAAAATTTCCTCTGGCAGTAGGTAAAAGTATATATGTGTAGGTTTTGGAAAAACTGCGTTTACCATTGATCCAAGATGAACTAATGGATTGTGATGGCCCCATGACCACCTTGAAATTTTCAAAGGCTGGTGGAGTAAAATTATCACCATCTTTGTTCATGGTAAAGTCAACACGAAGACGTTCATTGATCCCTAACTTTTCCTTACTCAGGTTCATGGTAAACGTAACTTCATCTTCCTGGGCATGGATCATGGTGCCCGATAGGAACACCATCGCCAAGAAAAGTAATATGTTGCCCCTTTGTACTTTCATTACCAATCCTTCTCGTTTTTAACTTTTTGTCCACGCACCTTTCTGGCTTCCATCTTTTCCTGTACTTTCTTTTCCTCGTTCTGCATGGCTTCTAACAGGTTTTGGATCTGCTGTTTGGACAATTGGTTGGGTCTGGGCTGTTGTTGCTGCTGTTGATCTTGGGGCTGATCTCCTTCATTGGGTTTTTTCTCCTGTTCTTTCTTTTCATCGCCATCCCCTTTTTGGTTTTCTTCGGGTTTGTCCTGCCCGTTTTCCCCTTCGTCACCCTTATCCTTGTTATCGTTTTCGTCCTGTTTCCCTTCGTCTTGCTTGTCGTTGTCCCCGCCTTCGTTATTCTGGTCCTTGTTTTGATCTTTTTCCTGATCTTTTTGGTCCTGATTATCCTTATTGTCTTGGTTTTGGTCTTGATCGTTTTTCTGCTCGTCCTGTTGTTTTTCCAACATTTTCTTGGCAAGTGCCAGATTGTATCGGGTTTCTTCGTCGGTAGGATTGTTTCGCAATGCTTCCTTGTAGGCTTCAACGGCTTTTTCGTATTCCTTGTTCTTCATGAATACGTTGCCCATGTTGTGGAATGCCTTGTGCTTTTCGGCTTTGTCCTCAGCTGCGTCACCAGCTTGCTTATAGCGGCCAAATGCCTCACCATAACTTTCCCTGTTGTAGTAGGCATTGCCCAGGTTAAATGGGGCAGCTACATTTTTATCACTTTTGGAAATAGCCCTTCTGTATTCAGATTCAGCGCCCACAAAATCATTGGAGGTAAGCTCTTTGTTGGCGTCGTACGTAATATTTGTAGAAGCCCTTAGGGCTTTTTCAGCTTCTTTTTGTGCCTCCAATGCGGCATCATCCTGTGCTTGGACCCATCCAAAGCAAAGCAATAGTCCAAACACCAATCTTATCTTAGTCATCATCATGCTCATTAAAAAGATTTAGTTTTTTCAACCATTGGGTTTTTCTGTCCAGAACGAAGATGTCCAAAAATAAAAATAAAAATCCAGCAGCAAGGAACCATTGGAATTGATCCTTGTATTCCGCAAACTGCTTGGCCTCAAATTCGGTTTTGTCCATCCGGTTCAGTTGTTCCTTGATGTATTCCACGGCGTCATCCGTGTTGGAACCATCAATATATTCTCCGTTGCCTCGATTGGCAATATCGGCAAGAATGGCTTCGTTCAATTTGGTGATGACCACCTCACCTTGATTGTCTTTTTTCAGACTTTCCACAATCCCGTTTCTTTTGATGGGAATGGGTGCGCCTTTTTCTTTTCCAACCCCAATGGTAAAGATCCTGATTCCATTTTGGGTGGCATTTTCTACAGCGGCCGTGGTGGAACTTTCCGAATGATCCTCTCCATCGGAAACTATAAAAAGTACCCTGTTGGTCTGTTGAGAATCATCATAATAGGTACTGGCCAAATCAATAGCGGCATCAATGGCAGTACCCTGGGAGGAAAGCATGTCTGTGTTCATGCTCTGCAAGAACATTTTTGCGGCCCCATAATCCGTGGTGATCGGCAGTTGTGGATAGGCTTGCCCGGCATAGGCAATGATTCCTATACGGTCACTGGCCAGTTGGTTGATGATCTCCGAAACAATGCGTTTTGCTTTTTCCAATCGGTTGGGGGCGATGTCCTCTGCCAACATACTTTTAGATACGTCTATCGCGAAAACAATATCAACCCCTTCGCGCTTTACAGTCTCCAATTTGGTGCCGATCTTCGGGTTGACCAGTGCCAAAATCAAAAAGGAAAGTCCGGCCAACAAAAAGGCCAACTTGACGGCCGACTTAAAACTGGATCGGTTGGGGGCCAAACGCTTGAGCAGTTTGGACTTGGCGAATCGTTTTTGGGTTCTTTTTTTCCAGATTTGAAGAAAAAAGAAGGCCAGGACCATTACCGGGATAATGGCCAAAAGGTAGAAGTATATTTTTTCGTCGAACTGAATCATTCCCTAAATAAAACTTTTAAATATGGAATTGCGCAATCCCCATTCCAACAACAGAAAAATGCCTGCCAAAAAAATCAAAGGGCGGAATTTTTCCTCGTACTTGTAATATTTAAATTCCTCTATTTCCGTTTTTTCCAATTTGTTGATCTCATCATAGATCTCTTCCAAGGATTCGTTGTCCGTGGCACGGAAATATTTCCCGCCGGTAACAGTGGCAATTTCCTTAAGAAGTTCTTCATCAATCTGTACTTCCCTCATCCCATAGCGATACGTGCCATCCCGGTTGTAACTGATCGGTGAGAGTGCATTCCCGTTTGTTCCAAGTCCAATAGTGTAGGTTTTGATCCCGAATTCCACGGCCAAATCGGCAGCGGTCTTAGGTTCTATGAAACCGGAGTTGTTCACCCCATCGGTCAAAAGGATGATCACTTTGCTCACCGCTTTACTTTCTTTCAATCGGTTTACCGCTGTTGCCAATCCCATGCCAATGGCCGTGCCGTCTTCCAACTCACCATAGGTGACATCGTTAAGGGCATTCAACACAATGGTCTTGTCGCTGGTAATCGGGGTTTTGGTATAGCTTTCCCCGGCATAACCCACAATACCGATACGATCATTGGGGCGTTCCTTGATAAAATTGGCGGCAACTTCCTTCAACGCGGAAAGCCTATTGGGTTTTAGATCACGGGCCAACATACTGGATGAAACATCGATGGCCATGACAATATCGATACCTTTTGTGGTCTTGGTGCGGGTCGAAATATCTTCGGTCTGGGGACGTGCCAATGCAGTAACGATGGCTGCCAAGGCCAACAAGCGCATGATGAACAAAACCGGCTTGGCCTTGGAGGCCCAATTGCTAACCGTAAATCCCTTGATGCTCGAAATGCGAAGGGATGCCATTTCATTCTTCCGCTTGAAAAAATACCATAGCAAAGCCAGTGGCAGCAACAAAAGCAGCCAAAAGAACTCAGGATTTGCAAATTCTATATTTTCAAACATCTATGCCTGTGTTTTTACGTCTAAACTGTTCAATATTCGTTCTACGATCTGTTCCGCATATTCATCCCCATCTTCCCAAGTGATCACCACTTGTTGCATAAAACCTTTTCCGCCAAAGGACAAAATATTGTACTTGGCCTTTTTGCCTTTTTGCGCCGGGGTCTCCAAAGTTCCGGTTCCGAAGGTTTTGACTCCTTTAACCCCGGACTGTGTGGTAAATTCTTCTTGTTTGGTGATGATATTCTTGAGTCCCAGCTGCTCAAAATTGGACAGGATGGTACCAATGGCGGTATCAAAATCCGGTTCCGATTCTGCCTTGTAGGTCACGGAACTGGTACTCACCGAAAAGATGCCCACATAACTTCCGTATGAAAAAGCCTGAAGCTGTTTGATGAGTTCCTCGGCCTCTTTGGGGAGTTTAACCTCCTGACGGATCAAAACATCGGGTGTCTCCAATTGAATCGGCGGGAATCCGTACGAACTGGAAACCCATTCGCCTTCCAAAAGATCTTTAGTAGGGTAGCCAAAAACGGTATCCTTCACCTGTTTGATACCGAAGTACGCTACTGAAAAGGCGCCTCCAAAAAAGATGATTCCCGCAAAAATGGCAGCAGCCCAATAGATTCGTTTGCGTTGTTTTTTCTTGGCAAGTTCTGCCAAATATTCTTCGTTGAGCATAAGGTCTTCTTCCGTGGGTTCCGGAAGTGCCTCGTGTGTTTTCACTACAATTTCTTCCACCAATTTCCGATCCTGCTCTGCAACGGAAGTGGCGGGTTTCGATTTGGCAAACTTCACCAAATCAGCAGTTTGCAATATTTTTTGAAACTGATGAATCGTATCTTCCCCTAATTTCAACTCACCGGAATCCTTGAGCATTTCCAACTTGGTGATAAGTTCCGAAGTGGTACTTTCCATGGCGGAGAGATGAACGTCTTCCTCCAGGTACATCCGAACAATATTGGTCAACTCGGAATAATATTGTTTGTAATCGTCATGGATCAGGTATTTGGAATTCTCCAATTTTTTGAGTTCCAACAATGCCCGATCATAAGGTGGCAGCAAAGCCACTTTTTCCTCTTCGGTCAGTGGTTTTTTTCTGATGAAGAACCAATAGACCAATCCGCCTATCACAATCAGTGCTAACAGGATGATCAGGGCGGTAATCCACATATCGGCCGTACTTCTTTCAACCTCGATAAGAGGTTTGATGTCGTACATTTTCTGTTTGGTGGTATCCACGGCAACATCGGCTACCTTAACGCGGAAGGAATCCGTAAAGATTTGGCGTTCGTTTATGGTGATGATCTGTGGTGGAATGGTATAGGCGCCACTATCAAACTGGGTGAGCGCATATATTCGTTGCAGGGTAACCCGATCCTTGTTTCTTATGGTATCGCCTATGATGGCATCCACAGTTTCCAAAGGAGAAAAGGTCTGCCCTTCCGGAAAATTCACTACTGCGGTAGAGTCTGCATCCACAGTAATCTTGTAATGGATCTGTTCCCCA
>JASBTS010000160.1 GCA_030148305.1 Allomuricauda sp. | reverse complement strand
GAGCAAAATTATAGGTATAGACTTGGGTACGACCAACTCCTGTGTCTCTGTAATGGAGGGTAACGAACCAGTGGTGATTCCAAATGCCGAAGGTAAACGTACAACCCCATCCATGATTGCCTTTGTTGAAGGCGGGGAGATTAAAGTAGGAGACCCAGCTAAAAGACAAGCGGTAACCAATCCACACAAAACGATTTATTCCATTAAGCGATTCATGGGGAACAAATACTCAGAATCGCAAAAGGAAGCGGAAAGGGTTCCCTATAAAGTGGTAAAAGGCGACAACGATACCCCTAGGGTGGATATCGATGGTCGTTTGTACACACCACAAGAACTATCGGCCATGATCCTTCAAAAAATGAAGAAGACTGCCGAGGACTACTTGGGACAAGATGTGACCAGAGCGGTAATCACCGTTCCGGCATACTTTAACGATTCCCAAAGACAAGCCACCAAGGAAGCCGGTGAAATTGCCGGACTTACCGTGGAACGTATCATCAATGAGCCTACCGCGGCCTCTTTGGCCTACGGGTTGGACAAAAAGGACAAAGACCAAAAAATAGTGGTGTTCGACTTTGGTGGTGGTACGCACGACGTTTCCATTTTGGAATTGGGTGACGGTGTATTCGAAGTTTTGGCCACAGATGGCGACACCCACTTGGGAGGTGACGACGTGGACCAAAAAATCATTGATTGGTTGGCCGAAGAGTTTAAGAAAGACGAGGACATGGACCTTAGAAAAGATGCCATGGCCCTTCAACGTTTAAGGGAAGCTGCCGAAAAAGCAAAAATCGAGTTGTCATCATCTGCACAGACAGAGATCAACTTGCCTTATGTAACGGCTACGGCTACAGGTCCTAAACACTTGGTGAGAACCTTGACCAGGGCCAAATTTGAGCAGTTGATCGAGGATTTGGTCAAAAGGACCATTGCACCTTGTGAAACGGCTTTGAAGTCTGCCGGACTTTCTAAAAGTGATATTGATGAGATTATTTTGGTAGGTGGTTCTACACGTATTCCTGCTGTTCAGGAAGCCGTTGAAAAATTCTTCGGTAAAAAGCCATCCAAAGGGGTGAACCCTGATGAGGTGGTGGCCATCGGCGCCGCTATCCAAGGTGGTGTATTGACAGGGGATGTGAAGGACGTATTGTTGTTGGATGTTACCCCACTTTCCTTGGGTATTGAGACCATGGGTGGTGTAATGACCAAATTAATCGAGTCAAACACGACCATCCCGACCAAGAAATCACAGGTGTTCTCCACCGCAGCGGATAACCAACCTTCGGTTGAGATCCACGTGCTGCAAGGAGAAAGACCTATGGCAGGGGATAACAAGACCATTGGTAGATTCCACTTGGACGGTATTCCACCAGCGCCAAGGGGTACTCCTCAAATCGAGGTAACTTTTGATATAGATGCCAACGGTATCATCAAGGTGTCAGCAACGGACAAGGCCACGAACAAGACCCAGGATATCCGAATCGAGGCTTCATCAGGTTTGACAGAAGAAGAAATCAAAAAGATGAAGGCCGAAGCCGAGGCCAATGCCGAAGCAGATAAGAAGGCGAAGGAAACTGCCGATAAGTTGAACGAGGCAGACGGTATGATCTTCCAAACCGAAAAGCAATTGAAGGAGTTTGGTGATAAATTGTCCGCAGACAAGAAAAAGCCAATTGAAGATGCTTTGGAAGAATTGAAAAAGGCTTACGAAAGCAAGGATTTGGCTGTAATTGAACCTGCTTTGAACAAAATCAACGAAGCTTGGAAAGTAGCTTCAGAAGAAATGTACAAAGCACAGGCCGATGCTGCTCAAGCCAACGGAGCCGATACTTCTGCAGGCGCTGACAGTGCTGCAGGTGGATCAAAAGCCGAAGGTGACAATGTAGAAGATGTGGATTTCGAAGAAGTGAAATAATCCATATTTAGTATAATCAACAACAAAAAACCCTGACGCGAGTCAGGGTTTTTTCATTGGGATTAATTAGTTATCAAGCCGCATTCAATTGTCTGATTTCCATTTCCTTCAATTTTTTCAAGGCCTCGGATTTGGAGTTCACGTTCAGTTTTACATAAATGTTCTGAATGTGGAAATTCACTGCACTGGCCGATACACAGAGCTTATCTGCGATCATTTTGTAGGTAAAGCCTTGGGTGAACAGTTCAATGATCTCATTTTCCTTTCGTGAAAAAGTGTCGTAACCCTTCGTTTGGAACGAACTGATGATCTTTTTGGCTACATCTAGTTCCAAGGCCACACCATGTTGACCTAAAGCATCCAAGGCATTGAACAACCTTTCCCTGGTCAATGGTTTGATCAGAAATCCGTTGGCTCCCTTCCGGAAAGCTTCCTTGATGAGCTTGAAATCGTTCTTTTGGCTCATCATCAGTACTTTAAGGTCTTCATTCTTCTTGTAAAAATAGTCAAGACCATCAATACCTGAAATGCCGTTCAACTGGGCCTCACAAAGGATAACGTCGGGAGTGCAACGTCCAAAATTGGACAACAGTTCATGCACGGATTTGTAAACGCCATGCAGTTCGTAGGTTACTTCATCATTAAAATAAAGTCTGTAAATGGGATCGAGCGCCTCATCGTTATCGATGATGGCAATTTTTAATGTGTTAGTTTTCATGATAAGAAAGATTAGGGGGATGAATTCTTTTACATTATTGCAATAGTAAAGGTTAGCATTGGGCAAAACAGGCCCATTCCACGGATTTGGAAGGTTAAGTTCAGATAAAACCAAAGGAATGCAAAGTGCTGTTGAAAACAACTTGCAACATGGAAATACCAAGGCTTAACCAGTTAAACCGGGCACGATCCCATAGGGATCTAATCAAAAATTGGGTTTAGTCGAGGTGTAGGTTTACCTCTTTGGAAGCTATTCCAAATGGGACTTTGGAATGCCTTTTTTCCGAGTGTTGTAATTTTTTTTCATGACTAATAGATTTGGGATTGTATTATTTCATGAGTCAAATTAGAATTTTTTCTATTTCTATAGAATTTTTTGTAGTGTTTTTCGTTCAACTGCACTTTTGGAATATCGTTATAACGTGCATTTTGTCCGATAAATAACACATAACTTATTGATAGGTAGGGGCGTAAATAAAAAAATAGGGTGCCGTCCCATCAGCACCCTATTCTTAGTAAAATCGGTCAGATTGAAATAATACAACCCGCGTTCTATGATAGACTTTCAGTTCCCCCTGTCTTTCTTATCATGGTCATGAGTGTTTCGATACTCGGCTATGTGAAACAGCACCATTTGACACTTCAGGTAGTTGACCGATTCCGTGTAGTCAGTTATTTGGTTTCCTATTGGTCTTCGTAAGAAGTGGCCGCATAATTGGAACCAGCATTTATTACGGTTTGGAGACCAGCATCACTTTCTGCAACATCGTTGTAGTCAGCTTGCTTATTGGAACGTCCGTACGCTACGGTGTATTGTGATATGGTGTTATTAAATCCACGGTTGGATACCACGAATCCCATTTTCTTTTCAGGACTCAATTGGATGGCGTACTCATCACTTTTACCATTAATGTGGCTTCCAAGGTTTACAGAAGGGGTAAGGGTGTTCTGAACCACTTGGGTAGCATATAGGTCAAGACCACCATATCCATCCCTTCCCTCTGAGGCGAAGAACAACAAGGTACCATTATAGATATTGGGATATAGCTCATCTTCTTTGGTATTTACCTTAGGACCTAAGTTTTTGGATACACCTAGACTGCCATCAGCTTTAATATCGGCGACATAGATATCATATTTTCCGTAACTACCCTTCATGTTGGAGGCGAAGAACAATCTTTTCCCATCCTCGGAAATGGTAGGATGCTTAGCTGAGTAATGTTCAGGACAAACGGCCATTTTGGTAATGTTGGTCCATTCTCCGTTCACCAACTCGGCACGGTAAATTTCATGGATCAATTCTTTTTTGGAGAAAACTCCATATAGTGGTTTTTGGTAAGTGGCCTTGCTGAAGTAGGCAGTTTGGCCATCTTTGGTTATCGACATGGATGGAATGTACCCTTCTTCCGCGGAAACTCCACCTTCGATGGTATTAAGCATTTCTTTTGCCATTTGGCCAAAAGTGTTTTGGCTTGCAAAAACTGTAACTGAAACTAGTAGGCTGTAAAAGATTGAACGTGTCATGATGTACTGATTTGGGGGTTAATACATGACAAAGATCAAAAAGATTTTAAGGGAATACTTATGAATTTTTCATAGGTTTTTGATTTTAACGATAAAAAAGCGCAGTTTATCGAATATTTTTTACTGTTTTTTCAATTGAAACGCATTCATCTTACCGGTTAACGGGGTTTTTTGCCGTTCATCAGTGCGGATTTTAGTAAAATCACTTGATTATCATCATTTTAAAATAACGAAGAAGTCCCTAAGCCCACTTAAGATGCTCTGAACAGCATAAGCAGCCAAGATTAACCCCATTACCTTACTAATTACCGTGATCCCGTATTCCCCGATTCGTTTTTGTACTACATTGGCCGCTAAAAGAATGGACATGGTAATTGCAATGACCACCAAGACCAAAAAGGTGGTCATGGCCTGTTGTTGAATGGTATACACATGGTTATCTGTTAATAATACCACTGCCATAATAGCTCCGGGAGAGGCAATGGATGGAATGGCTACAGGAAAGATGGTCACGTGTTTATAATCCGAGATCTGATGTTTTTCTGATTGAGGTTTTCCCTCTCCAAAGATCATCGTCAAGGCAAAAAGGAAAAGAATAACCCCTCCTGATATTTGAAAGGCATCCAACGTTACATCCATTCCTTCCAAAATCAATTGACCTACCAAAATAAAGAACAGCAATATAGCAAATGCCACTATGGATGCTCTGATGGCGACCTTCTTTTTATGGCGTTCGTTGAACTGTTTGGTGGCCTCCAAATAAACAGGTACAGAACCCAAGGGGTCAATAACGGCAATAAGGAATAGGATTGTGGTAAGAATTTCTGTAACCATATTGGGCATTGATTCCCAAAAATACATGGTTTTACAGTACATCCCATATTAATGCACAATTCTTTAACATCTTAATCGTGGAACAATTTTTTGATGGCTTTTGGAGGTTCTAACCGATACCCAACGTAAAGCAAACCATAAAATTGGTCGGTTTCCACGCTAGAGGCATCATTTTCGTTGTACCAATCCGCGCTTACATTCAAATTGATGCCGAATATGACTTTTTCCGAACTGAATCCCAAGTTGATTCCCCCAGAGAGATTTTTTGTGAAATAGGTGTTCTTTTCCACTGCATTGGAAGCATCGGTGCTTTTTGCTTCATATCTTGAGGTTTTAATGCCCAATGATGGAGCAATATTCCCTGATATAAACCAGTTCTGGTGCAAAACCCAAGTATAGTAATAAGTAGGGGCAAAGCGCACATTGAAAAATTTTTCAACTGCATCCACACTTTCTTCTTTCAATTTAAGAATGGAGTAATCATAATATAAGGAAGCTACAATACTACCACTACTTTTTCTTTGCCATTCATTTTGATATACAATGTTCCGGTATGAAAAATTGGGGTTGAACACATAGGAAGTAGACATTCCATAAATGGAATTACTCAGATCATTAAACTGCAAATAGGGATCGATGCCATGGGACCAGCCTGGCACAAAATCCGACGTATTCCGAATATAGTACCCATTGGTCTTACTGTATGAAACACCTTGAACCCACTTGCCTAAAAAGAACCGAAAGTTGTAATCGGTAAAGCTGGTGGAACCTTTCAGGTCTTCATCCGCGTTGGCGCCCAAGAACTTGGGTACCAAACCTACACTCACCCCGATGAACTCATAGTCCAAGGAAAGGAACATGCGGTATCGGCTATTGGGTACCAAATGGAGTTGGGACCCATCTTCACGGTTTTTGTACTTGAAAGCATCCGTTCGGGTATCCAAATTAGCTTTTAGAATAATTTTATCCGCATAATTGATGATATACGTGGTATCATGCTGAGCGTGTATGCCACCTATACACATGCAAAGACCCCAGGTCCAACCCAAGAAAAAGGATTTTTTCCGAAAACTGATCGTGATCCTCATCGAACCACAAGATACACAGCAAATTGCAATCCCAGGTCTTTTTCTTCTATCGGGATTATATTTATTTACAAATGAAGAAAGGGAATATCTTTTCTGTTTTTCCAAAGCAGAATCACACAGAACACAAAGGTAATCACGGCCAGAATGAAAAGGGTGCCACCATCATTTTGTACCACAATACCTAATTTGGTAAGATGTGAAAATAGGGCGCCGCTCATGATACCAATACCTAATAGTGCACCCAACCAAGTAGTTTTGGGAACAAGGATGAGTATGGCCACTATGAGTTCCATAATTCCAAGACCTATTCGTCCATAAGGTTCCAGACCCAATGTTGAGAAAATATAAACGGATTCCGGAGCAGCAGAAAATTTGAAATACAATGTTTGCAACAAAATAACCGCAGGCACCACTATCAGTGCCAAATTAAAGATGGATTTTAAATTCATGATGATGGTTTTTACTTGATATGCCATTTTAGTCGGAAGATTTTTAAAATGTTAACTACATAGTCTTAAGTGTTGGATTCCAAACAATAGTGATTTTTATCATACTATTATTAAGCCATCGTGCGTAGGTTTGTAATCAGTATCAACTTTACAGCAATTGATGCTTGTTCACATTGGCAAAACAGGTGAAAAAGTCATTTACTGTCTAAATCTGTTCAAATGAAAAATTTCTTCTTTTTATTGTGCGCCTACTTCTTTTCAACAGCGATGTTCGCACAGGCGGGACACATTATGCAGGGGGTAGGTTCGGTGAATATGTCCATGGGTGGGGCAGCTACTGCGCAGCCTTTAGATATTTCGGGAGCTCTACATTGGAACCCGGCCACCATTTCGACCTTTGACGACACTATCCTAAAATTGGATCTTGGTTTGTTCTTTTCTTCCCCTGAATTGAGTTCCACCGTTCCTGAATTTGATGGTGAGGGGCAACCCACCGGAAATTTTTACAGTGGCACCACAGAGGATGACCGTGGTGTTTCCCCAATGCCTGCATTGGCCATGGTTTGGGGCAAGCCGGAGAGTAAGCATACTTTTGGCGCTTCCATTTTTGGGATAAGCGGTTTTGGGGTGACTTTTCCGGAAAGTATGACCAACCCAATAAACATGCCCCAAAGCATGGGAGGTTTTGGCAGGGTGGAATCGGATTACATGCTACTTCAAATTGGGTTGGCATGGGCCTATGAATTGACCGATGAACTCTCTATCGGTATTCAGCCAACCCTTGATTATGCGGCCTTGGAATTGATGCCCAACCCAACGGCTAATCCCACACAAGCTGGGTATCCTTCTACAGACAAGGCTTCAGCCATTGGATTTGGTGGTCAAGTAGGGCTCTTTTATAACTCCTCTTCAGGCATAAAAGCTGGGATATCCTATAAAACTACACAGTATTTTGGCGATTTTGAATTGGACAACACCTATTTGGATGGCACAACTAGCACAAACACCTTTAATATGGATTATCCTGCTATTTTATCCTTTGGTTTGGGCTATTCCTTGGGTACCATTGATGTGGCAGTGGATTATAGGATCGTGGATTACGAGAACACCGATGGTTTTTCATCCGTGGGTTGGACCCAAACCGCTTCTGTTCAAGGTTTTGGATGGAAGAATATCAACATTGTTTCAGCAGGATTGCAATATAAAGGAATCAACAAGATGCCAATCAGGGTGGGCTATACCTACAGTTCCAACCCCATTGATAGCGATGTTACCTTTTTTAATATTCCTGCCACAGCGATCATTAAAAATGCCTTTCAAGTTGGATTGAGTTATCAGTTCAGTGAAAAATTCACTTTGGACGCCCTTTATCATTATGGCAGCAGTGGTGGTTCCACATCCGGACCTTTGTTAAATCCCCAATTCGCACAAGCATACCCACCTTATGGAGCCATTCCAGGTAGCGAGGTTTCCTATGATATGACCACTTCCATGATCGGAATAGGTGCCTCAATCAAATTATGAGATAAAAGACAATAACCGACCAACACAAGAAAGCCCCCAAATTTGGGGGCTTTTCATTTTTTATAGTTCAATATCCAAAGCGATGGGGCAGTGATCTGAACCCATTATATCTGGATAAATTTCTACGGATTTTACTTTTTCCATTAGAGAAGGGCTAATCAGGAAATAATCGATACGCCAACCCACATTCCGTTCCCTTGACTTAAAACGGTAGCTCCAATATGTGTATGCCTCCTTACCAGGGTGCAATTGTCGGAACGAATCCACAAAACCGGAGTTCAAAAAATTATCCATTCCATCAATTTCGATTTGGGTATACCCCGCCGTTTTGTTATAGTTTGCTTTATCGTTCTTTAGATCGATGGGTCGATGTGCCACATTGAAATCCCCACAAACGATAACCGGCTTGGTGGCTTCCAAATTTTTTAAGTAGGCCAAAAAGTCGGCGTCCCAGGTTTTTCTGTAATCCAAACGGTCCAATTGCTGTCCTGAATTTGGCACATAAACGTTCACCAAATAAAAATGATCATACTCAGCACATTGGATCCTACCTTCGGAGTCATGTTCGGACACACCCATGTCATTTTTAATGGAAAGAGGTTTTGCCTTACTGAGAATGGCTGTACCGGAATATCCCTTTTTTTCTGCCGAATTAAAATAGGAAGTATAGCTGTTCATGGAGGAAAGCTCATTTTCCACTTCATGGTCCTGCGCTTTCGTTTCTTGCAGACATAGGATGTCAGGGTTTAGATTTTTGATGTTATCGAAAAAATCCTTTTTGACAACGGCCCTAATGCCGTTCACGTTCCAAGTGATGATGCGCATGGTCTTTGTTTTAAACTTTCAGGATAAAGATAGCCAAATAGGATGTGATCGGAAAGCCCGGAACAGTTTCAATATAGAACAATATAAGGTTGAGTACTGACCAAGGTCATAGCCTCTCTATGAACTACTGGGTACATTTAATTGACTATAGTTTGAATTGAGATGAAACTTTCCAATAATGCTGTCCAATTGCTCCAAGCAAGGTATCTGCTTCAAAATTCGCATGGACGGATTGTGGAAACTCCTGAACAACTTTTTCACCGGGTCGCCAATTATATTGCTAGCGTTGAAGAGGATCAAAAAAAATGGTCGCAGGCATTTTATGAGCTGATGACCAGTTTTCATTTTTTGCCCAATTCGCCCACATTGATGAATGCCGGATTGCCAAAAGGACAACTAAGTGCCTGTTTTGTATTGCCTGTTGAAGATAGCTTGGACAGTATTTTTTCAACCTTGAAGAACATGGCCCTAATCCATCAAAGCGGCGGGGGAACTGGTTATAATTTTTCCAAACTCCGACCTCAAGGAGATTCGGTTTCTTCCTCAGGTGGAATTTCTCCAGGTCCTTTGGCCTTTATTAAAGTCTATGATGCGGCTACCGAACAAGTGAGGCAAGGCGGAAAAAGAAGAGGTGCGAACATGGGTATCTTGAATGTGGACCATCCTGATATCGAGGAATTCATTACCACAAAAACAGAAGGGGAAGAACTCCGAAACTTTAATCTTTCCGTTGGCATCTCAGATGCTTTTATGGAGGCGGTACACGACGATGGTTTGTGGGATTTGATCAATCCACGTACACAAAAGGTGGTGAAATCTCTAAAAGCCAGGGAACTTTGGGATTTGATGGTTTCGCGAGCATGGGCCACAGGCGACCCCGGACTGATATTTTTGGATACCATCAACAAACACAATCCATTGTTGAAAAAGGGTTCGATCTTGAGTACCAACCCTTGCGGGGAGGTTCCGTTGTTCGAATACGAAAGTTGCAACCTTGGCTCTTTGAACCTTTCCAAAATGGTGAAGTTGGAAAACAACAAATGGCGAATGGATTGGGATACCTTGGAGTATGACTGTATTTTGGCCGTCCGCTTTTTGGACAATGTTATTTCGGCCAACCATTATTTGCTTCCCCAAATTGAAACCCAAACCAAAAACAACCGAAAAATTGGGTTGGGCATTATGGGTTGGGCGGAACTGTTGATTCTTTTGGATATTCCTTATGCCTCCGATGAGGCGGTGGAATTTGCAGAACTGGTGATGCAGTTTATACAGTCTAAAAGTTATGAGGCATCCTCAGTATTGGCCATGGAGCGAGGAAATTTTCCAAATTGGAAGGAAAGTAGTTTTTATCCCGATTCTCCCATGAGAAATGCCACCTGCAACAGCATAGCACCGACAGGAAGTATTTCGGTTATTTCGGATACGTCCTATTCCATTGAGCCATTGTATGCTTTGGCGTATAGTCGAGTGGGAATTTTGGATGATAAAACACAGATGGAAGTGAACCCTATGTTCGTTATGAAAATGAAGCAGCTGGGATTTTGGGATGAAAAATTGAAAACCGAAGTATTGGACACGGGAAGTATTCAACATTTGAAAGCCATTCCGAAGGAAATCAGAAAATGTTTCCAGACCAGTTTGGAGATTCCATGGAAGTATCACTTGCTGCATCAACAAGCATTTCAAAAGTATACGGACAATGCGGTTTCCAAAACCATCAATTTGCCCCACGATGCTGATACGAAAACCATTTCTGAAATTTACCGCACCGCTTGGGAATTCGGGTTAAAGGGAATCACAGTCTATCGCGATGGAAGTAAGGCGAACCAAGTACTTCAGGCCTGCCATTTGAACAAGAGTGCCAATTGTTGACTTTTTAAGAAATGGCGGCAGCCAAGGCAATTTCCACCATATCCGTAAAAGAAGTTTCCCGTTCCTTGGGAGTCAATTTGTCTCCCGTGACCAACGAATCGGAAATGGTCAGAATGGTCAATGCCTTCACATTATACTTGGCCGCAATGGTATAGAGTCCTGCGGTTTCCATTTCCACACAGAGAATGCCGTACTGGGCCCAAAGCTTATATTCCTCAGGGTCATCGCCATAAAATTCATCAGAAGAAAGAATGTTGCCCGCTTTAATGGGAATGTTGTTTTCTTCAGCATAATTCACCGCTTTTTGGAACAGCTCAAAATCCGCTGTTGGGGAATAATCCGAATTAAGGAACCGGGAATTGTTCATACCCGAAGTTGTGGACGCTGCCATGGCCAATACCACATCGTTCACTTTTACATCCGCCTGATAGGATCCAGCAGAACCAACTCTAATGATGTTTTTTACCCCATAATCTTTGATGAGCTCATGAAAATAAATCATGGATGAAGGCATACCCATTCCGCTGCCCTGTACGGAAACACGGTGACCTTTATAGGTGCCCGTATATCCCAACATCCCCCTGATCCGATTGTAACAGACGGGATTCTCCAAAAAAGTTTCAGCGATCCATTTGGCCCGAAGAGGATCTCCTGGCATCAGCACGGTTTCTGCAATTTCACCTTTTTCTGCTTCTATATGTATGCTCATCGTTTTGGTTTTATTGCATTAATGTAGGGCCGGATGAGGTTCCAATCCTGGAGACCCCCAATTCAATATATTGTAATGCTGTCTGCTTATCTTTGATGCCACCGGACGCTTTTATTTTCGCCTTGTCCCCGACCATTTTTTTCATTAACAGCACATCTTCCATAGTTGCGCCACCACTACCAAACCCGGTAGAGGTCTTTACATAGTCGGCCCCCGCTTCAACGGATAGGGAACAGGCCATTTCCTTTTCAGCTTCGGTGAGGTAACAGGTTTCCAGGATTACCTTCAAGATTTTATTGCCAATGGCCATTTTAATGGCTTTGATCTCGTCTTGTACTGCATCCAACATTCCCGATTTTAACCAACCTATATTTAGGACCATATCAATTTCATCGGCACCATTTTGTACACAATCCTTTGCCTCGAAAACCTTGGCTTGGGTTGACATCGCGCCCAATGGAAACCCGATAACCGCTGCAAGTTTTACATTCGAGTTTTTCAAAGTGGACGCTGCTAATGGGACATGACAGCCATTCACGCAAACGGCATAAAAGCCATACATTTTGGCTTCTTCGCACAGTTTTTGAATATCCTCGGTTGTGGCTGTGGCTTTTAAGTTGGTGTGGTCGATATAGTCAGCTATATTCATTTTAATGGGCGAACAACTTTTCAAGTTCCATCAATACCATCATTTCCGATCTGTTTTTACCTGCAAACGAACTGGCAATGGATTCAGTGGTCTCCATGATCAATTTTTTCAAAGCTGGCGTGAATTTTTGAGGATGATCTTTGTAAAAATCCTTGAATTGATCAAAATATTCGGTACCGTCCATTTCCTCTTCTTCCAACCAATCAAAAACCGTTTCAATCTGGTAGGCCGCATCGGATTGGAATTCATCTTCCACCTGATCCACATCCAACCAATATTGTCTTACGTATTTTCGAACCCTTTCCTTTTCAACGGTCCTTACCTCATTGTCGGCCATCGCCACGGCATAAAACAACTTACCTAGGTTCTGGTAAAATTCATTTCCTATTCTCTCTGAATTGAGCATGTTTTAAATTTTTTTATCCCATAAAAGTACAATCAATGCCGTATTTATGAACAGGACATTGGTCATTTTTTGTTTGGGGCCACGTTTCTAATTACTTTTTCGGGTTATCGTTCTGTTGCTACGGCCCCTGTTGGAGTTGTTTTCCTGGTGATACCGTTGGATATCATCTTCATAATAATTGCGCACCCGTTCATACCGATAACGGCTCAGGTCTTGACTGCGATAACGGCTGGGCAATTCCCGATGCCTCACCCATATACCGCCATCCAGATAGATATAGGTTCTGGAGTTTAGATCATAATATATACTGATATCAGGAAAGAAAACATAACGAACGGTTTCCACGCGATGTGGATAAAACCATGGAGGTGGTGGGTCGCCC
>JASBTS010000017.1 GCA_030148305.1 Allomuricauda sp. | reverse complement strand
GGCGGGGCTCCATGTTCCCCCTGCGTCTGGGGTTCCCCCGAGGGCTGCGAAAAGGTCGGCATCGCTCAGGATGGTCCCCTCACAGATGTTGATGGCCCCGTTGGTCCCTGCATCTGGTGCGGGCTGTACGCTCACGATGATGATAGCAGAATCTGCTAAACATCCACCGATGGGAGGAAAGCTGTATGTGAAATGATAGGTTCCTGCTGTGATGGATGAAAAATCAACATTTGTTGGGTCCAAAAGAATTGCACCGGAGGAATCATCATCAGTCCATGTTCCTCCAGTATTTGCTGTTGGTCCAAGTGCGGCGAATAGGTCAGTGTTGGCTCCCCCAGTTTCACAAAAATCAATCGAACTATCAACACCTGCTTCAAGTTGGTTGGTAATATCAATGAAAAAGCTTTCTTCTGCAAAACAATTGGGCACACTCCCAGTTTCGTCATAAATAAACAATATGATGTCGGAAGAGATTGCAGTATTTTCCGCGTATTGATTGCCCCCTCCTGATGGACCGCCTGGTAGGTCATAATAAGCTTGATTGCCACTTAGGTTGGTACCTGTTATTATGGGTAATGTATAGGAATCACAAGCTGTTTGGTCTGGTATATCATCAATAATCGGTGTGCTAAACACCAAAATTTGTTGTTGAACGTCAATAAAGTTGCCCGAAGTATCTGTTACTCTATAAGTTCTAGTAATTGTTTCGGGGTTGGTATTTCCATCACTGGTTTCTCCAATATAAGTGACCGTATCCACGGCACAATTATCATCTTCATCAATGACAACGGATATATCTGAATCTGGCGCACTATCACAAACGGTAATAGTGGCCGGATTACTGGCGGTAGGAGGGGTGGTATCCCCAAAACCAACAGTAAAAACATCCCTATGGTCAAAATTGACCCCATCAAAATAGGCAAACCCCAAAGCATCTACACTTGTGGCATCTATCATGGTGATGGGACCGGTGGTAAAGTCGCCATCTTCATCCGTATCGATCATCAATTTTAGAGCACAATCCCCATGGGCCAAAATATCAGAACCATTGAGGTTTATACGAACGCTTACGCCGCTAATAGGGCTAAGGCCTGCAGAATGGTTCATTTGAACACGCCATTCCCTTTCAATTCTACTGGTGATGCCTGCAGGAAGTTCAGTGAAAATTTCATTGATGTTGCCACGGTCACTTCCCCACAATAAAAAGTTGTGCAAATAGGTGGATTCACCATTTTTATTGACGATAGTTCGAGAGTTATCCAAATTGTCCGTGGTAAAATTGGAGTTGGTGGATATGGTAACTATTGCCTCGGGGTTTTCACTTTTGGAAATGCGTTGATGCAGATTATACCTCAATTTTAAATCCCCGACATCATCTGGTAGGTTACTTTCAAAATCTTCATATCGGTCCGCGCCAATGCCACCAATATCATAGATATAGGTGCTTTCCGCTTGCCAAATAATGGAACCATCAGCGGCTAGATAATTATAATTGGTGTTTCCGACCTCGCTTCCCAAACCTGGCCCATTGGATAGGGTAATACCATATTTTACAGCCAAATAACTCTCCGCAACTTGTATGGATGTTGCGGGAATGGGTCCATCAAATAGCAAAACCTCAGCTATATCTCCCGTAAGGTTACGGTTGGGATCATTACTGTTGAAATGTTTTCCCAATCGATCAAAGAAGAAGAGATCGTTGTCTGCGATGATTTGTGACCTTACTGTGGAGATGTCCTGTATGCCATTGACATGAGTCAGCAAACGTTCAGAATCCACTCCTGTTGTTCTTTGAAAAGTACCAATGGTAGGTTTAGTCAGAAGATCGATGGAGCCGCTTTGAAAGTAGCCGCCACTATCGTTGAACCAGGTTCTACCTACGGAAAATCGGTTGCCACTCGAAATGCCCAAGGATAGGTTTGTGGTCCATTGGTCGAGAAATGAGTTGATATGGTGCACATCTACATCTCCTCCGAAGAGCAATCGCTGGGTCTCGGCCGTATTTCCTGCACCTTCTCCCTTGAAAACAATAAATAGTGTTATCTGTTTTCTGGAAGCGGCTTGGAAATGTAGAGCTTGACCATTTCCACTACCATTAAACCTAGCTACGGGGTTGAAATTCATGGCATTTCGATTCAATGTGGGAATCCCAGGAATGGAACCGGAAGGATTTAGATATTTGGAGAATCCCCCAGAATTTGGATAAGGGTAGTCAAAACCACTCGGGAAAGCAAGGGGATAGTTTGCTGGACTTGGATGGGGTATGGCATCTTGTGCTACGTAATCCACAAAATCGTACCAAGTTGATACAGCTGTATTACTTGCAGGAGCGTAAGGTGTAAAAAGTTCAAGGCTTCCTGGACTTGGTAGGGGTGGTAGATTCACTGCCCTATCTGCGGTAAACCAAGTATCCAGTTGCTGGGCTTGAAGGGTATTGCTTTGTGTCAGTAAGAATATTGCAATTGAGCATTGTACGATCCTTATGACAAAAGAAGGCGCTATCCAGCAGGGATGTCCTTTTTTTACCATTGATCGATTGAAAAGAAAGTAGTGTAAAAATTTAATCATAGCAGCTAAGTTTTGAAGGTTTCTTGCTAGAGGTTTGGGCAAGAAATAGATTTGGTAAGTATAAAATAAGGTACTATCCATCTATTCAAGGTCAGTGGATTAACCTATGATGGTTTAGAATTGATGGAAGATGGAAATGGATTTATGGAGGGATAAATATTTTGATACTTAAGATGTTACGGATATAAGTTTTTACTTACAAAAACAAATCTCAATAGGGTAAGGCGAAATAAAAGGGCCGCCAAGATTCCTTGGCGGCCCAACCATAGCTGTAATAGAAGAAGACACGAGATACACCAAACCTTGTGTTCTAAACCGATAAATGAACTACAGCAGTATGGTTATTTTATCAAATTGATCTCTACTCGTCGGTTCTGTTTTCTTCCCAAACTTGTGGTGTTGGAGGCAATCGGTTTTTCTTCGCCATAACCTATTGCGGTTAACCTTGCTCCGGAAATACCTTCGTTGATCAAGAAATCCCTGACCGAATTGGCCCTTGCCTCGGAAAGCTTTTGGTTGCTCTCATTGCTACCTACACTGTCCGTATGTCCTTCCACCGTGAATTTGGCATTCGGATATTCATTCAGAATCTGGATGATGTCCACCATTACCGCAACCGATTCTGGTTTAATGGTTGCTTTTCCGGTATCGAACAAAATCGTCTTGGCATATTCGTTCAATTGCTTTTGAACCGCAACGGTGACTTCTGGACAACCCTTGTTGCTTACCGGACCTGCCACGGTTGGGCATTCATCATCCAAATCAACCAAAGTATCGCCATCGGTATCTGGGCATCCTTTGTTTTCCTTGCTTCCAGGTTCGTTGGGGCAACGATCGTTTTGATCGATGATTCCATCTCCATCGGTATCTGGACATCCATTGAATTCAACCAGACCAGGAATGTTAGGGCAGTCATCATCCTTATCTAGAACACCATCACCGTCGGAATCCTTCCATGGGCAACCATAGTTTTCTTTTGGCCCAGCTTCATTAGGACAATCATCGTCCTTGTCCAAAATGCCATCCCCATCAGTATCCTTCCAAGGGCATCCATTATTTTCAACTGGGCCTGGTATTTCAGGGCATCCGTCCACATCATCCTTAAGTCCGTCCCCATCTTTATCCTTAAGCTTGTTTTGGTAGATGGGAACCTTGATTCCTGCATAGGCATCCAGGGATTTGGACGAATTCCCGAACAATGCGGTAAGTGCAGATCCAGAACCTATATAGAATGGTCCGGCCCTTAGTCCAACACCCCATCGGAAACCAACCTCTTGCATGACACTGATAGGGGAGTAGATGCTGATCCATGCGGTTTCCAATCTGGGAGTCAGGGCAATTTCACTGCGGATGTGGTTGGAATTGATCTTGTGCTTGCCCTGTAAGTTGACATCGGAGTTTAGGTTCAGATAAAATTTGGACCCTACATGGTAGTCCACATTGGCGTGCAAAGCGGTTGGTAGGCCAGTATCCGCAGATTCATGAGCGGGGCCAGTGGTGTCAAAATTGTTGCTGAGCCCGTCCTCCAAGTCCATTCCGTCAAAATCATCAATACTTTGGGTCTTGTTCAGATTATAGGTCTCTTCTTCCCCTTTTTTGTTGTTGATCTTTCCGATATCGGTAATGGATGCCCCGATTTTCAACTTGTATTTGTTGACCCCTTTGTTTAAATACGTGTTTCCAGTGCCATCAGTTAGTTTATAATCTTGGTGATTGGGTCGCCATTCATACACAAAACCCAAATCTCCCCCAAAACCGGTCGACCTTCCGAAAGTGAAAAAATCACTTAATCCATCTCCTTCACTACCCAAAGCGTCATTCCCGTAGGTAAGTTGCCCCGTGGTAGTAACATCCCTTGTGGCAGCGTCATAGTCTACGGTAACATCCGTGCCCCGAATGTAGGCGTGATGGATTCCAGACAGATATTTTAGGGTTGCCCCACCTTTTAGGAAATGTTCCCCACCGTCAAAAAGGACCCGAGCGTAGGAGGCGCCAATCTCTGTCCAAAGATTGATTTCACCAGATATATCGCCTTCGTTGATGAAAAAATCCTCATCTTCATTGAATCCTCCTTCCTTATCAATGGAGGCACCATTGATATCATCCACATTCAGGAAAAGGCGTGCCCTGCTATAGAGTGCCACGGAGCTTTTTTCTGTTAGGTTGAACATGACCGAAGGTCCAAGAATGTCAAGGTTGGAGGCCAAAAAGTTGTTCGTTTTGGGAGTGGTCTTGGCCTCATCGAAGGTCTTTCCGAAATCCTTAAAGGCATCACTCATGTTCAGTCCCAAATAGTTATTCCCAAAAAAGGCACTTACCCCGATTAGGTTAATATCCAGTTTTAATCTGGAATCGGCAATATTGGCCGGGTTGGAAAGAATGCCGTGAACACCACTGTAGTTGTCCGTTAACAGGCCTTCATAAGATTGTGCTTTGAGCAAGTGTATGGAAAGTAACAACACAAGGCCCAGCAAGGTATTTTTTGATAGCATGGTTAAAATTGTTTTTAGCCCAATGATTAGGCATGGGTTATTGAAAAGCTTAAAATCGGGCCAAAGAGAGGATAAATTAAGGGAGCTTAGGAGGGTAAATAAACGGAAGGGCTTTTTGAGTTGATGAATGGAGCAATTGGGTTTATCGGGTTTTTTTGAAATTCCAAAATGACCCTATTCATGTACTTGTACTAAGATTGAAATGATTAATGGAATGAAAGGGAGAGGAGATTGGTAATGCTGAAAACCATTACAACCAAGGAATTTGAATCAAATTCCTTGGCGTAACGGAAACCTCAACTAAACTAAACACTTTTATGACCAACAGTCTCAAAAAGTGCATTGCTATATGTGCATACGTTAAAGATTGATCTTGCTTTCTCAATGAACTTTAACGCGTAATTGCAAGACAAACATAAATTCAAAAAACGGAATGGAATCAGGTGGATTAATGAATGACCCGTTTGAACCAATGAATGGCCTATTTGGTTTGGTGACCTATTTTGAAGTTGCTTGGGGAGAGTTTTATTTCTATGGGCTGATCAAAAATTTGGGCATAAAAAAACAGCCTGTTTAGGCTGTTTAGTTGAGTTTTTTGTCTTTGGATTAAGCGGAAATATCCACTACCGAAGCGTCAGGGGCATTTTTCTTAACAGAAGCAATTCCATTTTCCATGGCTGCGGTACTGGAATACATTTCACTGGCTCCGATAACCTGTCCATTAGATGCCTTAAGATTAAAATAAGGGCTTCCATCCTTGGCGGTCTTTCTCTCGAACTTACCGTCGTCCTGAGAGTTTTTCTTTACCGATTCAATACCATTTTCACAGGCAGATTTGGTGGTATATGCTTCACTGCTCAAAATAACCTGACCATTGCCGGCCTTCAAATTAAACCTGAACTGACCAGATTTATCTGTTTTGATTTCAAATTTTCCCATACTTTATTTGTTTTGAATAATAAATCTAGATAATTTCTTAAAAAATGACCAGTAAAAGTTGGGAAAATTACCAATAAGACAAATATCTTTTATATGGATGAGATTGTCCGTAATTGAATTTTTATAAAAAAAGGAGGCACTTCGGCCTCCTTCCATGTTGCATTCAATCTATATTAGATCCTAATTTGTCCATCCCCAAATACATAGTATTTGTTGGTGACCAATTGCTTTAGGCCAAGAGGTCCGCGATGGTGTAATTTATCGGTACTGATGGCCAGCTCGGCCCCAACACCCATTTGTCCGCCATCGGTAAATCGGGTAGATGCATTTTGGTACACGGCCGCACAGTCCACATTTTCCATAAAGGTTTGTGCCACGCTGTTGTTTTGGGTCATGATGGTGGCCGAATGTCCCCCTGAGTTTTTATTGATTTTTTGTATGGCCCCATCCAAACTGTCTACGGCCCCGATCACGCATTTCATGGCCAAGAACTCTTCTTTCCAAATGGACTCATCAGAAACAACCTCTTCATTTTTCAAGGTCTCCTTCACCTTGCCATCTACCAATATGGATACTCCCTTCTTGGAAAGTAGCTGTTTCAATTCGTTGAGTTTCCCTTCGTAATCTTCAATACGTGTATCGATTAAAATTTTGTCCAAAGCGTTACAGGCCGAAATTTTATGGGTCTTGGCGTTCACGATCACTTCCAGGCTCTTTTGCCAATCCGCTTCTTTGTGTACGTAAAGGAAATTGTTTCCACGGCCACTGACCAAAACTGCGCATTTGGCATGTTCCTTTACAAAATTGATGAGCCGTTCCCCACCTCGGGGCACGATCAAATCAAGTTGTTGGTCAGGGTTCTTCAAAAAGGCCTGGGTCTGGGTTCTGTCCATTTCCATGAATTGGATAAAGTCTGACGGTAAATCGTTTTTAGCCAAAGCCTGATGCCAAAATTTGACCAATGCCTTATTACTGTGATAGGCTTCCTTACCGCCCTTCAGCAAAATTTTATTATTTGCCTTGAAGGCAAGTACGGCGGCTTCAATGGTCACATCGGGCCTGGATTCGTAAATGATCATGATGGTGCCGAACGGAGCTGTTTTGTTGATGATCTTAAGTCCGTTATCCAAATTTCTTGTTGAAATTTCTCGGTTTACCGGGTCTTCTTGCATTCGAACGTCATGAACCGCTTGGATCATTTGGTCAATTTTTTTCTGATCCACTACCAAACGATCATATAGCGCTTGGTCATCACGGTCAAAGGCATCCAGATCTTTTTGGTTGGCTTGGAGCAGTATATCCCGATTTTGATCCAGGATGTGCTCCATATCTTGTAAAACGTTGTTTTTTAGTGTTGTATTTAATAATTTCATGTTCTTCATTTTAAAGAGAAACTTCAGTTCCCACTTTTTTTCCTTCTACAATATCTATAATTACATTTTCCTTTTTCCCGTTCACGATGTAGGATGGGATGTTGTTCGCCGCTGCAATTTGGGCATAGTTCAACTTGGAGCCCATGCCTCCCCGGCCTTCACCTTCGGCCTTGTTTCCTTCCTTGATATATTTGTCGAGGTCTTCCTTGGGCTGTACTTTTTCAATCACCTTGGAATCTTCCAATTCTGGATGACCATCATACAGACCGTCAATATCCGTCATCAAGATGAGTTTATCGGCATTCATCAACTGGGCCAACAAAGTGGCCAACTCATCATTATCCGAAAACATGGACATGGCCACGGAAACGGCATCATCCTCATTGGCAACCGGCACCACACCTTCCGATAGCAGGCCTTCTATACAACTGATCATATTGTCTCGGTGCACGCCAGGGTTAAAATCCCTTTTGGTGGGCAGCACTTGTGCGCATTTCATCCCATAATCACTGAAAATGTTATAATAATGGCGCATCATCCTAGGTTGTCCGATGGCCGAGTATACCTGTCTGCGTTGGGTCTTGTTCTTTATTTTGGCCTTTCCCAACACCTCCTTACCGGCGATGACCGATCCGGATGAGACCAAAATGGTCATAATGTCCCGCTCGTACAATTCAGCTATCTGTTGCACCAAACTGTTGAGCACGGGTCTAACGATTCTATTGTCCTTGTTGGTCATCACGTTCGTTCCCACTTTGATGACCACGAGTTCTTTATACATGTTTTTAGTATTCTTCGCCGAGTTCCACGGCACGGTTAAAGGCTGCAAAGGCAGCTTCTTTTATCAATTCGTTCACATTGTTGTCCTGCATGGAATCCAAGGCGGCACGGGTGGTTCCTCCTTTGGAGGCCACACGCTCCATCCATGAGTCGGGGGTCAGGTTATTCTGGTTGAAAAGCTCCACGGCCCCGGTAAAGGTCTGGCTGACCAGTACTTTGGACACGTTTTCGGAAAAGCCCATCTGCAGGGCGGCTTCCATCATGCTCTGCATAAAATAGAATACATAAGCTGGGCCACTACCCGAGATTCCAGTGGAGGCATCAATATATTTTTCACTTTTTACCCGAAGGGATTTCCCTGTGGTGTCCAACAGGCCTTCCACCATAAAAAGTTCCAGTCGGGATACTTCATCCGAAGAAACATAGCTGGTAAGCCCTTTGCCCACTTGGGCTGGTAAATTGGGCATGGCCCGTACCACTTTCTGGATTCCGAGCGCTTCCTGGATATATTTAATGGTGACCCCGGCCATGATGGAGATGAACAATTGTTCCGGGTTTACCAAATGTTTCATCCGTTTGAAAAGGTCTTCGGCATGGTAGGGTTTAACGGCCAAAAAGATAATGTCCGCCTTGGGGACACAGTCTTCCAAACGTTCCATGGCATCAAAATGGGCAATTTTGTCCACTTCCTCCAATTTCTCTTTTGATTTGTCCAATACCATGATGTTCCGCTTTTTTAGCAGTTTGGATCTGGACATACCTGTAGCATAGGTAAGCCCCATGTTACCTGCACCTATAACTAATACTTTCATTGTTTTTTGTTAAAAGGTTTTACTTGTTTACGCGGTTATTTCACAGTCTTTGCAATCCTTGATCTTGCCGTAGTAGGTTTCACGGTATTTGTGCAAAGTGCGCACGGGTAACCCTAGGATATACCTTTTGATGTACGTGACCCGGGTGGTGAGTTCCCCCATTTTAACACTGTAGCGTTTTTCATACTTGGTTTCCCTTTTAATCTTTGAAAGTCTCATTTTGTTGTTGATAATAGGTTTGTGTTTAACTGTTTTCCTGTTCGTTCAGGAATTTTTCCTTGTACTGTGCTTTTTTCTTTGTTTTTCTTTTTTCCACAGATTTTTTGGTGAATTCCTGGCGTTCCCGAATCTGCTCCAAGCGCTTGGTATTCCTGTATTTTCTTTTGTAGCGCTTTAGGGCACGTTCGATACTTTCTCCAGGTTTTACTTCAATTTTTAGCATATGTTGTGTTTAACGGTTCAATCTCATTTCGGTGTGGGTCACTTGAAACCCGTGTTCTTCAAAAAAGTGCTGGTTGGGGCATTGGTTTTCACTGGTGATGTGCACGGCAACATCTCCTTTGCAATATTGGAGGGTGTACTCCAATAGTTTTTGTTCAATGCCTTGGTTCCTATGGTTTCGGTGCACCACGAAGAACACCAAAAAGTTTTCCGGGATGTAATCACCCATGCCCGTTTTGTTCACCACGGCCAGTCCTAATATTTCTTCCTTTTCTTCGATGGAAAAAACATAGCCACCCAAGCCAGGAATATCCTTGGTGGAATACTGAATGGCTTTTCTTATGGCCAATTTGGTGGCTTTTTTTCCTTCTTGATGTTCAAAAAGAAAGTTGGTGAACCGGTTGGCCTCCATGGTGGAAAGCCGTGTATAGGCATCATAGGTTTTGATTACCATGATCTTTTGTTGTACGATAGCGATTTTGAATTTGGGTTAACAGGAATCAATAGAGGGAGATGTTGTAGAACAGCAATCAATCATGGGGTTGTCCTACATCGCAACGGTACCCGAAAATGGGCGGTTAATTAAAAGGTGGGTGGGATGAACTTGTCCGGTTGGTTACGAAAAACCAGATATTCAAAACTTAGGATCCTGCTATTTTTTCTCTCGTGGAGTTTGATTTTCATCGGTGCAAAGATAGGGCATATGGCCCGTAAATCCCAATTTTGCTGGGTTTTATGTTTTTTATAACGTTTGGGAACCCCATTTAAAGAATAGGATTACAGACGTTACAAATTGGACTCAAACTATTAAAGGAAACTTAAATTGTACAGGTTTTGCGTTAATTGTTCTTAAAGTTGATGAGGGTGTTTAATCGGCTGTTAGGAAGATAGTTATATTTAATCCGAACCACTAATCCACCTAACATGACTAAACATGTACTATTCGCATTTTTATTGTTGACATTGCCAGGATTCGCCAAGGCGCAACAAATTTCTGAAACCGAAAAATTAGCTTCAGCTGCAAAAATTTGGGGCTTTCTAAAATACTACCATCCACAAGTTGCCGATGGAAAATTTGATTGGGACAACCAACTCCTTGAAATTTTACCAAAGGTAAAGGCAACCGATAGTAAAGAAGCATTATCGGAAATCTATTTGACTTGGATTGCTGGACTGGGAGAGATACCCATTTGTAAAAAATGTACCAAGGATACTGATCAAGAATATTTTGATAAAAACTTTGACCTCTCTTGGTTCAACAACCCGGATATTTTTACTTCTCCACTCTCGGACAAACTAAAGTTTATTGAGCAAAATAGATTTCAAGGAAAGCAGCATTATGTATACGCACCTTATAAGGAAGTGGGCAATATTGCCTTAAAAAATGAACCCGAATACAAGAATCTGGATTGGACCGATCCAGATATGAGGCTATTGATTGCTTTCAAATATTGGAACATTGTGGAATACTTTTTCCCCTATAAATACCAAACCGACCAACCTTGGGGTGAGGTGTTGCTTACTACCATTCCTCAATTGCAATCTGCCTCCACCGAAAAGGAATTTCACCTTGCGTTACAGGAATTGGTGGTAAAAATTGATGATTCCCATGGTTGGTTTAGAGCACCTACAGATACAAAAACATATTTTTGGCCTGCATTTAAAACTGAAATCTTAAACGATGAATTAGTGGTCAGTGGGTTTTATAAGGATTCCTTAAGATTAAATTGTCCTTTAAAAAAGGGAGATGTCATTTTAGCATTTGACGAAATACCGGTTCAAGATCTTATGGAAGATAATGAATCATTGGTTTGGGGATCTAATAAGGCAGCCAAGAATCGTACTTTAAAATATAGTTTTGTAAGATCAACAAAAAAGTCATTGCGCAAAGTCAAAGTTCTAAGGGGCAATGACATTAAAGAAGTAAAGGTTGAATATTTTGAAGTGGATGCATTAAGGTCAAAGCCTCATGACTTTAAAAGTTGGGAAATCATTCATGATAGCATTGGTTATGTGAACATGGGTAAGTTGGAAGGGGGAGATGTTAAAGAGATGATGGAAGATTTTAAAGACACCAAGGCCATCATTTTCGATATCAGAAATTATCCAAAAGGTACCATGTACCATATTGCTCATTATTTAGTTCCAGAGCGAAGAAATTTTTTCAAGATGACGTATCCTGACCTTGATTACCCGGGTAGGTTCAAATGGCGTGATGGCATGCAATGTGGAAGTTTTAAAAACAAAAGGAATTATTCCGGGAAAGTGGTCCTTTTAGTGAATGAAATCACTCAAAGTCATGCTGAGTTTACGACCATGGCACTACAAACAGCGGATAATGTAATTACTATTGGGAGCCAAACAGCAGGTGCAGATGGGAATGTTTCCAACTTGGAATTGGGTGGCGGAATAAAAACCTCCATATCGGGTATAGGCATTTTTTATCCAGATGGCACCGAAACCCAGCGTAAAGGAGTCAAGATTGATGTGGAGGTGCGTCCCACCATTCAAGGATTACGTGATGGCCGGGATGAGGTATTGGAAAAGGCACTGGAATTGGCCAACAAGTAAAAGTTTAAAGCTCCGAATTTCGGGGCTTTTTTATTTAAGATCTAAGCATTACTGTTCCTGAACAAAAGAGCCCTTCCGATTGATGTGGGCAGGAACATAGGTCTCAATAATGTATGGGGTGATTTTTTTCAAGGTTTCCCCGGTTATGGGATGTAGGCCAGGGGCCGAAAAGAATTCAATTTCCCCATCCTTGTTTTTAGAATACCAGATCATGGGTTTACCATCTTCCGTAAAAAAATCGGAGGCCATGTTGACCTCCACTTTTTTAAGATTATTTAGCCTCGAGGCATCAAGCGGTTCCACTTTGGTGCCAAACTTGGAAAAAGGCTGGGTGGCACAGTCGACCTTTATATAAACAGTATCTGCCCAGGCCATACATTGATTATCGGGAATGTTTCCTTTTCGGTTGGCAAAAAGCCAATTTTGAATCCCAATGTATAGTAAAAGGGTTCCAAACGCAATGGAAACTGTAATGGTGATCCACTTTCTTTCCTTGTTGCCTTTCCTGTTCTTTTTTTGAAAATCGGCGTAATTGTCATAACCCAAATACACGCAGAACAAGTTCACACTGTCTGCATGTGGTGCGCCAAATTTTTTCTGTTTGTTGATATATCGGTCATAAGCCCTTTCAAGGGTTTTTGAACTCAAGTCGCTATGTTCACTAATATGGTTGGATAATGCAAATCTGGTATGGGAAGCGTGTTCTTTTTTCGCTTTCTCAAAAACTTTTAGGACAATCTGTTCTATTCTTTTCTCATCCATTGTATTAAAATACAAATTTTATCAGGACAAATTTTGGACCTGACCCCTCTGTATCCCTTGATATTATTGGTGTCTAATAGAAGTCCAAAACAAGTCGACTCCATGTCTGCCATGTTGATTTCCCTTATGGTTTACTTTGAAGTATAAATGAATTCCGCTATGCCTTGCTAACATAGCCTTTCTAGAAAATTCATTTTTACGGGATTCTGTAAAGCGGGGGTATTTGGCCCGATGGAAAGTAGCCAAATCAACCACTTTCAGTCTCCACTTTCCAAAAAACAAAGGAGTACTCCAAACCCACGGGTGGCTTAAAGGCCATGCAATCGATTCCGGGAATTTCCTGGACGGCCACCCCTTTGTTCAACCCAAAGCATTTTAAAGATGAAAAAAGTGTACCTGGCCTTATTGGCCGTTATTTTGAATACGTTCCTATTTTCTTGTACCCAAGATGATGTAGCGGACACTGAAACTATGTTTCACACGGTAGCAACGGAAGGGGATGACGGAAACCCACCGCCACCTCCGCCACCACCTCCGCCCCCACCAGGTGAGTGAGATAAATAGCTCAAGAATATTTTTCGAAATTAAGCCATACCTTAGGGTGTGGCTTTCTTATTTTAAAACCTCATGTTTTTAAAAAGAATTTTCTTTTTCGTCCTAAGCGCTTCACTTGCTTCGTGTAGGTTTTCTGCAAGCCAAAACGATTCAACAGTGCAAATGGCAAGGGACAGTGTTATTTATTATTACAAACGATCCCTTTATGATTCACTCTCTCATGTACACCAAAAAGAAGCCATCAACAAGGCACTTTTCTTTGGAAAAAACCTCAAGACTGACACACTTACTTTTAATCTGCTGTACCAAAAGTGTCGAATAACCTATGCTTTAAGCGAGTACGACAGTTTATTGATACAGGATAAAATGCTGTTGGGACAAGCATCGCTATTCAAGGATTTCCTAACAATAGCACGGCAACACTATTTAATGGGTCTTTATTTTGAAGGTGTGGCCTTGGTACCTGATAGTGCCTTCATTCGGTATAACTTATCCAAAAGCTATTATTTGGAAAGTAAAGACAGTTCTTGGGTAGGAAGAAATTTGTTAATCATGGGTACCATTCAAAAGGATCAAAACGATTTTTTTGGGAGCAAGGTAACGTTGACAGAAGCCTTACCATACTTAAGGAATCCGAAGGAAAGGAATTATATGGCACAATGTCTCAACTTGCTGGCCACCGACCATAGGAAACTATTTAATTATCCTGATGCTTTTCAATATTATACTGAAGCCATTTCAACTACCAATAGTTATATCGATAAATTGATTTTTAAAAACAACTTAGCGGTCACCTATACTGATAACAGCCAATTTGATAAGGCAATTGCATTGTTGCTTCCAATTGTTGATGACGCTGTGCTAAAACAAAATCCCATTCAATATGCCCGTGTATTGGATAACCTAGCTTACGTCCAATGGCTTTCCGGAAAGCAAAATAGCGAAGAACCCTTTTTGGATGCGTTGAAAATCCGTAAAACAGAAAAGGACAGTAGAGGGTTGATTGCCAGTTACACCCATTTGGGTGAATTCCATTCCCAAGACAATCCACAAGTGGCCAAAGCCTATTTGGATACGGTGATCAAGCTTTCCAAAGCCATAAAAATGCCACGGGCAGAAGTGGACGCGCTAAAATTCTGGATGCCTTTGGAACCTACTAATGTGCAAATTCGGAATCGACGTATTTTTTTGCAGGATAGTCTGCATCGGGCCGAAACGAATGTAAAGACCCAATTTGCCAAATACAAGTATGATAACCAGGTAAGTCAGGACAAAAACCTTCACCTGGAAAAGGAAAATGCCGAAAGGGTCTTGGAAGTTACCCGGCAACGGAATCAAAAAATAATCGCCTTTTTAGGCGTTGCGTTACTCTTGACGGGAATTGGGTTTCTATACTACTTTTTTCAACAGCGCACCAAAAGGATGATCCAGGAAAACAAAACCGCAAAGCTGGAAGCCACTTTGGAAACGGAAGCAGAAATGTCGCGCCGGCTCCATGACGATTTTGGGGCGGGACTCAACCAAGCCATGCTTATGGTGCAAGGCGAAACTGACACATCCAAAATCTTGGATAAGCTGGAACAACTCTATGGTCAAAGTCGCAACTTTTCCAGGGAAATCAACGAAGTGGATACTGGCATCCATTTTAAGGAGGAGTTTTTGGAGATGCTCCGTTTCAGGACTCCGGAAAATGCAAACCTTTATCTTTCGGGCATTGCCGAAATAAATTGGGATACCGTAACGCCTTGGGTGAAGAAAGTGCTTTACAAAGTCTTGCAGGAACTTATGATCAATATGGCCAAACACAGTAAGGGTACCTTGGTAACCATTGGTTTTGAGGACAGTACCAAAATGCTGGTTGTGGAGTATCAGGACAACGGGGTGGGAGCAAACCAAAAAGAGCTACAATACAAGAACGGATTGCGTAATACGGAAAAGCGTATTCAGGCAATTGGAGGAACCATTACATTTGATTCAAGTAAGGGTGAAGGTTTTAGGACCCGCATCCAAATTCCGAAGTAAAACAGTTACCTACTATGTTCAAAAAAGTTCTGATCGCCGAAGATTTCCAAGATACCAACCAAGGGATCTTGAATACGCTCCGCACCCAATTTAACATTCCTGTGATCCAGGAAGAATTGTATTGTGACAAGGCCTACAATCGCCTCAAAGTGGCCCTGTCCCATGATGAACCCTTCGAATTGCTCATCACCGATCTATTTTTTAAACAGGACCATGTGGACCGCAAACTCACCTCGGGCCTGGAACTCATCAGGGCCGCTAGGGAAATGCAGCCCAATCTTAAGGTGATCATCAATTCCATGGAAGACAATCCTGCAAAGGTGAATACCCTTTTTAAGGAAGAAAACATCAATGCCTATGTCTGTAAAGGTCGCCATGGCATGGCAGAATTGGTAAAAGCCATTCAAGAGGTGTACCATAACCGCACTTTTGTTTCGCCACAGATCAGCCTAAATGTTTCTGACAATGTGTTTGAGTTGGATGAGTTCGATATCCTAATCCTGAAAGATCTGGCCGATGGCCTTACCAAAAGGGAAATTTCTTCCCGGTTGAAACAACGGAACATTTTTCCCAATAGCGAGAGTACCATTGATAAGAGGGTCGGGAAACTGTTCGATGAGTTTGGGGCCAAGAACACCAATCACTTGTTGGCCAAGCTCATCCGGAAGGACAAAATCTGATTACTCTTGGTTAATTATTTGAATAAATGACAATCCCTTACAGATTTCCGTAAGGGATTGTTTTTTTATGGGGTTAGGTTTGGGTATTGAAATCTCAAACTGAAATAACTAAAAAATGGAACTCCAAAATCAACTCAAAGCCTTGGCTGAAAAAGTGGTTAAGCTAAAAGGCCAAATTGATACTGAAGAGTCTACCAAGCACGCTTTTGTGCTGCCGTTTATCAACTTACTAGGCTATGATACCTTTAATCCTACCGAAGTGGTCCCGGAATTCACTGCAGATATTGGACTTAAAAAAGGTGAGAAGGTAGACTATGCCATTTTCCAGAACGGTGAACCCATCATCATTATAGAATGTAAAAACTGGAAGGAGAAATTGGTGGCTCACAACTCTCAGTTGTTCCGTTATTTCCATACGACTAAAACTCGATTTGCACTGTTAACCAACGGTATTGAATATCAATTTTATACTGATTTGGAGGATTCAAACAAAATGGATGAAAAGCCTTTTTTGGAGTTTGATATTACCCAGTTGAAAGAAAACACTATTAATGAGATTGCCAAGTTCCAAAAGTCCCAATTCAATGTTGATGAAATTGTAGACAATGCCAGCTCGTTAAAATATACCAAGGAAATTAAAAAATTGATCGCTGAGGAACTGCAAGCTCCGTCTTACGATTTTGTCAGGTTGTTCGCGTCACGGATTTACATAGGCCGGCTTACTGAAAAGGTGATGGGGGAGTTCACTGATTTGGTAAGCAAGGCCTTTACCCAAACTATTAGTGAAAAAGTTAATGATCGCTTAAATGCTGCCTTGGACAAAGAGTCGGAAAAGCAGCAGGAAGAACATAAAGAACCCGAAAAGACAAGTAAGGTGAATACGACGGAGGAAGAATTGGAAGGGTATCGGATAGTAGTGGCCATTTTACGTAGAAAACTTCCAACACATCGAATTGTCCATCGGGATACTCAGTCCTATTTCGGAATTTTGTTGGATGATAATAATCGAAAGCCTTTATGCCGACTCCATTTGAATGGAGGAAACAAATATCTTGGTGTAATTGATGAGCTTAAGGAAGAGACTCGACATTTAATAGAATCAGTTGACGACATTTACAAGTTTGAAGAGGATTTGCTGAAAACAGTTAGCTTTTATGAGAAATAGACTTAATGGCTACAATCTAAACCTCAAAAACACGGGCAAATGGTCCGATAATTTCCGGGCTTTTTCCAGTTCTTCACAAAAACGTACAAAGTCGATGACACCCCCTTCCACTTTGTGTATGTCCTTGGAATAAAAAATATTGTCTATAGCGTAGTTGAGGTAATCGTCTCGTTCACAGCTCCATTTTAAAGTGGTCTTTTGGTTGCTGATGGCCGTTCGGAATCCTGTTTTTTTCAGCGTGTTGAAAACCGGCATTTTTTCCTCCACATTAAAATCCCCGGCAATCAGCAATGGGGTTTTTAAGGAGTCGATGATAAATTTGGAGAGGGCCTTGATCTCGCTTTCCGGATTTTTGTTGTAGGGTCTGGAATGGTAATCGACCACTGTAAATTGTTTGTCATCCATATAAAAGTGCAGCAAAAAAGGTTCCCTGTCAATAAGGGAATCCAGTTCAGAAATGAGCCAACCCCTGTTCTTGATCTTGATGCGATGGGTCTTCCAAACAATGGCATACCGTTCCGTGGCATATTTGGGACTGTTGGTGGGATCACTGATCACATAATCCCATTTGGCGCCTTTCCGGTTGAGGATATCCGTAAGTTTGGCCACGGCTTGGGCACCTCCAAATCCGGCCACCACCTCTTGAATGGCCAAAATATCAGCATCCCTAACAATTTCCGCAATAGTATTCAATTCCTCGCTGTTCTTGGTCTTGCCAAAGTCCTTGATGTTCCAGGAAACCAATTTGATTTCAGTTTGTTGGGCAAATGCAAGAAAATGCAAAAAGAGTAGAAGGGATAACGCTATTCTTTTGAGCATGGGGTTGATTTTGATTGGTTCACTAAATTAGATCAAAATCTTCCAAACAGTTTACAGATTTCCGTAAGAAATAAGGTGGGGTATAAAACACAAAAGCTCCGATTTCTCGGAGCTTTTTGCGGTCTGGACGGGACTCGAACTTTGTGCAAAAAAAGCCCATTTTATAGGCCTTCCGAGAGGGTCAAAATTGAGAGGCACCGAATTGCTCACCTTTTAACAATTTTTAACCTTTTTAACATAAAAAATGATGGATTTTATTGCTTTAAAGGATCTAGGTTTCAAAATTCCCGAATTGCTTCTCCATAGGTTCGAAAAGCATATATTTATGTGCGGTTAATGAAATGGATTTTTATTGCCTTAATTGAGGCCATAATTTTTCACTTACCAATCAAATTTTAGTTCTCCAATTTTGACTTTAGAATTGCCAATTTCTTCAGTTTTTCAAAATAGTTGTCCCATAGTTTGGAATCATTGGGGTTATTGGAAGGATTTGTTGCATCGTTGTATAGAAACACCTTATGGATTTCATTATTGTCATCCATTTGGGCCGAACTTGGATCATCCGCTAAATCCATTAAAAACTTATCGGACAACTTTCCATAATTAGTATAAATGAAGTCAGAATCAGGGACATTTTTGGATGAATCATTTTCACCCAAAGGCTTATATTCCCTATTGAACGCAGTCCATTGACCGTTTTCATTGCGCTTAATTCCATAGGGTAAATTGATTTTAAAAAAATTACTTAGTGCCATATCTTACAAGTGAATTTTTATAAATGTAAAAAAATACCTTCAAATAGTGTTGTTAAATACATCCAATCCTATTGTGTGAATTAAACCTGGGTTTTTCTGAACCCAAAATCATTTGAAGTGGATTTAGTAGGAAGTGAAGAGGATTTCATGTTAAAGTACTACACTTGTAAAAACTTGTTTTACATTTTGTATTTAATCAGCTTCTTTTGAAATCGTTTATTTGAACTTTACCAGTTGGGATAAATGCATTATCTCGAATGATATTGCATATAGGTGATGTTATACGTTTGTTTTAATTACTTGTTCGCATTCTCAAGGTAATGACACCTATATTATAAGCATAAATTGATGCAGGAAGAAAGGTGAATTTTACATTATCCACGACCTTCTGACCCAATTGATCAATTGAAGTTATTACTGCGGAATCAAATTTATTTTCCCTACAAAAACTCATCAAACTTTTTAGTTCATGAGGCTTATCAAAATATCTATTGCTCCATTTTATTTCTACTCCCCAGACAGGTTTATAGTTTCTGTCATCCACTAACACAAGGTCAACCTCGCCTTCTTTTCGACCATCTTTCCACCTAGCATAAGTAAGATCTAATTTTTCACGGTGCATCCATTGGGAAAGAACAGCCGTTTCGACCATATTCCCCATTTCACTGTCAGTTTCAGTTATTGGAGAAAACAAGGCTGTTCGAAGGGATGGGTTGGTTAGGTAAACTTTGAAACTCGTTATTCTTTTTAACCTTTTTGCATTGATACCAACCTTGTTCAGAACTTTGATTAGGAAAGCGGCCTCTAAATATTCTAGATATTTTTTCAAAGTATCCTTTTGAATACCGCTTTCCTTGGACATAGTCTCATAGGAAAACTCATTTCCAGTGTTATAAGCTATATAAGTAAAGAACCTATTTAATTCTTGCACGTCCTTAATGCCATACAGGCTAGGAAGGTCTCTTAATAGCACTTTGTCCACAATGTCATTCTTTACATATCTTCCCATATCGCTTTGTATTTTTTCTGATAGAACCACTTCTGGATAACCGCCAAAATTTAGATAGTGAACAAATTCTTTGTTCAATTCCTTTGTATCATGGGCCAAGCAATAGGGTACACCTTTTTCACCGTATAGGATTTCCCCATCATAAATAAGGTGTTCCAGGTTTTTCAAATGAATGTACTCTTGAAATGTTAATGGGGGTAAAAGAAAATCCGTAAATCTACCGGCACCACTCTCTGTACTATGCCATCTCAAAGCGGCAGCAGCCGACCCCGAAACTATAAACTTTGTTTCAGGGTAAGAGTCAACGAGTACTTTTAAATGTCTTTCCCAATCCTTTAGGTATTGAATTTCGTCAAAAAACACAAAACACCCATCCAGGTTTTTAAGTGTTAGGGACTCCTTACAAAGAGCTATAATATCTTCTAGGCCCAGATTCACGTAAATTGGGTTATCAATTCCAATAAAGAACAGCTTTTGAGGGTTGATCCCATCTTTTATCAAATCATCAATACAATGAAAGAGCATTACAGTTTTACCAACTCTTCTTGGTCCCATTAGAACCAAAGCTCTTTTTATACTTCTTTCAAGGACAAAAGGATAAAAGAGATCAAAATAAAGTCTCTTGGACATTGAGCTGTATGTCTTTGGTATTTCCTTTGTCACCCACCATGGGTTTTCATAGCGAAGGCGTTCTATGATTTTTTCTGTCGGAATAATGTTTGCCATTAACGTTTTATATCTTAAGTGTGTAAATATAATATAAATAAGAAGATTAAAATCATCTTATTTTTACATTTAACGTTAAATTAGAATAAAATTGGAAGGGGAAAAGGTTTAGATTTACCAATGAAGTACAACGGGCTCATATAACCGTTTAGCCTTTCCCTAAACGGTCGAGATTAATGATAGTTTTATGAATTTAGAGATGTCCTAAAAAGAGGTAAGGCTACACATATTCTCTTTTTGCTTTTTACCACTCATGAATTATTAACTAAAGTTTATCTAAAAGTTTGTCTAAAAATTAATTTCAAATAACCATTTTAGATAAACTCAACACCCATTTCGGATACCTTGTAGTTCGCTTATTTTCAATGCTTTTGTTCTTTTTTGACATGGCATAAACAATATTTCTCACCTTATTTGCTTTTTGTTTTTCATCTAGAACTTTTGGTAAAATGTCTAAAATTAACTTATCTATGTCTTGTTTGGATGCCGAATCATATTCCTTGATAAAATCCAAAATCATTTGCTTTTAATGGCCGTCTTTAAAACCCCTCTGTTTGATGTAATCTGCCTTTTCACCTGTAACCGTTGCTACTGATGATGAAATAGGATAATTTGGCTTTCTGCCTTCACTCTAAACACCGTATGTGTCCAAAAAGGAGGTCGTCCAAACGGAATTTTCGTGGGCCTTTCCTTTGCAAACCCTTCTTGGGGCTTTGCCGTGGAAGGCCACAATCCGTCCGTCCACCAAACAAATTTTAAGGGGTCGGTAATAAAAGAAGCCCTAATTGTTTTTCGGGTCGTCGAAAAACAGGGCAGTGCCCAGGGACTTCCAATCAGGACACCACTGCCTGCACTCACTTAACTTCCCGTACGCTCCCTTGCCAATGGGTCGGATGGAATTCCCAAGGGCCCTCATCGAACCTGTCAAGGCCATGCCCTGTTTTGTCCACAAATAGGGTTTCCACTTCCTTGAAAACCTTGCCTGCCGTAGGCATGGCCAAAGGTTTTGCTACGTTGCGGAGCCTCCCGATTTCCGTCCAAAAGCCTTGACAGAACCCTCTTCTTTTATGGTGCTACGCACGTAAGAAGCAAACAAACGCCCCTTAAAATTTGGGAAACAAAGACCAAAAAAATAGAGGGGAATTTTTTAACCCTGTTTGCTAATCTATTCATACTGGAAGACGGCAGACCTTTAAAACTTTTTATCATGAGTACATTGAGAAACAAAGTACAGTTGATCGGGAACGTGGGGCAGGATCCCTCCATTACAGAACTTGACAAAGGGAAGCGTGTGGCCAGGTTCACCATGGCCACCAACGAACATTACAAGAACTCCGAAGGGGAGCGGGTGACCAACACCGAATGGCACACCGTGATCGGATGGGGAAAACTCGCCGACATAATCGAAGGGTTTGTGACCAAGGGTAAGGAAATTGCCATCGAAGGGAAATTGACCTCCCGTTCCTACGAGGACAAAGAGGGTAACAAGCGGTACGTCACCGAAGTGGTGGCCAGTGAAATTCTATTGTTGGGAGGTAACAACGATTGATCAATGTAGGGGTGCCGATTGGCATCCCTCATTTTTCATTTTCAAATAACAGCATTATGGAAGATCAAGTCAATGAAATCCAGATCAGCTACAGGGAAAAACTCAGCACCCTGAAATCGAACTCCATTACCAATTCAAATGACGTGGCACAATTGCTCTTCAAAAATTGGGATGCCGACACCATTGGACTGAACGAATGCTTTAAAATTCTTTTGCTCAACCAATCCAACAAGGTCAAAGGAATCTATGCCTTGTCCATTGGGGGCATAACAGGAACCTTGGTAGATATGCGGATTCTCTTTGCCATTGTTTTAAAAACTTTGTCGGTTGGAATAATACTGGCACATAACCACCCGTCTGGTCAGTTGAAGGCAAGTGAAGCCGACAAACAGTTGACCAAAAAGATCCAACAGGCAGCCGTGCTCTTTGATGTCAAGGTATTGGACCATATCATCCTGGCACCCGATAGAAATTATTACAGTTTTGCCGATCATGGTTTGCTGTGATGAATATGGAATTGGCGACAAAAGAAGGGATGTCGGATTCGACCAAAAGGACCCAATCATTATGATTGGGTTTTTCTATGTTCAAAAGCTTGAAATCCATATCTTTAATATCAACTTGAAATGCGAACCAAGTACGGCACTCTTTTTTGTTTGACTTTCCTGAAGCCCGTACCATTTGATTTGACTTTTTATTGGAATGCAACTGGTTTTTAAACCATGTTGAGCGATTCGATTTCGTCACTACGGGACGAAAAGGATGAGCAAGAGGATAGCGCGCAAGCGCCGCACTATTGGTCCATTTTCCTTCAGAAAAGCCCTGTTTATAAGGAGTTTTGGAATTTAAAGGAATTTGCGGTCAAATGGATTTTGGTGAAAAAATGGGCTAGGCCCAGTAAAATCAATGAATTTTTGGTGAAAAAATGGATAAAGGATACGAAAAAGAACAGTTTGCGGCCCTAAAGGTCAAAGTTTCAGTGGCGAGGAAATTCAGAAGTTTTTCCAAGCGGCAAGGGAAGTCCCATTCCATGACCTTGTTGGCGATGGTGGAGTTTTTTGATCACAATGGAATCTCACCGGACGAACGAATGCACGAAACCATAGCTAGCTTGAAATATTTGATCAAAAGACGTTTCAACTCCATGGTGGCCATTATGCGAAGTATCGAAAAGGAACAGACCCTGCCCACAGTAAGTATGATTCAGGCCCTCTTTCAACAAGAGTTGGAACATGAAGGTGATGAAGAATGGGAAGGGGACTTTGAGTTTTATGAAAAGCAGCTAACCGAGATAATCACTCCTACCAACCCCGAGCTTTTGGATATGGAGACCACAGTGCCCAAGATCCGCTATGTGGGATTGGAGGAACAGATGGAAGAGCTGAAGGAGGATTTTGCCTATGTGCTGGACCATGTTTCGGAGTTCAAAAACCACTTTGGTAAAAATCATCTCAAACTG
>JASBTS010000019.1 GCA_030148305.1 Allomuricauda sp. | reverse complement strand
ATTTTTTATCGGGACCCAACAACACCGTGGTTCGGGAAACCTCGGCTCCTGTTCCACTAATAGTTGGAATGCCCACATGGTACAGGGCCGGTTTGTTCACCAAGTCCCATCCCTGATATTCCTCTGCCAATCCTTTATTGTTCAAAAGGATAGCCACTGCTTTGGCCAAATCCAACAAGGTTCCCCCACCTATCCCGATGATTCCAGACGGGAGCTCGGTATAATTTTCCCTGATTTGGGTAACCAAGGCATCCACCTGGGCCGTTTTGGGTTCTTCATCTGCCGAGATGAATATAATCTCATCATTGAACATCAACGGAACCCTGGAGACAAATGTTTCATTCTCAAAGAAGTCGTCCACCAAAAAAATGAAAGGTGCCTCGGAGCTTTTGCGCATGGGCAACAGAATATCGCCCAATTGCGAAAAACATCCCGATCCAAAAATAACCCTGGGCACCATTGGAAAGTTACGGTACTGGGTCTTTATGCTTGGGGTTATGCTTACTTTCTTCAAATTGTCCTCTGTCTTCATTAATTATTCAAATACTTCAAAATATCCTTTAGGCTGTTCAGTTTTAAATGGTTGTTCACCAATTCATCTTCTTCCGAAACCATCTCATGGGCCCATGTGGTATGGAACGGCACATGCACCGCCTTGGCCCCAATATTCAAGATAGGCAATACATCCGACTTAAGGGAGTTCCCTATCATCAAAAATTCCTTTACATCAATGTTTAGATGTTCTAGGAGATTGCTATAGTTGGTTTCCTTTTTATCGCTCAACACTTCCACGTGATGGAAATACTTTGACAAGCCGGATTTTTCCAACTTCCGCTCCTGATCTAAAAGATCTCCCTTGGTCAAGACGATCAACCGATACTTATCCACCAGTTTGGAAAGTACTTCCTCAACTCCATCCAACAACTCCACTGGATGGGCAATCATTTTTTTTCCCAATTCCAAAATCTGGGAAATGGTCTCTTGTGAAATCTGATTATTGGACAAGTCCAAAGCCGATTCGATCATGGAAAGCATAAATCCCTTGATACCATACCCATAAATCTCAAGATTCGCCATTTCCATTTTGAACAGTTCCTGGTCCACCTTGTTTTTGGTCTCGTAATCCTCCAACAGTCCGGCAAACTTTTCCTCGGTATCCCGAAAATAGGTTTCGTTCACCCAAAGGGTATCGTCGGCATCAAACCCAATTACCTTTATGTTCGAAAAATCTACTTCCATACCGTTCTAGCGCGTTCCAAATCTTCCGGAGTATCTATTTCGATACCGGTGACATGGGTCTCTACCATTTTAATTTTTTTTCCATACTCCAAAAATCGGATAGCCTCTATCTTTTCTTTGGCCTCCAAAGTGAGCATGGGCAGTTTTTTAAAGTCCATCAAAGCACGTTTTCTAAAGGCATAAATACCTTTGTGCTTATAATAGGTTGCCTGTACCTCTTTGTCCCTAGGATAAGGAATGGGTGACCTAGAAAAATACAGGGCAAAGTTCTGGTTGTCCACAATCACCTTTACCGTATTGGGATTGGAAATTTCTTCCCAATCTGTAATCGGGGTCATCAAGGATGCCAAATCAATTTCCTTCTCAGAATCCTTCTTGAACACATCGATGATCTTCTGCAGACTCACTCCATCAATAAAGGGCTCATCACCCTGCACATTGATCACGATATCCACCTCCATATCCTCCACGGCCTCGGCAATGCGATCACTGCCACTTTCGTGTTGGTTCTTGCTCATGATCACTTTGCCATTGATCCCCTGAATTACCTCGGCAATGGTGGGGCTGTCCGTGACCACATAGACTTCATCAAAAAGTTGGGTGTTCACAGCTGCCTCATAGGTTCTCACAATGACCGGTTTACCCGCAAGGTCTTGCATCAACTTGGCTGGAAACCGAGATGCTTGGTATCGGGCGGGTATCATTGAAATTATCTTCACTTGAATGTAGGATTGGTTGGATTTTATTTTTTAGGCCGAAGCTTTCTATATATTGTAAAAATGAACAGCAAAATGATGATGACCAAAATGGCAGCTATAGGCGGCACTAAAATGGAAGCCGTACTTACGGTCACAGCAGCACCAGTTTCTACTGTGGAAACTATAGGATTGGCAAGTCCACCGGTGGTTGCGGTTGAGGTAAGTCTTCCAGCAGCATTGGCCCCTTTTATGGCAGTTGCGGTTCCACCCCCGGCTATGATGGCCAAGGACCAGGTTACTACGGGATCCAAATCGGTAATGGTCGAAACCATAACGGCGGTCCCGGCAATTCCTGCCAAGGGCAAAGCCAAACTATCCAAAGCATTGTCCACCCAAGGGATGAAGTACGCGAATATTTCCGCCATGGTGGCCACACCAAAGGTGATCACCGCAGCCAAACTACCCAGCCAATGCCAGTTGTCGTTCAATTCCCAAACGCCAAAATGAGACGCCAAACTCAGGGCGAACAAGGGCAAAAATACCCTGAAACCGGCAGAAGCCGCCAGCCCGATTCCGAGAAAAATACTTATTATGGTACTTGGTTCAATGTTCATGGTTAGGTCTAATTTAGGGCATTCCTAATCAAGAAAAAAATCATCTTTAAATCCGATCAGGTACAGTTGTTTCTTAGCCCTTGTTACTGCTGTGTAGAGCCATCTTAAATATTCTTTATCCACACCGTTGGGTAAATAAGGTTGTTCCACAAAAACGGTATTCCACTGTCCTCCCTGCGATTTATGACAAGTGATGGCATAGGAGAATTTCACCTGCAGAGAGTTAAAGTACTTGTTGTTCTTGACCCCCATGAATTTTCTGTAGTTCGATTTTTCATGGGCGTAATCCTTTACCACTTCCTGGTACAATCGGTTGCCGTCTTCATAGGAAAGCGAGGGTGATTCCGCATTGATGGTATCAAGCAACAAAACAGTTTCGAACGGTTTCTGCCCAGGATAATCCACCATTTTCACCTTTACTTCTGCAAAAGTGAAACCATACAGTTCCTTGATGGCGAAAAGTTCTAAAATTTCGATGATATCTCCGTTTGCAATGAAACCTGCTTCGGAAGTGGCCTTCAACCAAAAATAATTGTTCTTCACCACCATCATATAATCCCCAACCGAAATCTGGTTGTCCAGAAAAAGAATTCGCTCCCTGATATTCTGATTATAGAGATTGGCCCTTTTATTGGAACGCACAATGATAGCCGTCTCCTCTTTTCCATTTTCACTATAGGACGAATCGATGGCTTCTTGGATCTCGGTCCCATCGATCAAGCGTACAATATCCTTATAAGAATCCAATTCAAATTGGAAACCATCATAAAATTGGGATTGCAGTTGTTCCCGAAGATTAGTGGCATTATACAGGATACCGGAATCTTCTGTTTGTCTCATAACCTCGTCCAATTCCAGGCATTCCACCTCCTTGTCATAATTAAGGGCCAAACGATCTTGGTCCAAGGCTGGACTGAGTTCTAGTTTCACCGGAGGCAACTGGGCGGTATCGCCAATCAGCACCAGTTTACAGTTATGCCCCGAATGGACATAGAACATAAGGTCGTCCAACAAAGAACCATTCTCAAAGAGTTTGGAGTCGGCAGGGGTATCGGGTATCATAGAGGCCTCGTCCACAATGAAAACCGTATTGCGGTGCTTGTTGGGTGCCAGTACAAATTGGATGTTGCCCCCAGCCTGCTTTTTGGGAAAATATATCTTTTTATGGATGGTAAAGGCTTTGTCCCCTGAATATACGGACATCACTTTGGCCGCACGCCCCGTGGGCGCCATCAACACAGAGCTCATTTTCACCTTCCATAAGCTACTCACCAAAGTAGCCACCAAGGTGGTCTTACCCGTACCCGCAAAACCCTTCAACAGGAACACCTCTTCCTTTCCACCCTCAAGGACAAACCTGGCCAATTTTTCCATGGCCAAACCTTGCTTATCCGTAGGTGTGTGGGGAAACTTATCCCTTAATATTTTTAAGAATCCGGGTGCGGTGAAGTCGTTCATGGGCATCTAAAGATAGCATGGTTTTTTAAAGCAAAAAGTTTCGTGATTAAAAAAAAATTGTAGATTTGTCAGTAACCACTAAATTAACTTTGAAAGACAGTATCAGATATGTTAAACTTAATTCTTATTGTTGTATTAATATGCCTTGTAACCTTTGGGCTTGTATTCGTGATTGACAGGTTTTTACCTCAAAAAGTAAAGCCTTTTTTGGTCATTGCCTTCGGACTTTTGAGCATTTTCCTAGGTTATAAAATTTATCAATCCATCAATGCCCCCATCGAATTCAATAAAGTAAGAAAAGAGCGATTTTCCCATGTAATTGCAAAATTAAAGGACATTCGTGACGCCGAAGAAGCTTACAAAACCGTTAATGGCAAATATGCAGGTTCTTTTGAGAGCTTGATCAAGTTTATCGACACCGGTAGCTATACCATTACTACCCAAAGAGACTCTTCCTTCATGAAGTTTGACAAAGCATACGGAATTGAGCTTCAGCAAGATACCGTAATCATTGACACCTTGGGAATGGTGAAAATCAAAGATTCCCTATTTAAGGGTAGCGATCGATACAAAACCATGATGGATGTGCCTTACGCACAAAATGGCGAGAAATTCGAACTTAAGTCAGACGTTGTTGATAAGGGCGGTTATAAAGCTCCCGTTTTTGAAGCCAAAGTGAAAAAAGACGTAGTGCTATACGATCAGCCTAAAGATTTGGTAGATAGGGAAAAAGCCCACCAGAGTGTTGAGGAAGTAAATGGCGATGAAATTAAAGTTGGTTCCTTGACCGATGTGAGCACCAACGGAAACTGGCCTCCAATCTATGATAGAAAAAATAACTGATATAGCACAGCCAAAAGAACATAACACTTTTAGAAAATTGTCCATTCAGGTTAGCTTGAATGGACTTTCTTTTTGTGTTCTGGATACCATTACCAATAAAATTTTGGCCTTTGAGAAGGTGTCCTTTAATACCCCTTCCACTCCTTACCTTATGCTCAAGGAACTAAAGGCCAAACTGAACCAGCATGGGGATATCGGAAACAACTTTTCTGAGGTAGTGGTCATTCACAAGAACAACATGTTCGGATTGGTCCCTAGACCTTTGTTCAATAAGGATGAGCTACCCAATTACCTGAAATTCAATGCCAAGATCATGGCCAATGACCTAGTGGCCTTTGATGAACTGCCGAATCAGGACATGGTGAATGTGTATATTCCCTATACCAACATCAACAATTATATTTTTGACCTTTTTGGTGAGTTTGAATTCAAGCATAGTGGCACAGTGCTTATTTCCACGTTGATGTCGCAGAGCAGAACCACTGCTGAGCCCACTTGTTATGTTCAGGTATCTGGCAAGGAAATGGAAATGATGGTGGTCTCCGATAAAAAACTGCTCTTTTACAACCAGTTTGAATACAAGACCAAAGAGGACTTTTTATACTTTTTGTTGTTTAGTCTGGAGCAATTACAAATGGATCTTGAAAAAATCCAGCTTAAGCTTTTTGGAGTCGTTGAAGAGGGCGATCCCATTTTTGACCTTTGTTACCAATACATCAAAAACGTATCGGTCTTTGTTCCTAACAACCCTGCTTTTCCTTTGGAAGAATTGGAGAACGAGAGCATTGATTTTTCCATTTTAAGCTCCCTATAAATGCGGATTATCTCTGGAAAATATAAGGGCAAAAGATTGGTTGCCCCAAAAAAATTGCCCGTTAGGCCTACTACCGATATGGCCAAAGAAGGCCTCTTCAATATCTTGAACAACCGCTTTCATTTTGATGGTTTAAAGGTATTGGACCTATTTTCAGGAACAGGGAACATCAGTTTTGAATTTGCCTCAAGAGGTGTAGAGGATATAACGGCAGTAGATAGCTTCCCTGGTTGTACCTACTACATTGCCAAAACAGCCTCTGAACTCCGCTTTTCCATTAGTACGGTTAAGGCCGATGTCTTCAAATACTTGGAGAGAACACCCGAAAAATTCGATATCATCTTTGCCGACCCACCTTATAGCTTTGACCAAAGCCAGTTCCTGAAAATTGCAGATTTGGTTTTTGAAAAGGGATTACTTGAGGAAGATGGTTTATTGGTTGTGGAACATTCAGACCAAACTGATTTATCCAATCATCCCAATTTTTCCGAACAAAGAAAATACGGGGGGAGCATCTTCAGTTTCTTTCAAAAAGAGGACGAATAAAAAAAGCAGGCCATAAGCCGGATTCTGTATACCCTTATCATTTATCTAGGCCAGTGGTTGCCCAAAGGCTCTAACCGCCTACCCTCCAGCTCGGGCGTGCAACCCTTAAACACTGGTTTACATGGCGTTTCACCGCATAGAGTTTACCTGATTTCACTACAGCAGAACTGTACTTGCTTTCTGTTGCACTTGTCCTCGCCTTTCGACGGACGGGCGTTACCCGCTATGCTGCACTACGGTGTCCGGACTTTCCTCTTCAATCTTGTTGCCAAAATTACAGCGATAAGGTGGCCTGCTCGGCTGCAAAGGTAATCCAATTGTTAATAAAAAAAGGCTATCCAAGTAATAGAGCAATGGCTTTGATGGCAGCTATTTTTATATTTGTAAAAACTCTATTTTTCCTCCATTGGAACCATTTGTCGTATCAGCTCGAAAATACCGTCCCCAGACGTTTAAGGATGTGGTGGGCCAAGAGGCCATTACCAATACCTTGCTGAACGCCATTGATAACAACCACTTGGCACAGGCCCTTTTATTCTGCGGTCCGAGGGGAGTAGGAAAGACTACGTGTGCGCGAATCTTGGCCAAAAAAATCAACCAAGATGGCACGGAACGAGAGGACGAGGATTTTGCCTTCAATATTTTTGAGTTGGATGCCGCCTCCAACAACTCCGTGGACGACATACGAAACCTGATCGACCAGGTTAGGATCCCACCCCAGGTTGGAAAATATAAAGTGTACATCATTGACGAGGTGCACATGTTGTCCCAATCGGCCTTTAATGCCTTTTTGAAAACTTTGGAGGAACCTCCGAAACATGCCATTTTCATATTGGCCACCACGGAAAAACATAAGATCATCCCTACCATATTGTCCCGTTGCCAAATATTTGATTTTAAACGGATTACTGTGAAGGATGCCTCGGAATACCTCAAATACATTGCAGAGCAACAAGGGGTTGAAGCAGAGGAAAGTGCTTTGCACATCATTGCCCAAAAAGCGGATGGAGCCATGCGAGATGCCTTGTCCATTTTTGATAGGGTAGTCAGTTTTTCGGGCAAACAATTGACTAGAAAAGCGGTAACGGAAAATCTGAATGTTCTGGATTACGACATTTATTTTGCGGCCACTGATCTGATTCTGGAAAACAACATTCCCGAGCTTTTGGTACTTTTCAACAACACCTTGTCATTAGGTTTTGATGGACATCATTTTATTTCTGGTCTGGCCTCACATTTTAGGGATTTGATGGTTTGCCAACACCCAGACACGCTAAACTTATTGGAAGTCGGCGATGATGTAAAATCACAATATCAAGAGCAGGCCAAAAAGTCTCCCAAGGAATTCCTTATGAAAGCCATCGACATGGCAAACGATTGCGACCTAAAATACAAGGGAAGCAAAAATCAACGGTTGCTCGTTGAGCTCACCCTTATGAAGTTGGCGTCCATCACTTTTGATGGAGAAAAAAAAAACTCTGATTATATAATTCCTGCCTTTTTTTTCGCAAAAAGAGAACCTGGTATCAATGGCGTCAAAATGGTTCAAACCAACAGGCCAGCACAGACATCCATACCGGAACCAACTCAAAATCAAGTTGATGTAGCAGTTTTGGAAGCGGAACCAATCATGGAGCCAGTTGAAACCGTCAGTGAACCCGAAAAGGAATACCAACCTCCCAAAAAAATACAGATTGGCAACTTGGAAAAAAGAGTTTCCGGTCTATCGCTTTCCAGCATCAAGATCAAAAAGGAGCATGAAAACACCAAAGCTCCAGAAGTTTTACATGAAGACTTGCCCAAAGATCCTTTTTCAGAGGAAAGCATGCAGCAACATTGGGATGATTTCGTGCACCAACTGGAAAACCAAGGGAGAAAAATATTGGCCAGTAACTTTCAGACCGATGTTCCCAAACTTAAAAATGGAGAGGTCATTTGGATCGAGTTGCCCAACGGTACCATGAAAAAGGAAATTGAGCGGGAACAAAATCTGATGCTTGATTATCTCAAACAAAAACTCAATAATTACTCCATCACCCTTCAGATAACGGTAAACGAGGAAGTTGCCAAAAAATTTGCCTTCACTCCTGCCGAGAAATATGAAAAACTTCGGGAAAAAAATCCGGCAATTGATTTGCTTCGGAAAGAATTCGACCTTGATTTTTAGGGTAGACCCCTTACCCGTATCTTTATACTTTCAAATTTCAAAATAAATTCATGCTAGGCCTTAAGTTACCAACAGACCCCAGATGGGTGAACATAGTAGAAAAGAATATCGAGGAAATCCTTACCGATCATGCCTATTGTGAGCAAAAAGCGGCCAGTACCGCTATTTCCCTGATTATTGGCTTCCCTGAAAAATCGGAATTGGTAAAAGAAATGACCGCCCTTGCCCGTGAAGAAATGGGTCATTTTAATATGGTGCATGATAAAATCATAAACAGAGGTTGGGTCCTAGGTCGCGAACGAAAAGACGAATACGTACTCGAATTGATGAAATTTTTCCCAAAAGGAGGAAGTAGGGAAACCCACTTGGTACACAAACTCTTATATGCCGCTTTGATCGAGGCCAGAAGCTGCGAACGGTTTCGTTTGCTATCCGAAGAAATTCAGGATGAGGAACTTTCCGAATTTTACCGAAACTTAATGGTCAGCGAGGCGAACCACTACACCATGTTCCTCAAATTTGCCCGAAAATATGGAAATAAGGAGGAAGTGGACCAAAAATGGCAAGATCTGTTGGATTACGAGGCCAGCTTAATGAAAGACTTGGGCAAAAAGGAAACCATGCATGGTTAACCCTTTTGGTAGTACAACATTTTAATCATTCCATCTACCAATCCAATTTTTGGTACGTGTATTTTCTTGGCCTTGCTCCATTTGGCTGCGTTCAAGAATATTTTTATGGCCGGAATGATCACATCTGCCCTATCTTGATTCAAACCCAACACTGCCACCCTATCTTCATAGGCCATATTGTTCAAAAATTGATACTGGCCATGTAACCATATATAGGAAAGGGGCTGCCCCAATTTTCTGCCTGACATTTTATGCAACTTGTTGATGTTTCCACCTGAACCGATGATCTCTACTGTTCCATCCAAAGGAATATTGGACTTGATCCACGTTTTCACTTCTTCCCAAACCGAATCTTCAACCAGGTTGTTCAACAATCTAACGGTGCCTATTTTAAAGGAACGGGAAACCTTTGGTGTACCTTTTTCAAAAATGGTAAACTCGGTGCTACCACCGCCCACATCCACATACAGATAATGTCCATCCGTTTTGATAATGTCCTTAAGATCGGTTGAAGCAATAATCATGGCTTCTTTTTTTCCATCGATTACCTCAATGGGCATTCCAGTCTCCTTGATGACCCTTTGAACCACATCACTGCCATTCTTGGCTTCACGCAAAGCGGAAGTGGCGCAGATCATAAATTTTTCAATGCCGTACACCTGCATCAAATAATCGAAAGATTTCATGGTCTTCACCAATCGCGACTCACTTTTCGGGGAAATTTCGCCACGGATGAAGGCATCCTCACCTAAACGCACGGGCACCCGAACCAACTCGCTCTTCTTGAAGATGGTAGGTTTACCCTTTTGTTCTATCACGTTGTTGATGAGCAGCCTGATGGCGTTCGAACCAATATCAATGGCTGCAAATTTTCGTATGACCAAATAGTGCGGTATTAGGATTCCAATTTGCTTTGATAGTAATAATACATCTCAAACTGAGACCTTAGTTCAGTTTCACCAGCTGTGCGTTTTCTATAGGCATTATCCTGTTTTGCAGAAAAAACCCGAGCCTTGAGGTTGTCCCTCCACGAAATATCAAAAGTATCCAAAAGCTCCTGACGGATATCCGGATCATAGATCGGGCATCCTACTTCTACCCTAAAATCGAGGTTACGGGTCATCCAATCTGCTGATGAAATATAGATTTTTGGGTCGCCCCCATTCCCGAACACGAACAATCGTGGGTGCTCCAAAAACTTGTCCACAATGCTAATGGCCTGAATATTTTCGCTCATTCCTTCAACACCGGGAATCAAGCAACAGATACCCCTCACGATCATTTGGATCTTCACTCCCGCCCTACTGGCTTCGTACAACTTGTCTACCATTTGATAGGAAGTAAGGCTGTTCATCTTTATTTTGATATAGGCTTCCTTACCATGCTTGGCATTGGCTATTTCCCTATCAATCAATTTAATAAAGGTAGACTTGGTGTAATGCGGTGACACCACCAAATGCTTATACTTATTGATCTTATAATTGGTTTCGAAGAATTCGAACACCTTGCTCATGTCCTTCAAAATACCTTCGTGAGCAGTAAAAAGAGTATAATCGGTATAGATTTTCGCCGTGGATTCGTTAAAATTACCTGTACTGATGAATCCATAACGCTTTAACTCACCAGCTTCCTCGCGTTCCACCATACAGATTTTACTGTGGACCTTTAATCCTGGTACCCCAAAAATCAAATTTACCCCTTCGGCCTGTAGGTAGTTGGCATATTCAATGTTGTTCTGCTCATCAAACCTTGCCTGAAGTTCAATCTGTACCGTTACCTGTTTGCCATTCTTCACTGCATTGATCAAAGCGGATGCAATCTGGCTATCGCTTGCCAAACGGTAAATAGTGATTTTTATCGTACGGACTTTCGGGTCAAGTGCAACCTCACGCAAAAATTTAGTCACGTAACTGAACGTATGGTACGGTGCGTAGATCATATAATCTTTATGGGCGATCATGTCCAAAAGACTTCCTTTCATGCTCAAGCCCTTTACTGGCAGCGGGTCAATTTTTTCATACATGAGGTCATGTCTTCCCAAACTTGGGAATCCCATGTAATCCCTTCTATTGTGGTAACGACCACCGGGAATGACACTATCGGTACCCATGATATCCATTTTTTCCTTTAGGAACTGTAGGGTATCCTTATCAATTTTCTTATCGTACACAAACCGAACGGGATCACTGATCTTACGATGCTCCACACTGGTGGAAATCTTTTCTATAAAACTCTTACTCAGGTCGTTGTCGATATCCAACTCGGCGTCCCTAGTAATCTTGATCATATGGGCCGAAATGGATTCGAACTCGAACATGGTAAATACATTGTCCAAACAGAACCGTATCAAATCATCCAACATGATGATATAATCCTTGTCTCCCTCTTTTGGAAGTACTATAAATCTGTCAATGCCTTTTGGGATTTCAATAAGGGCGTAACGGTTGTGTTTACCGGCCCCAGACCCATTTTTCATCACAATTTTCACTGCTAAGTAGGCAGCGGTGTCCTTCAGAAGTGGAAACTCATTCAAATCGTTCAGGATAATAGTCATCAACTCCTGGTTCACCTTTTTGAAAAAGTAATCCCTAATAAATTCGGCCTGGCTTTCGGTTACCTCCCTTTCGTTGATGATAAAAATATTTTCCTGTCGCAATTCCTTCTCGATGGCCTTGAAAATTTCCAAGCTTCTTGCCTGCTGGGCAATCACGATCTTGGTGATTTCTTCCAAAAGGTCCTTTGCCCTTTCACCACCCAACACGCTCTTTCCGGTTTTACCCGCTTCCACAATACGTTTTACAGTGGCATAGCGAACCTTGAAGAATTCATCGAGGTTGTTACTGAAAATTCCTAAAAACCGAAGTCGGTCTATCAGTGGTACCTTTTTGTCGTTACTCTCTTGAAGTACTCGGGCATTGAAATGCAACCAACTGATTTCCCGATTTATATATTCATTTTTTGTCTTGATCATTTATTTATTCAAGTGTTTTGGAAAGACCATTTGTTTAGTGGTGCCCTTTGAGATCCGCGACCATTCATCCACATCAAAAGTTATATGGACCAGCCCTGCTGTAGGAACGTTTTCAATATACTGATCTCCCCAGCTATTTGCAAGCGAAGTAAAGGCATAATTGTGTCCAAAAATGGCCACGGTATTTAAATTATTGTCCAAATTGGTAATAAACTGCTGGACACCATCCCCAGAGAAATCGTAAAGGGATTTCTCTACTCTGAATTGGGCAAGGTCCAAGTTGAGATTTCGAACAAAGATCATACTGGTATGAAGAGCCCGAATTGCCGGACTGGAAAAGGCAAAATCCAACTTTGGGGCATGCATCCGGAAGGTATTGGAAACCACACTGGCATCCTTTATACCCTTTTCCTGTAGCGGTCTGTCCTTGTCGGAAACATCATAATCCCAGGTTGATTTACCATGCCGCATCAAAATAATCTGTTTCATATGGATTGATTTATGGTGCCAATCGTTCTATTTTCCAATCATAATCTTCTTGAAGGGTGTAGCGTATCCTATCGTGAAGGCGATTGGGTCTTCCTTGCCAAAATTCCATGGAAATCGGGCGAACCAAATAACCGCCCCAATGTACAGGCCGTTCCACTTCTTTGCCCTCATATGCCTTTTCCAAATCTTTCAGGGCTTTTTCCAACACTTCCCGAGATGCTACGACCTCACTCTGATCGGATGCAATGGCTCCCAGTTGACTTCCAACCGGTCGCGATTCAAAATATCCGTCCGAAAGATTCTCTGCTACTTTTTCTGCGGTGCCCTTAATGATTACCTGACGCTCCATATTGGGCCAAAAAAAGGATAGGCAAACAGAAGGATTTTTAGCTATGGCCTTACCTTTCTCACTATTGTAATTCGTGTAAAAGATAAAACCTTCGTGGGTATACTTTTTCATCAACACTACCCTGCTCTTGGGAAATCCGTCCAAACCTATAGTAGAAACCGTCATGGCATTGGCTTCGTCCACCCCATTGGAAGCTTCTACTTCATAAAACCATTTTTGGAATTGCTCCAATGGATTTTCTTTGATGGAATCCTCGGTCAACTCACTTTTTTCGTATGATTTCCGGTAATTACTCAGGTCTTTTTGCATGATGTGAAGTTCGTTAAAATTCGAATCTCTTCAAAGGATGAAATGATAATTCAATTAATGGCGGTGGTGGGTTATTATTAAGGTCAAGGGTCAAAGGTTAAGGGTTAAGGGGTGATGGGTGAAAGGAAAAAGCCTGGGTCATTTCGAGCGCAGTCGAGAAATCCCATAAAAAAAGATTATCAAATAAACTTGAAGGACAAATTATCGTTACTCATCAAAAATTAGATTTCTCACCGCAACGCTTATTCCAAATGACATGTTTGGCTGCAAATTGAAAATGCCACACACCCCAATCCTAAAAATCAAAAACCTTACCGTCATCGGCAAGTTCCACTTTCGGGAATACGGTCAACGCTTCTTCTTTAAAAAGTTCAATGGATTTGTAACGGGTAGAATAATGCCCCAAGATCAATAGGTCAACCTTGGCCAATTTAGCTATCTGTGCAGCTTGTTTGGCTGTGGAATGTTTGGTTCGGTCGCAAAGATGGGACTCGGTCTCCAAAAAGGTAGATTCGTGATACACCGCATCCACTCCTTTGATCAATGGGACAACCGATTCATTATAAACCGTATCGCTACAGAAAGCATAGCTTTTAGGCTTGGGCGGATCATGGGTGAGTTTTTTGTTCGGGATCAACCTCCCATTTTTATCCATGGCATCGGACCCCTTTTTAATATTGTTGAATTGGCTCCGGTCCACACCATAACGTTGGGCCGCCTCTACATCCAATGTTCGTGGGGATTCTTTCTCCTTGAACAAAAAACCATTGGTATACACTCGGTGTTCCAAAGGAATGGTCTGGACGGAAACTTTGCTATCTTCCATGATCAGTTCCGATTCCTTCGATTCCAACTCATGAAAAATTAGAGGGTAGTTCGTCCAGGAATCACCCAATTTCAGGAAAAGGGTCACTGCCTCCTTAATACCTTTTGGACCATAAACATGGAGTTCCTTTTCCCTTCCGAGTAATCTAAATGTAGAGATAAGTCCTGGTAAACCAAAGAAATGATCGCCGTGCAAATGGGAAATGAAAATGTGGTTGATGCGCGAAAATTTCACTTTGTACTTTCTCAATTGTACTTGTGTTCCTTCGCCGCAATCAATTAAAAATAAATGGTTCTGGATCTCGAGCACCTGGGATGTAGGATTGGTAAACGTTCTCGGTGTTGCCGAATAGCAGCCTAGAATGGTTAACCTCATATCCCCAAGTCTCGTTCAATTTCTTCCATTTCGATAAGGTCTTTGGCTTCCTGTAAAGTGGGAACCACACTTATTTCATCCGGAATATCGTCATAGGATACCTTATCCGTAACCAATACGAATGATTTTCCGGAGTGTTTGTGCACATTGGATAAATCCAAGAATTCCAAGATATCGTTGGCCGAGATCTTGTTGAAAGAAAAAAGGTTGACAACAATATGATCGTGTTTCAACTTGGGGTAAGCATTGTTCAGGTTTTCCATGAAGGTCGAGAGTGAAGTCTTCTCCTGGAAAACAATGGTTGTGGTTCCATCTTTGTCGAAAATCATCTTACTTAATTTTTGATGCCAATAAATAGAGTACTGCCATACGGACCGCCACCCCATTTTCCACTTGGTGTAGGATGATGGATTGATCGGAATCCGCCACATCACTTGTAATCTCCACGCCACGGTTGATAGGCCCCGGGTGCATGATCACAATCTGTTTGTCCAAGCTGTCCAACAGCTGCTTATTTACCCCGAACTGCTGGGTATATTCTCGGGTGGAGGGAAAGTAACTAATGTCCATGCGCTCGTTCTGAACGCGAAGCATATTGGCCACATCGCACCATTCCAATGCTTTGCGCAAATCGGTTTCCACTTCTACACCCAAAGATGTTATATGTTTGGGAATTAATGTTTTAGGCCCACAAACTTTTACGTTGGCCCCTTGTAATTTTAGGGCGAATATATTGGAAAGCGCTACCCTGGAATGCAGGATATCCCCAACGATTACAATGTTTTTACCTCCGACTTCCCCGAGCTTTTCCCTAATGGAAAAGGAATCCAGCAACGCTTGAGTCGGGTGTTCATGAGCCCCATCCCCTGCATTGACAATGGAAGCTTTTACATGTTTGGACAAGAAAATGCCCGCTCCTGGGTTGGGGTGCCGCATCACTACCATATCCACCTTCATGGACAAGATGTTGTTTACCGTATCGATCAAGGTCTCCCCCTTTTTCACAGAAGACTGGGCTGCCGAGAAGTTGACTACATCGGCGGACAAGCGTTTTTCGGCCAGCTCGAAGGAAAGTCTGGTTCGGGTACTGTTCTCGAAAAAGATGTTGGCTATGGTGATATCCCTAAGGGTGGGAACCTTTTTAATCGATCTATTGATAACCTCCTTAAAATGGTCGGCGGTTTCAAAAATGAGCTGTATATCCTTTTTGTTCAGATATTTGATTCCCAACAAGTGGTTTACGCTCAATTCGCTCATTTTCTTCTATTTGCTAACTAAATAAACAATATCCTCCCCGTCATTTTCTTCCCACATCACCTTTACTTTCTCCTTATTGATGGCATCTACCTGCCTGCCACGATAATTGGGCTGAATGGGTAAATGCCTGCTAAATCTTCTATCGATCAGGGTCAACAATTCAATGCTCTTGGGCCTTCCGAAGGACTGGATGGCTGTAAGGGCCGCCCGAATACTTCTCCCCGTGTAGAGCACATCATCAATGAAGACCACTTTTTTGTCCTCTACCAGAAAATCCATTTTGGTGGTGTTCGCTTTTAGGATTTCCCCTCGTCCAAAGTCATCCCTAAAAAAGGTAATATCCAAAAAACCGAGGGCAATGTCCTTCACTTTATATTCCGTTTTCAGGATCTTGGCCAATCTTTCGGCCAAAAAAACGCCCCTAGGCTGAATGCCCACCAGTGCGGTATCCTTAAAATCGAGATGGTTTTCCAAGAGCTGACAGGCCAGCCGGTGCAGTATGATGTTGATCTCTTTGGAAGTAAGCAGTACTTTTTGGCTCATAGAAGATGTGACCGAAACAGATTCTGTAAAAGTATTAATTTAAAATGAAAGATTTATCAAGACAGGTGCAATGGAAATCCAATGTTAATTTTTAAATAGTTTTGTAATCTTTTTCTTTTTTTATTGTAATCTTTTATATATTTAGGGATAACCATTTAAATCATTAATTATGAAAAAAGCAGTTTTAGTTTTATGTGCAGTGGCTATTGGATTTTTGGTCCTTAGTTTTGAGAATCCTAAAAAAGAGTATCCTAGTTATTTATCTGATGAATTGATTACGTTTTTCGAAAGTGAATATTTGACAACGATTGAAAATGAATCACTCAATTCGCTATTGGAAAAGAATTTCTCTCCTTTATTTGACGAAGTTGACTATGTTCATGCACAAAAAAATGAAGAAGCAGGCTACTATTATATCGCATTTGCAAAAAAAGACGGAGAACCGATTATTAAATTATTAAAAATCAATGAATCTGATATTCAAAATGAAACGTATACCTACATTGATTTTTCAAATATCGAGGTGAACAGTCAAACAATTTATTGCAGACAAAGTATTAGTACTCTTCCTAATGCTTGTCCATTGGAATGCAGTTATAATACAAATGGATGTCGTGGATTTGAATGCGGAGTTTATGTAGAGGGAGAATGTGTTCAAGAATAATATTGTTATTTCACACGTAGTCCTATCTCAAAAATCAAAAAGCCCCGACTGTTTCCAGCGGGGCTTCTTTTATATAAGAAATGTGATTATTTCTTTTTGGCAGCTGCCTCCATTTTGTCTTTCAACGCCTGCAATTGGGCATTGGCATCACCTAATGTTGGTGCAGCTTCATCAGAAGTGGAAGTCCTGCTTTTTGCAGCTTTCACGTTCTTCTCTTCTTGCTCCCTAAAGATAGCGGTGTGGCTGGCCACAACACGTTTGAAATCTTTGTTGAACTCGATGATCTTGAACTCGGCTGTTTCACCTTTTACAAGTTTCTTACCGTCTTCTTTTTCCATGTGTCTTGATGGAACAAATCCAACGATATCCTCGTTAAAGTTGATGGTAGCACCTTTGTCAACCACCTCAGCGATAGAAGCAGTGTGAACGGTACCTTCGCCGAAATCCTCGGAATATTTATCCCATGGGTTGGCTGTGGTCTGTTTATGACCCAAGCTCAACTTACGTCCTTCAACGTCCAATTCCAACACTTCAACCTCCAAAGTATCGCCTACGGCAACAAACTCTGATGGGTGCTTGATCTTCTTGGTCCAAGAAAGGTCAGAAATGTAGATCAAACCGTCGATTCCTTCTTCCAACTCTACGAATACACCAAAGTTGGTAAAGTTCCTTACGATTCCTTTGTGCTTGGAACCTACAGGGTACTTGGAAGTGATGTCGGTCCATGGATCTGGAGTTAATTGCTTGATGCCCAAAGACATTTTGCGTTCTTCCCTGTCCAAGGTCAATACCACTGCCTCTACCTCATCGCCTACGTTCACGAAATCCTGTGCAGACCTCAAGTGGGTAGACCAAGACATTTCAGAAACGTGGATCAAACCTTCAACACCGTCAGCTACTTCGATAAACGCACCGTAATCGGCAATAACCACTACTTTACCTTTTACCTTGTCTCCTACTTTGATCTCATCCCCAAGGGCATCCCATGGGTGTTTCTCCAACTGCTTAAGACCCAATTGGATCCTAGATTTGTTATCATCGAAGTCAAGGATTACCACGTTCAATTTCTGGTCAAGTTCAACAACCTCGTTGGGGTGGTTGATCCTGCTCCAAGAAAGGTCGGTAATGTGGATCAAACCATCCACACCTCCTAGGTCGATAAAGACTCCGTAAGAAGTGATGTTTTTCACAACACCTTCCAACACTTGGCCTTTTTCCAACTGACCGATGATCTCTTTTTTCTGTTCTTCGATATCCGCTTCGATCAAAGCTTTGTG
>JASBTS010000014.1 GCA_030148305.1 Allomuricauda sp. | reverse complement strand
CCACTTGAGAATATCACCCCACCGATACCTTCTTTCTGTACTAGACTCTTTATTTTATCTGTTGAAGCCTTATCCTGATTGGAGGCAATACTGACCATGAACAATTGTCCCACTTTTTCTTGCAAGGACATGGAATTGTATTGGTCTTCCACCCAGGTCTGCTGGGCCAAGGAATCCTTGGTGACCAATGGATCTATTTGGCCAAAAGAATAAAAACTAATGAATATAAATAGGAAAAAATAGAGGTTTATCCGCATAAATACCTTGTCTAAGACATGAACTTATTGCTGATAAAAATATTGCATTTGGTCGAAGAATGCACAGAAATTAAGATAATTTAAGAACTCCTTAAACAAATCTGGAATGCCAACTTTCACTGGCAGGCACTTCCCAATTTTCAAGATATTCCTGTTTAGTGGCCACCAAATTGTTAAAAACGATGGTGTTGGCGGATACGGCCTTGGCCTTGGCCATTTTCTTAAAATCCATCAAAGGCTTGTATGCGATAAATTCCCCTTGCTTGAAGGATACGTTCATCCTGTCCATAAGTTCCACCTGAAATTTCTTTTCCAACATTTGAATAAAATGTACGGAGGCATCAATGGAGCAACCTGAAGCACTGGCATTCGTCTGGTCTAACCCAACAACTATGAAACGATTGTATTTGATCTCGAAACCGGCATGTAGATCACTACCATGAGCGGTCCACTGCTTTAAAAATTCCGACATGCTTTGCTCTATTTCCTGTAATTCGGATTCCGTAAAACTTCTGTTGGATTGATAGATCCAAATTCGGGAATGATCGGGCAATTCGTTAAAATCTACCAACATATCAAATGGAGTTTGCTAATAGTTCGGCTACGTCCAAAACCGTAACGCTGTCTTCTTTTTCATGTGCCTTGATACCATCCGTCATCATGGTATTGCAATAGGGGCAACCTGTTGCAATGATGTTAGGGTTGGTTTCCAAAGCGTCTTTTGTTCGTAAAACATTGATGTCCATATCTCCTTTTTCGGGTTCCTTGAACATTTGTGCCCCTCCGGCACCACAGCATAAAGCTGTAGTTTTATGGCGCTTCATTTCTACCAAATTGGCATTGGTTTTGGCCAAGATCTCTCTTGGTGCCTCATATACCGCATTGGCACGACCCAAATAACAGGGATCGTGAAAAGTAATGCGCTTACCTTTGTATGTTTCCCCTTGTAAGGTCAGACGGCCCTGATCTAAAAGTTCTTTCAAATATTGAGTATGGTGCAAAACATCATAGGTGCCACCAAGACCTGGATATTCATTTTTCAGGGTATTGAAGGAATGGGGATCGCACGTCACGATCCTTTTAATTTCATAGCCATTCAGCAGTTCAATGTTCATCATGGCCTGCATTTGGAACAAAAACTCATTACCCGCCCTTTTGGCCACATCGCCCGTAGAACTCTCTTCCTGACCCAACACAGCAAAGTCAACATTGGCTTTATTCAACAACTTTACGAAAGCTCTGGATATTTTTTTGGCCCTATCGTCATAACTTCCTGCAGAACCTACCCAAAACAAAATTTCCGGTTGTTTGCCTTCGGCCATAAACTCCTGCATGGTTTTCACCCTCAATTGTTCACCCATAGTGCTCGATTTATTCGTTTACCCAGTTTAAGCGGTCCATTTGGTTATACGGCCAAGGCGCTCCGTTGTTCTCAATGTTGGACATCATATTGTTCAATTCCATTGGAGCTGCGGACTGTTCCATGACCAAATATCTGCGCATTTCCACAATGATGGATAAAGGATCAATGCTCACCGGACATGCCTGAACACAAGCGTTGCATGTGGTACACGCCCAAAGCTCTTCCCTACTAATGTAGTCGTCCAACAATTGTTTGCCATCAGACTTGAATTCTCCTTTGTTGGCATCCATGTTCTTGCCAACTTCCTCCAAACGATCACGTGTATCCATCATGATCTTTCTGGGGGACAATTTTTTACCAGTCTGGTTGGCAGGACATTCCGAGGTGCAACGACCACATTCGGTACAGGTATAAGCATTCATCAATTGTACCCAGTTCAGATCCATCACGTCCGAGGCCCCAAATTTCTCTGGTACTGCTACAGCATCTGTGGTTGCAGGTGCTGCAAAGGGGTCCGTATTGGGATCCATCATCAACTTCACCTCATTGGTCACGGATTGCAAATTGTCTAGCTGTCCTTTTGGTTTAACTTTTCCAAAATACGTATTCGGGAAGGCCAAAAGAATATGGAGGTGTTTGGAGTAGTACAAATAGTTCAAAAAGGCCAAAATGCCCAAGATGTGTAACCACCAAGCTGTTCGCTCGACCATCATCAATCCGGATTCTGACATGCCACTCATTAAAGGTGTCAAAAATTGACTGATGGGAAACGAACCTGCCTGAACATAATGCTCCGCTCCCATTTGCTGTAATTGGGAATCCGCCGCGTTCATGGTCAAAAAGAGGGTCATCAACACAAATTCAATATACAAGATCAGGTTCCCGTCCTTTTTGGGCCAGCCCTTCATTTCTGGTTTGATGAATCGCTGCAACCGGATGATGTTCCTTCTAATCCAAAATACCACCACGGCCACAATGACCAAGAAGGCCAAAATTTCAAAGGAACCGATTAAAAAATTGTACACCGAACCTAGTGAGGAAAATAGTCTATGCGTTCCAAATAATCCATCAAGAATGATTTCCAGCACTTCTAAATTGATGATGATGAACCCTACATAAACGAATATGTGCATGATTCCAGCAACCGGACGCACTACCATTTTGGTCTGTCCCAAGGCAATCCGTGCCATATTTTTCCAACGTTGTGGCTTATTGTCGCTCACATCCACATCTTTCCCCAATTTGATGTTCCTGGATAGCTTTTTCACATTTCGGGTAAAGAAACCCACCCCGACAATTAGGGCTATGGCAAAGAGTATGTTGGGCACGTATTCCATCTACTGATTTTCTTTTTGTTCAGCCGGATCATTTTCAGGAAGGGTATAATCCTTTTGTTTTTTCCCGAAAACAGAAACATTCACATAGCGTTTTGGGTTTAACCTGAAATCCTGCAACAGAAGATCCAATTCCCTTGAGGCTGCTGCCAAATTATCGTACAGGGCATCATCTTTATGCAATTTGCCCAAAGAGCCTTCCCCTTGCTCGATTTTTGCCAAAATGCCATTGAGCTTGCTTACCGTACCTTGGAACTCGGCTAGGGTACTTCCCAAATCCGCATTGACCAAGGAATCTGAAAGTTTGGAGAAATTGGAGGTAATATGGCTCACATTTTTTAAAGAGGAATCCAATTGCATTTTATTGTTCTCCAACAATATGTTCATTTTGTCCGCACTGCCTTTGAAAGCTTGCACCAATTCGTTCAAGGATACAATTGTCGCTTTCAGTTCCTTTTTGGTGGGATCATCCAAAATTTCATTGAAGTTCATCAAAAGGGAATCCGCATTGGAAACCGCTCCTTCGACCTTCATTTGTAACGGGGTCAATTTTTGTTGAACCAGTTCGGTAATACCAGGTTTAATTTTAGATTGTAAAGTGTCGCCAGATTTGGCCATGGATGCAGTATCAAAAACGGGGACGATCTGCACTCCTTTACCGCCAATGATCCCGGTGTCGAACAATTCCGCGATACTGTTTTCTGAAAATTGAAATTCGTTGCTCACGGATAGCGTTACCAACAATTTGCCTGAGCCATCCTTAAATTTGATACTGGTGACATTGCCCACGTTGTAACCGTTGATGGACACTTGGGTGCCGGGTTGCAGCCCGCCCACATTGTCGTATACGGCATAAAATGTCTTATTATTATCGAAAAGCGGAGAGGATTTTAAGTAGCTTAGCCCAAAGATAAAGGCCGCGATTCCAGCGACTACGATAATCCCGGTCTTGATTTCCCTGGATAGTTTCAAAAGATTCGGTTTACAGTTTAAACAAAATTAGGAATATTTTTTACAAGGAAGGCCACAGATCTGATGGCTACTTCAAAGCATCGGTCAATGGCACCCTATTTCCATTTTTATAGGCAACGATGTATGAGGTGCTATAGCCTTTGGCATCGGCATTAGCCTTAAGCTTTTTGGCCTCTTCATAGGTATTGGCATTACCATACATATACCGAAATAGATTTTTATAGGGTTCCTTTGTCATTTGGTCCAGTCCATTAAAATTTTCACTCTTTAATGGAATGTTTTTGGCACTTGCCATAATCTGTACTTTATATTCAATTCCCATGCTTGAAGGTGGAGCTGCCACTTCCTTCACAACCTTGGATTCCTCTTTGACCGGAACAGTTTTGGGTTCTTCTTTTATTGGGGTTACTTCCTTTTTAATTTCTTCCTTAATTTCCTCCTTCTTGGTTTCTTCCGGAAGATTTACCGCGACCTCTGTATTTTCAATGCGTTGGGAAGGTGGCGTGGTAACCACCCCTGAGCCTATTTCCTCTTTATATGACAGTACGGCATCTGCAATGGCCTTACCCATTTCTTGCTGCCCCTTTTTGGAATTGAGATAACTACCTTCACTTTTATTGGTCAAAAAACCGGTTTCGATCAACACGCTGGGCATAAAGGTTTGGTGCAACACAATAAATCCGGCCTGTTTCACCTTTCTGTCCTTTCTATTGAGTCTTGTTGTGAAGTTATCCTGCAGTTTTTTCCCTAACTGAATGCTTTGCTCCAAAAATTCTTCCTGCATGATGGTCAACCCGATTATGGATTCCGGGGAATTGATATCGTATTCTGCATATCGGGTGGCATAATCGTCTTCTAAATAGATTACGGAGTTTTCCTTTTTGGCCACCTCAAAGTTCTGTCGGTTGGCATGCAAACCCAAAACAAAGGTCCCTGCCCCATTGGCATCGGAGTTATGGGAATCACAGTGTACCGAGACAAAAAGATCGGCATTGGCCTCGTTGGCAATCCGTCCACGAACGAACAAATCCACAAAAGTGTCATCATCCCTTGTATACACCACCTTTATGTTGGGATCTTTTGACAACTCTTCCCCGGCTTTCAACACAATGGCCAATGCAATATCCTTCTCCAGATAACCATTACCAAGGTTTCCAGGGTCATGGCCGCCATGACCGGCATCAAGCACAACTACAAATTTATCCTTCGGCGGCACCTTGGTTTTATTTTTTGTAAAAGATGTCAACGTGAAGACAAAGAGAAGAAAAACTAAAATTGCTGACCGACTTTTATTCATAAGAACTGCTTGATTATAGTGCCCTGTATTGGTTAAAAATATGGTAATCTCCCATAAGTAGACCAAAAAATATATGTAAGTTTGAGGCCAAAAACTGGGCCAAACTAGCACAAAAATAGGATTTATCACGTTGCAACCAAATAAACATCTTCTAGTTTTCCTATTTGTTCTTCTATGCGGCTATGCGACCTTAAGCGCTCAGGAAGACCAGATTACACCTTTGCCCATAAAGGCCTTAAAGGACACCATTCAGGCTCCTATCCTAACTACAAATATCTTTGATAAAACCAAGGCGAACGATTCAGTCAAAGTGGATACGGTTCCAAAAAAGCAGCCTTTGCTGTTGGATAAAATCAAATACAAGGCGAAGGATTATGTGAAAATGAGCCAAAAGGAGAACAAAATCTACTTACACGACGAAGCTGAAATCTACTACCAAGATACCGAACTGAAAGCGGGCGTGATCGTAATGGATTATGTTAAAAACGAGGTATATGCAGGTAGAATGAAGGACAGTTTGGGCAACTATTCCCAATTACCGTTTTTTAAACAGGGAGATAATGAGGTGCGACCCGATTCCATCCGTTTTAATTTTGATACACAGAAAGCATTGATTTGGAATTCCAGGACCGAACAACAAGCTGGTTTAGGTCAGTTGGGCAGTGATGCCATGAAAGTTTACGCCCAAGTAACCAAAAAGGAAAACGATTCCGTTTATTTTTTGAGCGAGGGCAAACTAACCACATCAAAAGATACTGTGGATCCCGATTATTACATTCGGGTGAGGAAAGCTAAGTTTGTACCCAAGAAAAAGATCATTGCAGGTTTCAGTAACATGTATATTGTGGACGTTCCCACGCCTGTTGCCCTGCCCTTTGCTTATTTTCCATTGACACAAGGAAGGGCACCAGGACTCCTTTTCCCCACCTTTGGTAACGACCCCAACCGGGGTTATTTTGTCCAGAACGGAGGGTATTATCTGCCCATCAGTGATTATGTGGACCTCAGTGTTACGGGGGATTATTATACCAACGGAAGTTATGGTTTCATTGGGCAATCCGTGTATACCCAAAGGTATAAGTTCAAGGGTAACATCAGGATTAGCTATGAGAATTTGATCCAAAGCCAAAAAGGGTTTGATGATTATAGTAGATCCAGTAACTACAATATTCGGATTTCACATACCCAGGACACCAAGGCCAGTCCCAATTCAAGGTTTTCCGCTTCTGTAAACTTGGGTAGTAGCCAGTATTATAACAACTCCCTGAACCAGGTAAACCGGAACAATTCGCAAACGAACACGTTTGCCTCGTCCATAAGTTATTCCAAGACTTTTCCTGAATATCCATCGGTAAACACCAGTTTAACCCTGAGCCATACCCAAAACTCCAGGACACAAACAATCAATATGTCACTACCAACGTTTCAGGCAAGTATGGAACGTATCTATCCCTTCGTAAAAAGGGATGAAGTGAAAAAGGGTGCTTTTGAGAACATCAATTTTCAGTATGATGTAAATGCACAAAATAGCATCACCACAACGGAAGAGGATTTCTTCACCAGTAAAATGTTCGATGAGGCCAAGATCGGGGCACGTCACCGATTGCCCATTGCCACCAACTTTAAAGTGGCCAAATATTTTAGTGTGAGCCTTAGTGGTACATATGAGGATATTTGGACTTTGGAAACCATCAGAAGACAATACGATGCAGTAGAGGAAAAAGTGGTTACGGATACTATTCCCGGATTTGATCGCTTTAACCGATACAGCTTGGGTACCAGCATCGGGACCACGGTTTATGGAACATGGAATTTTGGTGAGGACAAGAAAATTCAAGCGTTACGCCACGTTATGCGTCCGTCTATCAGCTATAGTTATGCACCTTCTTTTGAGCAATTTTACGACTCCTATATCGATGGTGATGGCGATGAAGTACAGTACACCCCTTTCCAAACCAGTTTATATGGTACTCCTTCTTTGAGCAAGGGAAGTTCTGTTAGCTTCTCCTTACAAAATACTTTGGAGGCCAAGGTGCGCGACAAGGATTCCACGGCAACGGAGCCCAAGAAAATAAGTATCCTCAGCAACCTAACATTTTCAACAAGCTATAATTTTGAAGCTGATTCCCTTAAATTGAGTCCTATTAGCATGAGTGGTGCAACGGAAATCATCAAAAACGTGCCCATTAACTTTGCGGCTACTTTTGACCCTTATGCCATTGATAATACAGGAAGAAGGATCAATACCTTGAATATTAACAATGGTGGCGGTTTGGCCCGATTGACGTCTGCCCGATTGAACACAGGGTTCTCCCTCAACAGTGAAATGTTACAAAAAGGAGGGGCAAAAAAGAAAGACAATAAAAATAATCAACAAAATACCGATTACGGTGCCAACCCATTTGAATTGGAAGGTGCCCAAACTG
>JASBTS010000003.1 GCA_030148305.1 Allomuricauda sp. | reverse complement strand
TTCCAAGACCACCTGCAGATAAATAAACCCTTCACCGCTATAACCAAATTGAGTGCCAGGGGTACCATGGACCCTCAGTTTGTAATCGGGTTCAAACCAACGACTGTTTAAAAATCCTGTGGTGTGGTCCAAGCACATCCTGGCCGTGATTTTATGATAAAGTGAGTCTTCCTTCAAACTGGAAAAATCATCGTGCCACCGGGTTTGGGGTTCATATTCATACAATTTTTTGGGCAGATAGGATTCCAAAGGAGTGTCCAAATCGATGACTTTATCCTCAACCAACTTCATTACCAAGACCCCAAAAACAGCTTTACTGAACGAAGCACCATAGATGTTGGTAGAATCTGTCAAAGGATATTTTTTTGGAAAATCCTTATATCCGAAGGTTTTATGATAAACAGGTTCATTGTCGTTAAAAATGGAAATGACCATTCCGGTTATCTTGGCATCTGCCATCAATTGGTCAATTTTATGGTTGAGGGAGTCCTTCGTGATCAAAGAACCATCCAACCTTTCAATGGTTTCCATTTTTGGTCCAGTACAACTAGATAAAATTGAAACACCAATGATGATACCCAGCACCTTAGTAGCGCTTTTTTTCTTCAAACTCAGAAAGGGAATGGACAACGGATAATAACACTTGTCTTTCTTTAACACATAAATAATGTTGAATATGACAATACCTACACAAATGGGCACAATGGATATGAAGAAAATGAACCCAAACCCTCCTATAGTCATTAAACTAACAAAAGATAATACCGCCAAAAGCAATGCCGTAATTTGAAAGTTGATCACCTTAATGCCGTGCTCATTATAGATAGGGTTGTCATCCTTTTTGTGTATCCAAAGAAAAAGGGGTGCCAGCACGTTCAATAATGGAATAAAAATGCCCAAAAGGGGAGTAGCATGAATAAGCAGTAACCATTTTTTCTTCAGGGTCTCTTCCCTTGGGTCATCCAAAGGCAGTAAATCGCTAACCTCGACTTCCAAAGCGGCGGCCAAAAGTTTAACCGTGTTCAGATGGGGGGAAACTTCTTCGTTCTCGATGCGTTGAATGGTGCGTACGGTGACATTGGTCCGTCCGGAAAGCTCTTCTTGGGAATACCCTTTGATTTTCCTCTGATACTTAAGACGCTCTCCAATTGATGTGTTGTTCATGACTTTTTTGTTTTGATTCTAGGACAAATGTATCTCGGGAACCTTGTCAAGACCACGACATTTGGATGTCACCTTTATGTCAATGCCAGTAAAATCAACAGTTTGAAGCATATTTCAATTCAAAACACGAATACAACCATGAACTTAGGACTATATTATCACAATACCTAAATTGAAGTGAAAAACCTCATCCCAATTTATAAAAACAAAAAAACTCCATCAATTTTAGTTGATGGAGCTCTTTTATTGCTGCTGAAGTGATTTCTTTAGAACATAAATCCAAGTCCTGCAGAAAATACGGAGTTATGGACATCCAAATCCTCTACCATTTCCGAGAAGCCATAGGAATACCTTCCCTGTATGAAGAACCCAGATGGAAATTTGTACTCAACTCCAGCTGCCCCTTGAAAATCAAAATCGTTCACGGAATTGGTATCAAAAGTCACAGAATCTTGATCGGGATCAAAATCAAATTCCTCGTTTACCTTAAAACCAAACTGTGGTCCGGCCTGGATATTCAGGCCATCGGCAATGTAAAACTTTAACAACAGGGGTACTTGAATATAGTCCACCCGAAATTGTGCATCGTTTACATCAAATCCCTGACCAGAATAATACACCTCGGGCTGCAGCGACACATGATCGGACAAAGGTGCCTCGGCCAACAAACCTAAATAGAAGGAGGTTCTAGAATCTGGGCTGTCATAATCATCGCCGGCCACGGTTGCAAAATTGGCACCTCCTCTAACACCCAATTGCACATTGTTGGAATTCTGGGCAAAACTGGTCGCCCCGATAAATAGAATTGCTATTATTAAAATACTTTTTTTCATCACGTTAAAAATTTAGGGTTTAAATCTGTGACGAAATTAGAAGAGGAGAACGGGGCAGCTTGATTCAAATCCTAAAAATGTTGACGCAAAAAGTAAATCCCTGATTAGGGAAAGCTGTGAAACAATGCGGTGTGGGCGTTCCTGTATTTTCAAATCATTTCTTTCTTCCCAAAAACCGAACTACAGAACCTAGGCCTACGTGTCCATACCCCTCGTTGAGTTCAATTTCGGTTTCCTTGAGTTCCAAAATCTCATACCCCTCAAATTCGGAAAGAATCTCTTCGGTGGAAAACAAAGAACCCAAATCCTTTGGTCCTCCCACTTTCTCATTTTTGCGTTGATACTCCACATGGGTCTTGCTGAAAGCTTCAAAAATGATAAAACCTCCTCTTTTTAAATAGGTGGAGAGCAATTCATGGTATCCCAATCTTATCTGTGGCGGAAAATGGGCATAGATCAAAGCAATGGTATCAAATTGCCCTTCTTGATAGCCCAAGGATTCCAGCTCCCCAATTTGATAGTCGATGGAAACTTGGTTCTTTTCCGCAAGTTTCAGGGCTTTCTTTTGTCCCTCCACACTGATATCGAACGCGAAGACTTTCCAGCCCAATTTTGCCGCATATACCGCATTGCGTCCTTCTCCTTCGGCAGGGAAAAGAATATTTCCTGGGGTAAGTCCTACTAATTTTTCCTTTAGATATTCATTGGGTCGGGTGCCATAGGCATATTCCTCTTTTCCAAATCTTGTGTCCCATTTTTTAAGCCAATCGCTCTCCATAATCATAAATTTTTGATACGTAAATTTACGGAGATACCCCCGAGCATATAGTTGCAAAATCAATCCAGTGCGACATTGTTATCTTCAACTTCGTTGCCTGCTATGGATTTCCCTTCTAAAAAACCGATCACCGCTTCCTTAAAGGCATCTGGAGCAAACAAAGCAATAAAATGGGGGGCATTCCTTACGGTTACAAACTCAATGGAACCTTTGTCCGATAATTTTTCTATGTGTCTTTTGGCTCCTTCCCAATGAGTTTTGGAATCCAAGGAACCATGAATGATCAACGTTGGAGGCATTTTCTTGGGAACACCTGCAAAATAGGAGTCGTGTTCATAGGTAGGCATTGTGTTTTCAGCTATCAACTTAGGCAAAGGACTCGTAAAAATCAGGCCTTTGGATTCTTCTACCACTTCACCCTTTTTTAATTGAGGTCTTGGATTATTCTCAGAGGCAGTGATCACTTGGGCAAGAGGGATGGAATTGGTAGAAGTACTATACTTTTCCCCATAATCCCTATAAAATGTTGTGATTTCTGCTATGGCACTGTTCAACGGGCCAACATCATCTTTAGAAAGTGATCGTATGATTTCTGGAATTTTTCTTCTGACGGTTGGTAAGTCCAGCATCATCCCAAGCAAAATCGATATGTCCTGCTTTGGCAGGTTTTGGGCAAAAGCGTCATCTGCTTTGGATCGATTCATGATCGTTTTTAACTGTTCGGATAGGGAAGGGGTGTCCTTTTCAGCTTTTCTATCGTAATACTCCAATACTTCTTGCCCAACACTATGAGTCACAAACGAACGATGGCTCAAATCATATTCCATGTCATCTTGAAGAGGAACAAGGGAATCCAAGAATACCCCATCGAGTTCCAAAGGACCCAATTGCAATAAACGTAGCACCAATTGTGTGCCATACGAAACCCCATAAACATAACGCTTGCCTTCACCACTTAATTCATTGATCAAGTAATCCAAGTCTTTGGCAGCGTTGGTTATGGAAAATGCCTTCACATACTCTTGATCACTGAACATGTATCCAAAACATGATCCCCATTCCTCGCCAACCAGTGCAATTCCACCAACAGATTCAACCGATTCTTCTTTTGGGCAGATTTTTCCAGAGAGTCCTGTTCCCCTGTGATCAGGTACAAAAATGTCAAGATCGGGAAACAATTCCGCAAACTGATACACGAGTGGGTAAAGGCTGGCACCCGATTCCCCGGGACCGCCAGCCACCAACCAAATAGAACCTTTTCTCTCTTTTTGCGCCGGGAACTTTCGTACGAACAGTTCAATGGTTTCATCCATATCCGTTCCATATGCCAATGGCACATTGAGCGTAACGCAAAGCGAACTTTGCAATTCGGGTGTATTGTTGTAATCTTCACAAACTGAAAACTGTGCTTTCCCATGCATCAAAATGAAAAGGAAAGCGAGAACCGATAATTTTTTCTTCATCAAATCAATATTAATACTTTTGGGCCTCCTTCACCGGTCGGGCAAAGTTTCCATGGACTGGGTCAGTGATAGCCCTTTAAACTTACACCTTGTGGATTCTCATTGGGGACCATTCTAAAAATATAATACGTGAATCCCATGGACAACACCACATGGACAATACTATTAGGGATAATCCCTGAAATCTCGGTAATGGTGCCTTTTGCAAAGGCCAAGATCTCAACCGCCAACAGTCCCAATTGAATAAGGACATTGCCCAAGAACAACACAAACAAAGTAGGGGAGGACGGGTGTTTTCGAATCAAGAAATTAATGACTCCCAACACAATAAGCAATATCCCCACTTCGGTCATCCAGACCTTGACTCCATCCCCCGGAAACACCCCTTTGCTCACCAGCAATAGGGATGGAAAAAAAGTGGCCATCACCCCGACCAAGAGGGCAATCATTGAAGCTATGGTCAAGAAAGTCTGTCTTTTCATGTAAAATGTCTTTATGTTTAGGACAAAGCTCATCAAACACTTTTTAGAAACACTTGATGTGAAATCAACTATTTTTAAAAAGGGCTAGGCTATTTTCGCCCTTGGATTTGCGTAGGATTTTCGAATCCGGCTCAAATGTTCCGGGGTAATGTTAAGGTAAGAGGCTACCATTTTTAGGGGCACACGCTGAATGACTTTTTTGGCATGTTCCATAAGGTACCGATAGTTTTCCCCAGCGGATTGGTTGCTCTTTCTTGTCATGGACTCGTAAAGTTCAATATAGCGGCATTCCACAACGATTCTACCCAATCTCTCAAAGGATTTATATTTATTGAACATGAGGTACAGGGCGCTCCGGGGAATCAATAACAGGTCCGTATCCTCCAAGGCCTGATAGTTACTGAAACATGGTTTTTGGGAAATAAAGCTATAATCGTCGTAGAACAGATCGGAATCGAAGTAGAAGTTGTTAGTCAACTCGTTACCACGGGCCATGGAAAAGCTTCGAACCGCCCCTTTGACAATAAAGACCAAATGTTTGCACACCTCTCCATTTTCCCATATCATTTCGTTTTTAGAGATGCTCTTTTCTATGAAAAAATGTTCAAATTCTTCCCAGACCTCATTTTCAAAGGAAGAATAACTACTTAGGGTAGCTCTTAGCAAATGTCCATTTTTGTTCATTTTTTGACCGTTATGTCAGTAAAAATCTGACTCTGACCAAAAAAGGATATCTGTAATATCTGCGGAGTGGCTTTAAAATTGCCTCAAGTGGACAAATGGAAAGGTGAAACGTTGTCCATAAAAAATCTATATCTGTCTTTGAAAAAAAACCAGGAAGGTCATTTGGCTTTTTTCTTGCCAAAAATTAGTTTTAGCAATAAGAGTCCTAGAAAAAATCCGACGATAAAAATGAGTGTAGTATTCATGATTGATGATGTTTAGGATTTAAAAATAATGATAAATCTTAAAAATCAAAACATTAACTTAATCCTATACTTGGTACAAACCAATCCATATTTAATCATCCAAATTATCCACCCGGAGCAAATGCATGAGCCGATGTGCGAAAGGGGCAAAGAAAATGGCCACGGTACTCAAAAATACAACCCCACTGAACAAGGCATAGACCGATGCGAAAAGTTTGGCGGCGTCTGTTTTCATTTCATCAATGGGGCCCATACCTGTCAAGATCATGGACGCATTGTAAATACTGTCTACCCAACCCAAATCACCAATAAAATGATACCCCAAAATACCAATCCCCAGGGAAAAAATCAAAAGTCCCAAGGACACTACCGTATAGGTTACCACCCGTTTTGCAAATTCTTTTGGAGATAAAATATTGACGTTCCTTTTCTTTATCATGATCAGGCAAGATTCACATGAAACAAATAGCCCACGAAAGCCGTAAGTCCCATGGCAACGGTTCCCCAAAAACTTATCCGGAGTATGGCCTTCATTATTTTTGAGCCCCCTGTTTTGGCTGCCACCACACCCAATAATATCAAGAACAAAAGTGCAAAGCCATACAGGGAATATTCCATTGCCGGCAAAGGCGCCAATATAGTGACCAGAAGCGGAAGAAAACCACCCAGACTAAAAGCCGCACCGGATGCCAAGGCGGCCTGTATCGGTTTGGCATGGCTGATTTCGTTCAGGCCCAATTCATCCCGAACATGTGCTCCCAAGGCATCTTTTTCGGTCAGTTCCTTGGCCACCAAAAGCGCGGTTTCTTTTTTCAGGCCACGGCTTTCATAAATTTGGGTCAATCGCTGCAGTTCAATCTCGGGCATATCTTCCAGTTCCTGCTTTTCCCTTTCAATATCGGCATGTTCAATATCGGTCTGGGAACTTACGGACACATATTCCCCAGCTGCCATGGACAGGGCCCCAGCGACCAACCCCGCCACAGTGGCCAAAATGATAGGAGGTCTGCCATCACTGGCGGTGGCCACCCCAATGGCAAGACTCGCAGTGGACAAAATACCATCATTGGCACCAAGCACGGCAGCTCTAAGCCAATTACTTCTGTTAATGTAATGGGGAGCAAGATATGCTTCCAGTTCTTCCTTATGGTCTGGCATGGCTATACTTTTTGGTCTACGGTAACTAAGTTCGATGATCGGTTCAACAAAAACAACTTCCTAAAAAAATAAAGATGTGTTGAATTTCTTAGCGTGATATTATTTAGGGAAGATCCCCGATCTATCTTGCTTTCCAATGGCTCCCTTTCCCCTGTAAAACTGTAATGAATCCCCCTTAGGGGAACGAAGTAGTGTATTTGCTTCCCAACTATACCCAAAACCGCCTCCTGATGGACTTGTCATGGACCAACGAAATTGGTAATAGGGGAAGACCCCTTCCTTTTCCTGATGAAAAACTTCATAATCCTCAGGAATTTCAATTCGATATTGTATGGTGCGGTATTCTTCGAACATTTCCTTGCCTAGTACTTTACCAAAGACAAAAAACTTATCCGCATCTAAATCCCTTAAAATGAATTGGTTAAAAGAATCAACTTGAAATCCATATTCCGAACGGTACAGTGTACAGTAAAGTTTGTCTATATCTACGCTTCTGCCCAAACCCAGTTTGTAGCTGCCCCTCTTGAATTGTGGCTCAAATTCCATGGCATATTTAGATACGTTGATCTTGATTTCCCTAAAGGGGATCTTGTCGGTTTTGAGCAAAAAATACCTATCCGGGTTAATTTTACGCGAGAGCACCAAATAGGAAAGCAAGCCAAGAACCATTATTATCCCTAAAACGATCAACATTCTTTTGAAGCGTGACATTTAGGAAAGGTACCCTAAAAACTGATTGGTAGTTCTTAGGAATTGATGGATGGTGGACATGATCTTGTGGATAGTTACAAAGTTGAAAAACTGAAGGATTATCATTTATTCACCATTACTATTCTATTTGCTGTTTGATTTTTCTTATCAAAATTTCAGTTTGCTTTTCCATGGGTTCATAAAAAGCCCTGTTCAGATTTATGGAAGCAACGATGAAGAGAAAAAGGTTACTCTCAAATTCGGGGTTGGTCAAGAAGTTGAAATCATTGTTCGGGAATCTACTTGGGGTGGCATCGAGGAGGGCATCATCTATGATGTCCAAATGCCTTCTAAAATTGGCATACTTGATAAAATATTCCTGGCAAATGTCCCTTCTTTCCACTACATATTTCTCTTGATTGTGAACCAATTCCAATTGGGAAAGCCACTCTGAGATGGACTTTCTTAAATCTTGATCGGAAATCAGGGACAGTTTTCCCGAATTATTGATTTCATTCATGGTTCCAAGATTGGGGACGAATCGCGGTTCAAATTTAAATGCCCCGACCATATGCATGGATAGGTCCTTTTCATTCAATGTTGGCAATGATGGCCCTGTAAAATCTCCTATTTTAATCGCGGTTTCATAAATTCTTTGGTTTGCCAACCGGGTACTGTCCAAAATTTGAAGATTGGTCTCGAATTCCTGCAAAAGAGCCGTCAACAATTGATGTTCAATTATTTTATTTTTCTTGATGTCGTTCCAATTGTTGATCTGTAAGGCTATCAATATACCAATGACCACAAGAACAATTTCGCCGATGGCATATTTCAGATACTTTCCCGTCTTGTTTTCAAAAAGTAGGTTCTGCCTGATTTTTCTGAAGAATTTTATCATGGTTGCAAGGTTGGTCAACAAGCACAACCTCCATTGAAAATCTTTTGAGGTGTAACTTATATATCCCTCTAAATTCGCCCAAATATTCTTTTACCTCAACAAACTAACAACTACATATTCACCCATTTTTCAACAATTTCAATTTCTGTATCAACCCTTTACCTTTTGCTTGCCATTCAAAAACCCTATAACACAGATTTTCCGTTATTTTGTAGTACAACAATACTATACCTATGGAATCACCCAATTGGCAGACTGCCATGGAATTTGAGGATATCACCTATAAAAAAAGTAATGGCGTGGCCCGCATTGCCTTTAACCGCCCGGATGTGCGCAATGCATTTCGGCCAAAGACCACCAGCGAACTGTACAAAGCGTTTTACGATGCGCAGGAAGATACCTCTATTGGTGTGGTTTTGCTTTCTGGGGAAGGACCTTCTTCCAAGGATGGGAAATGGGCGTTCTGCAGTGGAGGCGACCAAAAGGCCCGCGGACATAAAGGTTATGTGGGTGAAGATGGTTATCATCGCTTGAATATTTTAGAGGTGCAACGCCTCATCCGTTTTATGCCCAAAGTAGTGATTGCTGTGGTACCCGGATGGGCCGTTGGGGGAGGGCACAGCCTACATGTGGTCTGTGATATGACCCTAGCCAGTAAAGAGCACGCCATTTTTAAACAGACAGATGCCGATGTGACCAGTTTTGATGGGGGATATGGTTCAGCATACCTCGCCAAAATGGTGGGACAGAAAAAGGCCCGTGAAATTTTCTTTTTGGGACGTAACTACTCCGCGCAAGAAGCTTTTGAAATGGGGATGGTGAACGCCGTAATTCCCCACGATGAATTGGAGGATACTGCATATCAATGGGCTCAGGAAATTTTGGCCAAGTCACCGACTTCCATCAAAATGCTCAAATTTGCCATGAACCTTACCGATGATGGTATGGTGGGTCAGCAAGTGTTTGCCGGGGAAGCGACCCGTTTGGCTTACATGACCGATGAAGCCATTGAAGGAAGGAATGCCTTTTTGGAAAAACGTAAACCCGACTTTGGCAAGGATAAGTGGATTCCGTAATTCAATTAACAATGACCATTCAACAATTGACAATGGAACATTGTTTATTGGAAATTGATTGTTGAATAAAGATTCTTCGCTGCACTCAGAATGACAAGATGAATGGGCATTAGTGTCATTCGAGAAATTCGTGTTCAACAAAAACATATAAAACCAAAAAGAGCCTTGCCACTTGGGTCAAGACTCTTTTACGAGAACACTATATGAAAATGAAAAAATTACTTTCTTAATTAATTACATGGTAAATGTACCACCAGTGTTCCGGCAAATGAAATTATTGTTGTGAAGTACCCTTTTGTTGTGGTTTATCCCCAATTTTAATATATACACTCGTTTTATGGTAGTGCTTTCACGATGTTCGACAATACGGTGTTCACATCAAATTCTGGTTCTTCTGCCAATCCGGTGCGGACCACCACCAAATCCTTGGATGGAATCATGAACACATATTGTCCTTGGTAACCATTACAAGAGAATAGGTCTTTGGGTACATCAGGATACTTGCCTTCCGCATTGAGCCAAAAGTGGGCCCCATACGTACCATCGGAATGTAGGGTAGGTGTGATGATATAATCTACCCATTCAGGATCGAAGAGTTGTTCCCCGTTCCAGTTGCCTTTGTTCAAATACAATTGACCAAATCGGGCCCAGTCGCGGGTACTGGCCCAAGCATAAGAAGAACCAACATAATTACCTGCAATATCGGCCTCCATTACCATGGAATACATGCCTATTTTATCAATCAAGGCAGCGTAGGGGAAGTCTAAATATTCTTGATGACTACGGAACTGTTGCCGTAATATTCCTGACAATAAATTTGTTGTGCCAGAGGAATAGTTCCAAATTTCCGTGGGTTTGGCTATGGCTTCTTTTTCTCTTTGGGCTTGCGTCATATCACTGTCCAAAAACAACATTCTGGTTACGTCCGAGATACCTGAATAATCTTCATCCCAAGCCAATCCGCTTTGCATGCGAAGCAGATGGTCCAATGTGATGTTTTTCCGATCGTCATCCTTCCATTCTGCAATGGGTGCTGGCCAGTCCATATTCAATTTACCTTGATGTTGCAATATCCCAAAACAGGTAGCCAGTACGCTCTTGGTCATGGACCATCCCAAAACAGGGGTGTTCTGGTCAAATCCATCCACATATTTTTCCGCTAAAATGTGCCCTTTGTACAGCACCAAAAAAGTGCGTGTCTTTTGTGTTTCCGGATTGGCGAATGCCATGGCCAAAGCTTTGTTTATCTGATCCATATCCACCTCTGCAAAAACAGAATCCAAGGGAGCAGCCTGCCCAAACGGGTAGGGAATGGTATCAACAGGTTGGTTGCGCTGTGGTTTCAGCGTCAATTTGGATGGATCATATTCGTCATTGATCAGAACGGCCCCCAAACCGTCTCGGTACACCGCCGTTCTTTTCATCAGTCCATAAACGGTGGAAGAGGCGGATTGCTCACTTTCATTTACTTCGGTAACTGCCAATTTAACCAAGGGGACATTGTTATCAATCTGGTTCATGGATGCGGCGGACCTATGGGCAATGTAAACCCCGGAGGCCACATTTTTGGCCGCATAGCCCGAAATAATGTTCAATTTGGGGTAATTCAAGTAGACTACCACTCCAATGACAAGGATTAGGAGCAGTAAAACACGCTTAAGTAGTTTCATGGTTAGAGTATGTATTTGTAACTTTCTGCTTTTAAAGATAAACAATTAGCACATGTCCAACATCGGATTGATCATAGAGGAAAGAAGCAGGGATATTGGTGATTTTTTGGTCGGAAGACTTATTCCGTTCCGAAAAAAAAGAATGATCGGTCCCTTTATCTTCATTGATCACATGGGGCCAACCCAATTGGGACCTTCCAAATATATGGATGTGGACCAACATCCACACATGGGACTTTCCACACTAACGTTCATGTTGGAAGGGGAAATTATTCATGAAGATAGTTTGGAAACCCATCAGCGCATCAGTCCCGGTTCTGTTAATTGGATGACGGCTGGAAAAGGGGTTACCCATACTGAGCGTACTCCGCAAGACCTACGAAATGGGAACACGTTCACGGCCCATGGATACCAGATTTGGGTGGCTTTGCCAAAGGCACTGGAAGACATGAATCCCGAGTTTCACCATATTGACGGAAAAGATTTACCACAATGGTATGACGGCACTACCCAATTTAAACTGGTGGCAGGTGAGGGGTACGGAAAAAAGTCCCCTGTACCGGTGCATTCCCCATTGTTTATGGTCGAAGTGATCAACAAGGAAGCGTATGCCCTTAACGTGAATGGAAAATTGAAAGGGGAAATTGGTATTTGTATTGTGGAAGGTGGCATTGAAGCCTGTGGGGAAACTGTGGATAAAGGAAATATTCTGGTCTCCAAAGTAGAGGATACGTGCAATATCAACCTAAAACCCAATACCCATTTACTATTGTTCGGGGGCGAACCATTCCCTGAGGAACGTTATATTTATTGGAATTTTGTTTCTTCGGACCAAGAAAAATTGGAGTGGGCCAAAAAAGCTTGGGCCAGTAAATCTTTCCCGATGATGACAAACGACCAAACCTATGTTCCCTTGCCGAGTTAGAGAAATGAACATATGCCATTAAAGTTAAATCGATACCAGTATTGAAGAAACTAATACTCCTTTTTATTCTTATAGCATCTTGCTCCAAAAACGAGGAAGCCAAACCTGCCAAGGAATATGATTGGATAGGGCATGAGGTTACGGCCTCGGCCTACAATTCAGTACATTGGCAAACGGATAGCATTAGCCCATCCATTGCCGCTTGGGGAGACACCCTTAAACCAGGAATGAAAAGTATTGCCGTGTCCAGGGATCTGATAAAAAAGGGATTGGTGCACAATACGATGGTGAAAATTGATACTTTCCCTGATACCTTTTATGTTCTGGACAAGATGCATTACAAATGGCGAAACCGAATAGACATTTATATGGGGAAGGACATTAAAAAGGCAAGAGAATGGGGCAGAAAAAAAATTATGATCTGTTATGCCGTGCCCATTGATACTACATTAACCGCGATTAAATGAAAAAATTTACGGTAACTATCTTGCTAGCCTATTCAGTGGCAGCCTGCACCACTCAAAAAGAAATTGTGGACATCCCTATCATCTTTGATGATCAACGTATAGAACTCACCAAGGAATACATGGCCCAGCGATACGGATTGGACAAGGATTCCACTCAGATCATTCCTAAAATGGTTGTATTGCATTGGACGGCCATTCCCTCGTTACAAAAATCCTTTGCAGCTTTTAACAGTTCCACCTTACCCAATTGGAGACCAGACCTTGTCAATGTAAGTGGACTCAACGTATCTTCCCAATTCTTGGTGGATCAAGATGGAACCATTTACAGACTGATGCCGGAAACCACCATGGCCCGACATACCATCGGATTGAACCATTGTGCCATTGGAATCGAAAATGTTGGAGGAACCGAAGGACTTCCCCTCACCAAAAAACAGTTGAAGTCCAACATTTTCTTGATTAAATACTTGGCATCCAAATACGATATTGAATACGTTATCGGCCATCAAGAATATACCCAATTTGAAGGTCACCCCCTGTGGTTAGAGGTGGATGAAGGCTACCGTACCACAAAAACCGATCCTGGCATGGATTTCGTGGAAAAAGTGCGAAAGGCTACCAAAAAGTTTAATTTTAAACCCGTTCCAACAAAATAACATGATGATCAAGAAACTTTTGCCTTTGGCAATCTCCCTGATATCCCTTTCCATAACGGCTCAAGATGCCTTAACTTCTTCATTGTATGAAACCTATGAAAAATACAAGGAGCCATCTTTGGGGAAAAGACGTATCAAGCATACTGATCTAAAACCGTTGATCGATCAATTACGTTCCAATCCCAAATTTAAAGTGCAAAAAGTAGGGGAATCCATTGAAGGTCGTGACCTGAACTTGATCAGTATCGGTTCGGGCAGTGAGAACATTTTCCTTTGGTCACAAATGCATGGGGATGAACCTACCGCGACACAGGCCATTTTTGATATTTTCCATTTTTTGGACTCCCCGGATTTCAAGGAGGAGAAAGCAGTGATCCTATCCAAATTAAAGCTCCATTTTTTACCCATGTTGAATCCTGATGGAGCAGAAGCATTTAAACGAAGGAACGCCTTGGGCGTGGACATTAATAGGGATGCATTACGATTGCAATCCCCTGAAGGACAGACCTTAAAGAGACTCCGTGATAGTCTGGATGCCTCCTTTGGTTTTAACCTTCATGATCAAAGTAGATATTACAATGCTGAACGTACCGATAAACCTGCCACTATTTCGTATTTGGCCACGGCATATAATTATGAGAAGGATATTAATGATGTTCGGGCCAAGGCCATGAAAGTCATTGTATTCATGGATAAGATCATTCAAAATTATGCGCCTGGACAAGTAGGTCGCTATAGCGATGATTTTGAACCACGCGCCTTTGGCGACAATATTGCCAAATGGGGTACAAGTCTTATCCTTATTGAATCCGGCGGTTATCCAGAGGACAGGGAAAAGCAGGAAATACGGAAATTAAATTATGTTTCCATTCTTTCCGCCCTGTATACTATTGCCACCAAAAGTTACGAGAGCATCCCAACGGAAGATTATGAAAAGATTCCAAAGAACGACCGTATGTTGTTCGACCTAAAAATTACCAACGCAACATATGAACTTATGGGCAAGGATTATATTTTAGATTTAGGGATCATACAAGATGAAGCCGACAAAAAAGGACATAACGATTTTTATTACCGAAGCTCCATTAGTGACCAAGGCGATTTGAGTACCTATTATGCCTATGAAACCTTTGACGCAACGGGATACAAGATTGTTCCACCAAAGGTGGCGACCATGGAAACCGTTCCCAATCCATCAAAAGTATTGTCTCAGGGTATTGCCTTTGTCAAGGGAACACTTCCCAAAGAAGGTTTTTCCGTTAAAATGCCACTACACAGGGTAGGTGAGGGTTTCGAACTCAAAGGGTTTAACCTTCAACCTGGTGTGAACCCGACTTTCTTTTTGGAAAAAGAGGGTAAATTGACCCACGCCGTGATCAATGGTTTCTTAATCGACCTAAATAAACCTTTGGAAGACCAAGAAACCGGAAACGGGCTCATTTATCGTTAATAGCCATAATGAAAGGTCAAGTTGGTACCTTGACTCAGCAGAAGGGCCAACATGATGAATAAAATACTTACGATAAGTCCGAAAAGTATGAGTACGGCACTTTTGTAACCATAGGAAAGCGGTCCAATGGCACTGTTCTGAATAATTTCCTTTACAACATCCATAGCGTTTCTTTTTTGAGGTTGAACTTCAGTTATTGATAGGATGTCAGTAGTTGTTTGTATCTGTAAAACAACTATTGGGCCAAAAACCCTATTTTTTTGGCTGTTTTGGAAGAGAATTGTATATCTTTCTTCATCAAATTGACTAGATAATGAAGAAACTTATTGCATTTGCTATTTTATCCGTTTTGGTGACCAAGACGGTTTCTGCCCAAGAAACCAAGGACCTTTTCAATGGTAAGGACTTGGACGGATGGGTTGTTCACGGGGAGGAAAAATGGTACGTTGAAAACGGCGAGCTCATTTGTGAAAGTGGGCCCAAAGCCGACTATGGGTATTTGTCCACCAAGGATTTTTACAAAGATTTTGAACTGACCCTTGAATTCAAACAAGAAGCCAATGGGAACAGCGGGGTTTTTATCCGCTCCACCTTTGAAGGCACCATTGTTAGTGGATGGCAAGTTGAGGTTGCCCCTCCTGGAAAATATACCGGAGGTATTTATGAATCCTATGGCCGTGGTTGGTTGATCCAACCTGAACCTGAAAAAGAAAAAGTGCTCAAAATGGGCGAGTGGAACACCATGAAAATCAGGGTACACGGATCGGATATCGTTACTTGGTTGAACGGAGTGGAAATGGTTCACCTTACCGATGAGAAAATTGGCGAAGGCGTTGGAGCCATTGCTCTCCAAATTCACGACGGTGGCGGCATTAAGGTAAAATGGCGCAACATCAAGATAAAACCTGTGGAAGTACAGTAAAAATAAAAGCCCGATTTGATCGGGCTTTTTTATGCTTGATTGTTTCTGATGATTATTCCTTTCTAGGGGTCACCACAAAACTTCTGTATTCAATAGGACCATGGTCCCCTTGGATCATGAAAGGTCCAGGTTCGCCTTCCTTACTATCTATGGCCCCACCTGTAATTCCAGGGATGGTTGCATCGCAAATCACAGTTTTACCATTCAGGGTAACGGTTACCCTTCTACCGATTAAGATAATATCATACGTCTGCCATTCCCCAGCAGGTTTGGAAGCATTTTCATTGGGTTCCAAGAATCCGTAAACACCACCTAGATAAATATCCATCGGTTCCAAGCCTTCGCTGTCCACAATCTGCACCTCATAGCGCCCTCGAAGATAGATACCACTATTGCTTCCCTTTGGGTAGCGGAATTCCACATGCAATTTAAAATCCTTGAATTTTTGATCGGTGACCAAGTTGGAACCAGACTCAGGACTGGTCAACACACCATCTTTAATGACCCATTGGTTCTTTTCCCCATCTATGTGCCAACCCGTTAAATCCTTTCCGTTGAAAACATTGATGGACTTGTCCCATTTCGCATTTTCGGTATAGGCAAGTTCGGGAGCCTTGGCACCGGTCCAATGCATTACGGTACCATCGGTAAAGATCATAGTGCCTTTCATTTTTCCATCTGTCAGTTGCCCATGAAAGATCATATCACTTCCCTTGGGTTCCCATTGATTGGGAATACTAAAGGTGAATTTGTTGTCACCATACGTTTTTACCTCGGAAATAGGTCTTGCGCTACCAAAGGCGAATACAAAACGGCCCAACAAAGTTGCCGTACCCGAATGCCGGATTTCCAACCAAGAAGGGGAAGTTTTGCCCATAAAGTCCATTTCCAGGTCCCATCTTCCTTCCAAAGGACTGATGTGTTGGGCATAAGTGTTGAATGCGGCGCCAAAAAGGAAGCACAGCAAAAGAATACGAAAAGATTTTTTTCGGAATGTCATAGTTTGTTCAGTTTATTTGACCTCCAAGATACGGATTTATGCAAAAAGGATTCCTGTAAATTCCTTTAGAAACTTATAGGCATCCTCCTTCAAAACCTTTGGCATCAAATTTTGTCTGAACTGCACCTTTGAGTCCACTGTGGCTCAAACGGATGACAAGGTTACTCACTCCGCTACCATCCCGTTTTGGGGTACAATACTCAAAAAGATAAAAACTGTT
>JASBTS010000002.1 GCA_030148305.1 Allomuricauda sp. | reverse complement strand
GTAGTGGACAAATTTGGTACCTACAAGGAAACTATGGTAGTAAGATAGTTTGTTTAGTTAATTTTTATGTGCATTGGGGGCCGGGAGGCCCCCTTTTTTTATGCCCATTTTTTTAAACCTTCCCTTTTGCCGGGTGGTAATGCATCATTGTTGATGGCCCATTGCAATACTTCTTGGTCTTTTTCCCTGTTGAACAAAAATCGGTAAAACTGTTGAATGGTCAACGGGTTAGAGGATTCTTTAACCAGTTCCAAATGGTCTCCCACATTGACTTCACCCTTTTCCAATACACGGACATAGGTGCCGGGAAATCCATGATCAATAAATTCCTTAAGAATATTCTGGTTTCCAAACCGGATGCCCAATTTAAAACAGGGTTCCCTGGGTTGGCTGATCTGTACCAAAGCTGAGCCCAACTTGTAAATATTGCCGATCTTCAATTGGGATTCGTCCAAACCTTCCACGGTCAGGTTTTCCCCGAACTTGCCCCAATCCCATTGCAATTCCGGATATTTTTGTTGCCAATAAGGGTAATGGTCTGATGAAAAGAGGTAGCAGGCCTTGAACTCCCCACCATGAACCTTCCTGTTGGCGATGGTATCGTTTCGAACCGATTCTGTATCCAAATAAATGGGTCCCGTAACCGGATATTTGAAAATACCGGTAGTGGTCTTTTCATTGTTCCACATAATTTCTGTGGAATGGCCTAAGTTGGTGGAGATGACTTTCATACCACCAAGATAAAAAAAACCACCGCGATGGGCGGTGGTCTTCATGACAGTTCTATCATTTTTTAATTTTCCTTTTCAAGGCGTTTGGTCATTGCAAAACCGACCAATAGTCCTACACCTGCCAAGGTAAAGATGGTTCCAGGGTAGGCCACACCTTCTTCCACACCAAGATTGTAGACCATAATGGAGCCTACAAAGATGGCAATCCCTATACCGATAAGCAAAAGCGCAATGTTCAGGATTACAATTTTCCAAAAAGGAGCAGCTCCTTCACGGCGTCCCTTTACAAAGATGCTTGCATCTGCCCCTTTTTCGATCAAGGCCAACCTTTCTTTGTTACGTGTTGAAAAATAGAGGTATGCTATGGCAAAGATGACCCCAAAAATTACTGGTAAAATGATTACTTCAGATCCCATGATGATTCGTTTTTATGATTATTTATATTTTTTTGTTCATAGCCTATGACGACGCTTTTTTGATTCAGGTTACATAATTTTATAAAAATTGTTTTCCATGTAACCTAAGAGGTACACTAGTCGTCCAATGTGCAATGCTGACCAACAAGGAAAAAGAACAGATAGAGGAAATACGCCGTGGCAATACCAGGGCCTTCACTGATTTGGTAGAAAGGTACAAGGATTTGGTATTTACCTTATCATTAAGGTTGTTGGGCAATAGGGAAGAGGCCGAGGAGGTTTCTCAGGATGTTTTTATAAAAATTTATAAAGCTTTGGCTACCTTTAAGGGAGATTCCAAATTATCCACATGGATCTATAGGATTGCGTACAACACTGCCTTAGATCGCATAAAAAAGAACAAAAGGGCCCAAGACCATGTGGAGATCGATCAAGTGAGAAAAATGGGTTTGGCCGATATGGACGATGCCCTTGACAAAATGGTACAGGAAGAAAAAAGGCAGTTGATCCATCTTAGTTTGGCCAAATTACCGGCCGAGGATGCTGGGATCATTACCTTGTTCTATTTTGAAGAAAAGAATCTTTTGGAAATGGAAAAGATTTTGAAACTTTCCGCAAATACGATAAAAGTAAAGTTGTTCAGGGCCAGAAAAAAACTGGCCGGTATCATGGAAACTAGTTTAGAACGTGAAATACTAGAAAGCAATGGATAAGCACGAAGAGAAGAAATTGGAAGAATTTGTGGATCGCCTTATGGCCGATGCCCCATTGGAATCCCCATCCGTGGATTTTACCAAAAATCTAATGCAGCGGATCGAGGTACAAACCCAAAATGAAGCCTTTCAGTATAAACCCATTATGTCCAGACCCGTATTGGTAGGATTATTTGTGGCTTTTTCGGTATTGATGGTCTATGTAATCTCGCAATATGGATTGGGAGATGAAACAGGATGGTTCGATAAGCTAACCTGGGAGCCCAATTTTAAACCACTTTGGGGTTGGCTGGAAAACTATACCTCTTCCAAAGTGTTGGTATATGCAGTGTTATTGTTCGGGTTTCTGTTTTTTGTGCAGGTACCTTGGCTCAAAAAGCACATGGATCGTACGGCCATGTTAGAATGAAACATAACTGTAAGCCCAATACATAAGGCCGAACTGCAGCGGAATTCTTAGGATCAGCACCCATTTAGGAAGCCCCATGGCAGCCCTCTCGTTTGATAACATATAAAAATGAACGGGCAGGAAAGCAATCAACATGCAGATGATTCCAACTGCGGCCCAAGTTCTATCAGCCTCAAAGAAAAGCCCTAAACCCAATAAAATTTCTGCAATTCCACTCAGGATAACCAAGAATTTGGCATTGGGTAAATAATTGGGGATAATGCGTTGGTACATTTTTGGTTTCACAAAATGCATAATACCGGCTACTATATAAAGGATGCCCATAAGGTACAAATGCCATTGCCCCATATCCTTAATTTTTAAATTTCCAAAAAGGGATTGCTGCTTCGGTAACGGTTACCACAGTATCCTTTTCCTTGCGTTTTCTTTTTAATCGCAAAAGGTGTTTGCCTTCATCCAGGTCAGAGATTTTAAGAAAGGTCTCAAAGCCTAGAAGATTGTTCATGCCTGTGGTCAAGATAAAATCCCCATCCATTTTCAAGGTATCAATTTGAAAGGAAATCATGTCGTTGAAGGTATTGAGGTACACCTTTCGGATGCTGTCCTTTTGACTTAGGCTCGTAATCTCATCGCTCCAATTGGTATTAATGTTGATGCCAGACGTAAGTCCGCGACGATCTTTTTTCGGTCTAAGTGAATCATTGTACAAGAAAATGCGCTCTTCCAGATGTTCTGAAAAGGGAATGAAGACGTTCAAATAGGAGGTAGAGATCACTTTGGATGGGATGACCATATCACCCGGAAAATCCCCATCCTCCACCAACATATCCAAATAATTCTTTTTGTTCGCAAAAACACTGGAAGAATTCAAATCCTTTTCCAAATAATTGGAATGACGGTATTCCAAACTGGTGATGATCAAGATGATGATGTAAATGGGGGCAAGCAACAAGATCAACCGTTTTCCAAACTTGTTGTCCAAGAAATTATAGACCAAAGGTCTGTAGAGAAAGGAAAGGGTCAAAAAACTAAACACCCAATAGACCGGGAAGTAGAATTTTGCCACCCATTTGTTCTTTTTGAGCAGGCCTTGGGTCAAAAAATCAATAAAGGTCAGGAACATGCCAGTGACGATGAAGATCATCATGGAAGCCCCTAGGATTTTACCCAATTTGCTGGGTAACCAATCCCCTTCAATAATAAAACTGGCCACCAATACCATGGAAATGATTATCGTGGTCATGGCCAACACATAGAAAATCAACAGAAAAGAAACGGCAAAGAGAATACTGCAATAATTCTCCAGATTGGCAATATAGCGGTCAAAGGAAATGATTTTTTTCTTCAGATAATTGGTAAACCGTTGGGCGTACTTGAGTTCGTCAAACTCTATATCACCAGAAACATATCGGAGTCCCAATGCCCCTATCCATAAACCTCTTAAAATCACATGCAACAGCAGGTTGAACAATAGGATGGAGGAAGCGATATGGAGGATGAAATACGCCACAAAACGGTAAACGTGTTGCTCGTTTTCGGCATTCAACATTTCCAACCGCAATGGTTCGTAAGCGGTGAACAATCCAAAAATGGCAAACCCCGAAATAATGAGCTCCAACTCCCAGCTTTGCTGCTGCAGGGAATCCAGTAGTTTTTTAAAGGACGGACTATTATAATCGTTGTTGCCCACGGTTTGGTCGATTGATGCAACAAGATAAACATTAAAAAGAAAAACCGCTCATTTTGAGCGGTTTTGTAAATCCTATTCTTCGTCCGATTCTTATTTGATCATCTCATAACTACGGGCAATGAACTTGGTCAGTTCTTCACCCTTCAACAAACCTTTGGAAAGTCGAGCTAAATCTAAGGACTGATTGATCAAACGTTCCCGCTTTTTGGCGGTCTTGGTGTTCAAGATCTCACCCACCAGTTCGTGGTTGGTGTTTACGATCAAGTTGTACATATCCGGCATGTTTCCCATTCCGAACATCCCACCACCAGTACGTTGCATTTCCTTCATTCGGCGCATAAATTCAGGTTCCGTGATGATGAACGGTGAAGCCTGACTGTCCATGGCTTCCAATTGAATGGTGTAGCCCTTGCCGGAAATGACTTCCTCCAATTCGGTTTTCAGCTGCTCTTTTTCCTCTTCCGAAAGTTTGGAAATGGCAGTGTCATCTTTTTTAATGAGATTATCGATATGGTCCGCATCCACACGCACGAAGGACAGTTTTTCCTTTGTTGTTTCCAGTTTTTGGAGCAAGTGCGGTACAATTGGTGAATCCATCAACAATACTTCATAACCTTTGGCTTTTGCGGCATCAATATAGCTGTGTTGGGCTTCGGTATCAGAAGCGTAAAGCACCACCAATTTATCATCCTTATCGGTCTGGTTGTCCTTGATCTTGGCCTCCAGCTCTTCAAAAGTGTAGTATTTGCCATCCACAGTGGGGTACAGGGCAAAACTTTCGGCTTTTTCAAAGAATTTTTCTTCGGAAAGCATGCCGTATTCGATCACCACTTTGATGTCGTTCCATTTCTTTTCAAAATCCTCGCGGTTGTTCTTGAAAAGGGAGCTCAACTTGTCGGCCACCTTTCTGGTGATATAGGAAGAGATTTTCTTCACGGCACCATCGGCCTGAAGGTATGAACGCGAAACGTTCAACGGAATATCCGGGGAATCGATGACCCCGCGTAGCATGGTCAAAAACTCAGGTACGATGCCTTCCACATTGTCCGTTACAAAAACTTGGTTTTGATAAAGTTGAATACGATCTTTTTGAATGTTGAGGTCGTTCGTCAACTTGGGGAAATATAAAATTCCGGTGAGGTTGAAGGGATAATCCACATTCAAATGGATGTGGAACAAAGGCTCCTCGAACTGCATCGGGTACAGTTCCCTATAGAATTGCTTGTAATCCTCGTCTTTTAAATCGGCTGGCTGCTTGGTCCATGCCGGATTTGGATTGTTGATGATGTTGTCCACCACTTGGGTCGGAGCGGGTTCATCTTCCTTGGCGCCTTCCGGTTTGGGCAGGGTTTCGGTCCTAGTTCCAAATTTAATCGGAATGGGCATGAACTTGTTGTACTTCACCAAAAGGCCACGAATTTTGGAATCGTCCAAAAACTCGGTGGAATCTTCAGCCACATGCAAGATGATTTCCGTTCCCCTATTCGCTTTGTCCGATTCGGTTATGGTAAATTCCGGAGAACCATCACAGGTCCAATGTATCGCCGGGGCATCTTGATAACTCTTGGAAATAATCTCTACCTTTTCGGCCACCATAAAGGCAGAGTAAAAACCAAGACCAAAGTGACCAATAATCCCAGCTTCCTTGCCGGCATCCTTGTATTTGTCCAAAAACTCTTCGGCGCCTGAAAAAGCGACTTCGTTGATGTATTTTTTGACCTCTTCCTCGGTCATCCCGATTCCTTGGTCGATTATATGGATGCGTTTGTTCTCCCTATCCACTTTCACCTCAATGATCGGGTTGCCATATTCTACTTTGGCCTCTCCAATGGAAGTAAGGTGTTTGAGTTTCAAGGTCGCATCCGTAGCGTTGGAAATAAGCTCCCTTAAGAAAATTTCATGGTCGCTGTACAGAAATTTTTTGATCAAGGGAAAAATGTTCTCTACTGAAACATTGATTTTACCTGTTGCCATCGTTGTGTGTTTATCATTTATCTATACGGCATTGGACAAAAAAAGTACCAGAATGCCAAATATGACAAACTGGCATTGGAATGCGTCATTTTTTACTCTCTGACAACTTTAACAAAATTTTGTTTATTCTTTTTTTATAAAAATTAAACAAAATGTTGTACCTTTAGATTGTTATAGGAAAAAATTGCTGTGAAGAAGTTCTGCACTATAACAAGTTTGTTTATT
>JASBTS010000239.1 GCA_030148305.1 Allomuricauda sp. | reverse complement strand
GGACTTGGAATCAACTTGAAGAAAAATGGACACAAACTTTTCGGGTTCAACAAGGTGTTCCACCGAAACAAGGACGCCAAGGGTGTTGGGCTATTTTTGACGAAGGCCCAAGTAGATGCAATGGGCGGCAGTATCTGGGCAGAAAGTGAAGAGGGCGTTGGAACATCCTTTTTTATAAACCTAAATAACTGACTATGAACTCCCTTAATGTCTTTGTCGTGGATGATGACGATATCTACCAATTTACCCTGAAAGTAACTTTAAAAAATATTCCTTCCGTAAGATCAATAAGCACTTTTTCTGATGGGGCCGAAGCACTGGAACATATAATGGCCAACAAGGAGCAATTGGAAGCTCTTCCAGACATCATTTTTTTGGACATCAACATGCCGGTCATGGATGGATTTCAGTTTATGGATGAATTTGTTGATTTACTTCCTGGGTTGAACAAGGAAATTAAGGTGTATTTGGTTTCCTCCTCCATAGATCCCATGGACATGAAGAAAGCCCGAAGAATCGACGCCGTTTCAGATTATCTGGTAAAACCCCTAAAACCCGAGGACATTAAGGATATCCTACTGCAAATATCATAAAGAACTGTTTTTCCGCCACAAGGTAAATGACAACTTTCCAATTCAATATAACTTGGCAGTTCTTTCTCAAAAAAGTTCTACCTCAAACATTTCGGCTAAAAAAAAAGCCCTTATATTGTTAGTCTGGCATTCATTCAACGTCTAAACGGTTTTTATCAAAGAAACCGACAAAAAAGGTAATTTGTTCCAAAAAAAATTAATTTTGGCACATCTAAACAATTATGGCCGAGCACGAACTCCATCCTGAAAATTGGGTCGACCTCTATGCGGATTACCTGTTCAACTATGCGGTTGCTCGGGTAAGCGATGCCGATTTGGCCAAAGATTTGGTGCAAGAAACCTTTTTTGCCGGCCTCAATTCGGCCAAAAACTTTAAGGGTGATGCCGCCGAGCGCACTTGGTTGATATCTATCTTAAAACGGAAAGTGATCGATCATTACCGAAAAATCAATTCCAAAAAAGGCAAGGCTGAGGTCCGCATCAATTATAGTGATGATTCGGAAGCCGAAGGGGATTGGTTAGAGCAACAGGTGGCCGATCCGTACAGCAAAGATGGCGATAATATCATGGAAAACGAGGAACTGGGTCTCGCCATTCAGGACTGCATTTCCAAACTGCCCCAAAAACAGGCCCTGGCCTTTAAAATGAAGACCATACAGGGCATGAGTACGGAAGATATCTGTAATGAACTGGACATTAATCCGTCCAACCTTTGGGTGATGATCCATAGGGCACGAACGGCACTCATGGGTTGTTTAAACGATAATTGGTTTTAGCTATGAAGATTTCATGTCAGGAGGCATCAAATATCTGTAACAAATCACAATACAAGGAAGCGAGTTTTTGGGATATTGTAAAACTTCGCATTCATCTCTTGTACTGCAAGACCTGTAAGCAGTATTCCAAAAAGAACAGTGAACTAACGTCTATGTGCGACCGTGCCGGACTCACCATGTTAACCAAGGATGAAAAGGAGCGGATGAAGCGCGACCTAGAAGAAAAGCTTTAGAAATAGTGTTCCGCCATCCAAAAAAGGAAAAACCAAAATATAGGGATGGCCTCTACCCAAAAGGAAACAAAATAGCGTTTCTGCATTTTTTCATCCGATACCAATACCCAAACCAAAACGCTGGCAAGTGCCAATCTCAAACCTATCTCCATAGGATGGATGGTATCTTTTAAAAAGGTGAGCAGAAAGAAAACCACGGTCATGCCGATCCCCAGTTTTTTAGTGTTCCGAACTCCCAGAACCTGAGGCAAGGTTCTTAAACTCTTGTCATCCCACTGCAGATCACGGATCTCAAACGGAAGAATCAGTATCAGAACCAAAAGGAACCGCTGGGAAAAGTTTATCCAAAAATCCCAATCCAATGGCATTTGGGCATCCAGCACCGGAAACAGCACGGTAAACCCGGCCCAAACAAAGGCAACAATATAAATTTTAAGTCCGGCCAAATTCCTGAGGTTCTTGGCTCTTGGCAAAAGAGGAACGGCATAAAGGGCCGACAATAAGCCCAGAACAATGGTTCCCCACCAAATCTCCACACTCAATTGAAAAAAGAAATAAAGGGCAAAACCGAAGGAGAGAAAACTGAAAATTTGAATGGTCTTGTGATAAGCATTGGAAACTATCAAATATTTGTAGGCTTCCACCCCGTATTTGATAAAATTGTAGCATACGATCACACTGAAAAAAATAAACCCCAAAAGATCGATATCCGAAAAAGTACCGAACAAGTGGAAAGTGACACCGGCCATAGCAATGACCGCCAAGGCCACATGGATACTCGCATCCAAATAAAAATCGAATATGGATTTCAACTTGCGCATTAGAATAAAACCATGGAGGAACGCAAAAGGTTAATTTGTGGTTAACAACTTTGCTTCCCCGACCATCAAAATTGCCCATTTTCATTGAATTAATCCCTAATTTTGTGCACTTTATTGGATTGAACATGAACACAGAGGTTTTTGCCGCCAGACACATAGGCATTACAGAGAAAGACATGCCCCACATTCTCAAAACTATTGGGGTTGAAAGCGTGGAACAACTCATCTACGAGACCATCCCCGATGACATCAAACTCAAACAACCGTTAGATCTTCCAGCTGGGATCAGTGAACACGAATTCTTGAGCCATCTTCAGGAATTGGCCCAAAAGAATAAGATTTTCAAAACCTATATCGGATTGGGGTATCATGAAACCTTGACCCCATCCGTCATCAAAAGGAATATCTTGGAAAACCCAGGATGGTATACAGCCTACACGCCCTATCAAGCGGAGATCGCACAAGGACGTTTGGAAGCCCTTTTGAACTTCCAGACCATGATCACCGACTTGACCGGAATGGAAATTGCCAATGCTTCTCTTTTAGATGAAAGTACCGCAGCGGCTGAGGCCATGACCATGTTGTACGATGTTCGTGGGAGACAACAGAAAAAGGATGGCGCTTCCAAATTTTTCGTTTCCGAAGAAGTATTGCCCCAAACATTGGACCTTCTAAAAACGAGGGCCATTCCTTTGGGAATAGAGTTAGTGGTAGGCAATCACGAAACTTTTGATTTCGCTTCCGAATTCTATGGCGCATTGTTGCAATACCCCGGAAAATACGGTCAGGTCCATGACTATGCCGGATTTGTGGAAAAAGCCAAAGAAACGGAAATCAAGGTAGCCGTTGCAGCAGATATCTTAAGCTTGGTTCTACTAAAAGCTCCAGGGGAATGGGGCGTTGATGTTGTGGTAGGTACCACCCAACGTTTCGGTATTCCTTTGGGATATGGCGGACCTCATGCGGCCTTTTTTGCCACTAAGGAAGAATATAAGAGAAGTTTACCCGGAAGAATCATTGGAGTGACCAAAGATACCGATGGCAACCGCGCCCTTCGTATGGCGCTCCAGACGAGGGAACAGCATATTAAAAGGGACAAGGCCACATCCAATATCTGTACTGCCCAAGTTTTATTGGCCGTAATGGCGGGGATGTATGCCGTGTACCATGGCCCAAACGGATTGAAATACATTGCCAACAAGATCCACACCAGTGCCAAACTTTTGGCCAAAGGACTGGAAGCCATTGAACTTGAACAATTGAACACAAGTTTCTTTGATACCATCAAGGTGAAATTTTCCAACATTGGAAAGCTAAAAGAAGTTTGCGAAAGCCGAGGTATCAACCTGAATTATATTGACCAGGAAACAGTTTCCATATCCCTTAATGAAGCCACTTCTGAAGAGGATTTGAAATTATTGCTTTCCTGTTTCATCGTTTCACAAGACAAGAAAAAAGAATTTGCTTTGGAGAGTGGCATCAAGGAAGTAATTCCTGCATCACTACAACGCAATACGGCCTTTTTGGAGCATGATGTGTTCAACTCCTACCATTCGGAAACCGAATTAATGCGTTACATCAAAAAATTGGAGCGCAAGGATTTGGCCCTGAACCACTCCATGATCTCTTTGGGAAGCTGCACCATGAAATTGAATGCCGCCTCGGAAATGCTTCCATTAAGCTGGCCGCATTGGGGCAATATCCACCCTTTTGTTCCTTTGGAACAAGCCGAGGGCTATCAAGAAGTGTTGAAATCCTTGGAATCGTACTTGAACGTGATTACCGGTTTTTCTGCCACTTCATTGCAACCTAACTCTGGAGCACAGGGAGAATATGCCGGGTTGATGGTCATTCGTGCCTACCATGAATCCAGAGGCGAAGGACATCGCGATATTTGCCTGATTCCTGCCTCTGCACACGGAACCAACCCAGCTTCTGCTGTTATGGCGGGCATGAAAGTGGTGGTGACCAAGACCGATGAAAAAGGAAACATCGATATGGCGGATTTGGAAGAAAAAGCCAAACTGCATTCCGCAAATCTATCTGCTTTGATGGTAACCTACCCTTCTACGCATGGGGTATTTGAGTCGTCCATCAAACAGATTACCAAATTGATCCATGATAACGGTGGACAAGTTTATATGGACGGTGCCAATATGAACGCCCAGGTTGGGTTGACCAATCCGGCAACCATCGGTGCCGACGTTTGCCACTTGAACCTTCACAAGACATTTGCCATTCCTCACGGAGGTGGTGGCCCAGGGGTTGGACCTATTTGTGTGGCCGAACAATTAAAACCGTTCCTGCCCTCCAATCCAGTGATCAAAACAGGTGGCGAAGAAGCCATTACAGCCATTTCCGCTGCTCCTTGGGGCAGTGCTCTGGTATGCTTGATTTCCTACGGATATATCAAGATGTTGGGAGCTGAAGGACTTACCAATGCTACCAAGGCGGCCATTTTGAACGCCAACTACATCAAGGACCGATTAAAAGGAAAATTTGATGTGCTTTATGCCGGTGAAAGAGGTAGGGCGGCACACGAGATGATCATTGATTGTCGTCCTTTCAAAGCCAACGGAATTGAGGTTACGGACATTGCGAAGCGATTAATGGATTACGGTTTCCATGCGCCAACGGTTTCTTTCCCTGTGGCCGGAACCTTGATGATCGAGCCCACGGAAAGTGAGAGCCTTGCTGAATTGGACAAGTTCTGTGATGCCATGATCTCCATCCGCAATGAAATTGACGAGGCCAGTGCCGAAGAGACGGACAACGTGCTCAAAAATGCACCACATACTTTGGGCATGATTACCAGTGACACTTGGGAACATTCCTACAGCAGACAAAAAGCTGCCTTCCCATTGCCATTTGTGGTCGAAAATAAATTTTGGCCCAGTATTAGAAGAACCGATGAGGCTTTTGGGGATCGTAATTTGATCTGCACCTGTGCCCCTATAGAAGAGTATATGGAGGCCTAAAAACCTTTGTAAACACTGATAAAAGCCTTGATCGGGAGTTCTGATCAAGGCTTTTTCTTTTTCCATTTGTATTGAAACCACATTTTGAACATTGTAGCATTTATTATGCATGCATAATACCCAATTGAAAAAGTTGCTATCTTATATCAATTTTAAAAACCTCAACATGAAAATTGGCATTACAGGCACTGGAAGCTACATCCCTACCATCGTCACCAAAAATGATGCATTTCTTGGTCATCAATTTATGGAAACCGACGGCTCTTCTTTTGGACAAGAAAACACGGTCATCATTGAAAAATTCAAGGCCATCACGGGAATTGCGGAAAGGCGTTATGCCGAACCAGAACTAAAAACATCCGATTTGGGATATCTGGCCGCCGAAAAGGCCATTGCCACTGCTGGTATTAACAAGGAAGAACTGGATTACATCATTTTTGCCCATAATTTTGGTGATCTTACCCCAGGAAAAATTCAAGGTGACACCCTGCCCAGTTTGGCAACACGGGTAAAACATTTGCTAAAAATAAAAAATCCGAATTGTGTAGCCTATGACATTATTTTTGGATGCCCCGGCTGGATAGAAGGCGTTATCCAAGCCACCGCTTTCATTAAAAGCGGCATGGCCCAAAAATGTTTGGTCATCGGAGGTGAAACCCTTTCCAGGATTATAGATCCACATGATCGTGACAGCATGATCTTTTCTGACGGTGCCGGTGCAACGGTCCTGGAAGCCAATCCGGAATCCGGAGAAATTCTTTCACACGCTTCCATGACGTTTGCCAATGAAGAGGCTTACTATCTCTATTTTGATAAAAGTAACAGAGCTGAAAGCTGTAAGGATACCCGATATATCAAAATGCAGGGACGAAAAATCTATGAATTTGCCTGTATACAAGTTCCCAAGGCTATGGCCCTTTGTTTGGATAAGAGTGGCGTGAGCATCGATGAGGTGAAAAAAATCTTCATCCATCAGGCCAACGAAAAAATGGACGAGGCCATCATCAAAAGGTTTTATAAAATTTATGGTAAGGAAGTCCCTGAAAATGTGATGCCGATGAGTATCCACGAACTGGGTAATAGCTCCGTTGCCACGGTTCCCACATTGCTCGACAGGGTTTTGAATGGAGAACTACAGGGACATGAATTAAAAAAGGGAGATGTTGTTATCTTTGCAAGCGTTGGCGCCGGAATGAACGTCAATGCCATTGTATATAGATATTAAGTGACAAGTTCAAGAATCAAGTTCAAATAGGTTCGTGCCAATTCGTGCCAAACAAAGACACAGGATTTTTGAATCAAGAATCAAGACAACAAGAAACAAGAGCTAAATAATTGAACAACCCAACAACCTAAAAACTTAATTGGGATTTGTAATTTGTTTTTTGGAATTTTAGCGAATGTACGAGAACAACTTTCCCAATAAACGCTATAGGCACACCTTGGCGTTTCTGCAAAAACACGTGACCATCAAGGAATCCATTTTGGATCTTGGGGTGGAGAATCCTTTTTCAGAAATTATGAAAGCCAACGGCTTCCAAGTAGAGAATACCAAAGGTGAGGATTTGGATATTGACTTTGCAGCAGTTGCCCAATCTGATGCAGAGGTTGTAACCGCCTTTGAAATTTTTGAACACTTGGTTGCCCCTTTTAATGTATTGAAGGAACTGAAGACCAAAAAATTGGTGGCCAGTATTCCCATGCGTTTGTGGTTTTCGTCAGCCTATAGAAGTAAAACAGACCCTTGGGACCGGCATTATCACGAATTTGAAGATTGGCAGTTCGATTGGTTGTTGGAAAAAGCTGGATGGACCATTAAGGATACCGCCAAATGGACCAATCCAACCAAAAAAATAGGAATGCGTCCATTATTGCGTTACTTCACCAATCGGTATTACATTGTTTATGCCGAAAGGAACTAAAACTTCTTTGGGAAAACTGCTCGGTTTTTAAGAATTTTAACCCATGTTGATCAGCATTGTTATCCCTGCCCATAATGAAGCAGTCTATTTAAAAGACTGTTTAGACTCGTTTGTGGCCCAAACCTATTTACCAAACGAGGTCATTATAGTGGATGACAATTCTTCTGATGCCACATTTGAAATTGCCCAAGGTTTTGCTCAAAAGCATACCTGGATCAAAGTGTTTCAACGGAAATCTGTTGATGAGCATATTCCAGGCAAAAAAGTGGTGGATACCTTTAATTATGGCCTATCAAAAACCTCTGATTTTGATTTGATCGGAAAGTTCGATGCCGATATTATTTTACCGCCTGACTATTTCGAAATTATGGTGAACCATTTTCAGGCCAACTGGAAATTGGGGATGTGTTCAGGCTTGCTTTTCATCAAAAAAGGGGATGATTGGGTATACGAAAGCATTGCCGACAAAAAACATATCCGAGGACCCATAAAATTATACCACAAGGCCTGTTTCAACAAAATTGGCGGACTACGGTCTGGAGTGGGTTGGGATACCGTGGATACCTTATTGGCCAAATACCATGATTTTGAAACAGAAACTATCCCTGAACTTCACGTAAAGCACCTTCGACCAACTGGTCACGGATACAGTTCCCAAAACTTTTTGGCCAAAGGCGAAGCGTTATACAAAATGCGGTATGGAATTGTCCTTGCCAAAATTGCTTCCTTAAAAATGGCTTGGCAGGCCAAAAGCCCGAGATTGTACATTCAAATGGTCTTTGGTTTTCTCATCGCTTTCCTGCAACAAAAACCTTTTTACGTATCCAGAGAAGAGGGTAGGTTTATCCGTAAGTATAGATGGAAAGGAATATTATCCAAATTATAGTTTCAAACTATTAGAATTCAATATTCATCAATCCAAAAATAGCATTCATCAATTCGAAACAAGTTTTCATCAATTGCACTGTTGAAGTGAGCAAACAATCTGTATTTTAATACGTTGCCAGATTTTCCTACAAAAATTCAAAGATATTGGTAGAAAAACAACCTCATCATGAAACCAACAGTACAGGAGGTATCAAAATTCGAGATTGAACTTGGTTCGAGAGAAATCTTGGACAGACTGGAAAAAGGCTTGACCCATAAAGGTTGGTACAGATTGCTGCACGATGGACCTAAATTATTAATACGCTATAAGGTGAAATCTGCATTCGGACCGTGTGGTGAAATCATCCACATTCAAGTTTCTGAAATTAGCCCTTATCAAAGCCTAGTCGAGATTCGAAGTAAGCCCCATTTCTTGAACAACATTTTTAAGCGAAGGAATGGAGCAAGAAACATTGACAAGGTCAAAGCTGTATTCAACATTATTATATAGATCCCTCTTTCCCTTTAAAATGGGATTACCGAGTACTTATTCAAACTCCAAAACCTCTGAAATGGGTTTGCCCGTTGTCCCACTTGGGAAGGCTATACCCAATAGTGAGGCGATAGTCGGTGCAATATCCGGAATTTCGGTCCTGTTCACAGTGCTGCCATGCTTGATTCCTTTGCCAAAAAGCAAAAGTGGCACGTGGGTGTCATAAATCTGTGGTGTCCCATGGGTAGACCCGGTTCTTCCATACGAAGCATAACCCACACTTGGCACGATCAACACATCGCCTGAACGTTTTTGGTTATACCCATTTTGTAGAATATAGGGAATACCTTCGGTATAATCGTTCTCCCACATTTGATGACCAGTGTACACCTGACCAATTCCCTCGTAGCGTAGCAATTCCTTTGCAATATCTTCTTGGGCGTCATCCAAATCAATATCTAGATTGTTCAAAATCTTATGGTCCAAAAACAATTGATAATTGGATTGGTTTTTCACCACATCGGTAGTACCATATTTGTATTTCAAGAACTCGTCAAATTGTTCTTTGATCCCTTTCATGTCCAAATAACCCCCAGGCAATTTTTGATCGGTCAAATAAGCGGGGACATTTATAGCAGCATGATCCGCAGTCAAGAAAACCGTGTACTCCCCTGCCCCCACCTTGGCATCCAAGGCTGCAAACAATCGAGCCAAATCCAAATCCAAACGAATATAGGTGTCTTCAATTTCCTTTGAATTCACGCCAAAAAAGTGTCCTACATAGTCGGTACTGGAAAAACTAACGGCCAAAAAATCGGTAATGGCATCCGTTCCCAGTTGCTCACCTTCCAGGGCTGCAATAGCAAAATCGGCGGTAATACTATTTCCATATGGAGTGCTTCTCAACAAACCAAACTGTCCGTTGGCGTCCCATAGAGCTGGTAGATCATGAGGAAAGGCAGAATTGGTCTCCCCTTTAAACATCCCTTCGTAATTATTGGCATCCGTGCCACTTTCAACATAGGAAGTGATAGGCCTTAGGGTTGTCCATGACTTTTTATAGACTTCAACCGCGTCGGAATTGTTATAATCTATTACCCATTGTGGAAGTGTATTCATGTAGTAGGAACTCGTGATCCAGTTTCCAGTTTCACCACCTTCATACCAAAAAGCTCCATTGGCCGAATGTCCTGCGGGCAAAATGGCTCCTCGATCCTTCAGGGCTATCCCAATTACCTTCCCTTTTTGTTGGGTATGCAGTCGCAACTGATCCGTAATGGTGGTAGTCAACATTCTATGGGGCGACATCTGCCCGGCATCTGAAGAAGTTCCTACGGAAGCATAGCTCTCGTCACCTGCGCAGTACACCATTTTTTCAGATTCCTTGTCATACCAATCATTCCCGATTATACCATGCATTGCTGGAAACGTTCCCGTATAAACCGAAGCATGCCCAGGCCCTGTACTTGTTGGGGCATAATTGTAATGATGGTTTTTACTATTAAACCCTTCGTATACCATTCGCTTAAAACCAGCTTCACCATATTGATCCCAGAAACGGGTTAAATAATCGTACCGCATCTGATCCACAATAATCCCCACCACTAATTTTGGAGATTGGGTCAAGAGTTCAGTCGAAGCCTCTTCTTTACTATTTTTTTTGCGTTGCCCAAAGGACAAGCTAATTGTGCATATCAATAAAAAGGATAAAAGAAGGTTGGTCTTTTTCATGGAAAGAAATTATTCAAACAACAACAAAGCTATTCATTTATCCTGTTTAAAAAGTTTAAATGAAGGTTAAATGCTCTACATTATTCTTATTTTTATCACCTCAAGTCCAAAGTAAACGAATGAAATACCTTGAAGCGATTGGAAAATACTTCATCATGATTTGGGAAGTATTCAAAAAACCAACCAAGTGGCCCATCATGAGATCGTTGATCCTAAAGGAAATAGATGATCTGATCTTTGGGTCCATGGGTATCATCATATTCATCTCCTTCTTTATCGGGGGCGTAGTAACCATCCAAACGGCATTGAACCTGAACAATCCTTTTTTGCCTAAAAGCTTAATTGGTTTCGCTACGCGGCAATCCGTGATTTTGGAATTTGCCCCGACCTTTACCTCCATCATCATGGCGGGTAAAGTGGGATCTTATATTACTTCTAGTATTGGTACCATGAGGGTTACGGAACAGATTGATGCTTTGGAAGTGATGGGCGTGAATTCCCTTAACTATTTGGTTTTCCCCAAGATCATTGCCACTATGATCTATCCTTTTGCGGTAGCGGTTTCTATGTTCGTGGGTATTTTGGGAGGATGGGTGGCCGCCGTTTTTGGTGGTTACGCCCCAAGTGGTGAATTCATCAAAGGCCTTCAAATGGATTTTGACGCTTTTCACATTACCTACGCCTTTATCAAATCCATTGTGTTTGCCTTCATCATTGCCACCGTACCTTCTTTCTACGGATATTATATGAAAGGTGGGGCGTTGGAGGTGGGCAAGGCCAGTACCACATCTTTTGTATGGACCAGTGTGGTCATCATCATCTGTAACTATGTATTAACGCAAATGCTTTTGGGCTGATGATAGAGGTAGAAAATGTACACAAATCGTTTGGGGAACATCATGTATTAAAAGGTGTCTCCACTATTTTTGACAAAGGGAAGACCAATCTGATCATTGGGCAAAGCGGTTCCGGTAAAACGGTTTTTCTGAAATGTTTGTTGGGATTGTTCGAGCCAGATGAAGGCCAGATCTGTTATGATGGTCAATATTATTCGGAACTTTCCATTGCCGAACGCCGAAATTTGAGACAGGAAATGGGAATGGTATTCCAGGGCAGTGCCCTGTTCGATTCCATGACCGTGGAAGGAAATGTAATGTTTCCTTTGGATATGTTCACCAACCAGTCCAAATCCGAAATGCAAGATCGTGTAGATTTTGTTTTGAAGCGCGTGAACCTGATCGATGCACATAAAAAATTCCCGGCGGAAATTTCCGGGGGAATGCAAAAGCGTGTGGCTATTGCTCGGGCGATCGTAATGAATCCCAAATATCTTTTCTGTGATGAGCCCAACTCTGGACTTGATCCCAAGACTGCTATTTTGATCGATAACCTGATTCATGAGATTACCCAAGAGTACGACATCACCACGGTAATCAACACCCACGATATGAACTCGGTAATGGAAATAGGGGAAAAGATCATCTTCTTGAAAAATGGCTACAAGGAATGGGAAGGTACAAACAAGGAAATCTTTAAGACCGACAATCAGGCTGTAACGGATTTCGTTTATTCCTCGGAGCTGTTCAAAAAAGTACGCCAAATGTATATTGAAGAGCGTAACTGATCAACTATTTTACATCAGATGTCAGATGTCAGACTTCAGGTATCAGATCAGATTTCAGATAACTGAAAATCACTCCACTTCCTTAACCACTAGGGTAGAATCTTGAAGGCGCAGCTTCAACCAGGCCAACATTTTTTTGGCATCGGCATCCTTTTGTGAGGAATGGATTCCTTCCTTCCATTTAACACTGAATACGGGTACGGTATCCAATTTTTTAAAGTCGGTGCTGATCTGATACGAAAAGCCCATCTGGGAAAGGTTTTCGTAATTGGCCTTGGCCTCATCACTTATGGCCTTGAAAGGAATCTGTCTTTCGGCATTTTTTGATAGGTTGGACACTTCATCTTTCAACAACTTGATCTGTTCATCCTTGTTCAATAATTCGGCCTTGTTTTTTTCATACAACTCGCTTACATAATTGAACTTTTCCTCAGAATCGTCCTTACCTCCTTGAATGATATGCAATTCAGCATCCTTCAATCGGCTATATTGGCTTTTTTGGGTACGCCAAGTGTTCACCACATTTTCAGGAATCAGTTCATCACCCATACAGACCAACTCGATCAATGGCGTCTTGCCATCATTGTATTCAATTTTGGTCAGATTGTCCACATATCTTCCCGCACCTTCAAATTGGTACACACCAATAGTCTCACTCAAAAATTCCTGAGCCTGTTTCTTAAACAACGATTCTTGGAAAACCTGATAGAAGGTAAATCCGGCCGGAATCATCACCAAAATTCCTGTAATGGAAGCCAATCGGGCAATCAATCTTCTTCGGTGCGAATTGGCATATCGCACCATCGGAAATCGTAAAAACTTGATGACCAAAAATGTGGCCAATCCGATGAATATAGTATTGATGATAAAAAGATAGAGGGCCCCAGCTGCATAGGAAGGCTTACCGATCGCCAACCCAAAACCTACGGTACAGAGTGGTGGCATCAATGCGGTAGCGATGGCCACACCAAAGATCACACTGGCAATAGTACCTTTTTTAGCCCTGGCGATGACCAATGCCAGGCCACCAAAAAATGCGATGAGCACATCACGAATATCGGGTTTGGTCCTGGCCAAAAGCTCAGATGAGGCATCCCGAAGGGGAAAAAGATAAAAGAACAAAAAAGCGGTGATCACACTCAACACCACCATTACGGTGAAATTTTTGAGCGACCTTCGTAAGGTGTCAATATCGTTAATGGCCAAAGATAGCCCCATTCCTAAGATTGGGCCCATCAATGGGGATATTAACATGGCGCCAATAACTACAGCGGTTGAGTTTGCGTTAAGACCGATAGAAGCTATGAATATGGAACAAATAAGAATCCAGGAGGTATGTC
>JASBTS010000237.1 GCA_030148305.1 Allomuricauda sp. | reverse complement strand
TGGCGGTAGCAATGCTATCAACCACATGTTCCAGGCGGGCATTAATGGAGTGGATTTCGTCATCTGCAACACCGATGCCCAGGCATTACAGAACAGTCCAGTACCCAACAAGATCCAATTAGGGGTTTCCCTTACCGAAGGCCTTGGTGCAGGTGCCAACCCCGATGTTGGGGAGCAAGCTGCCTTGGAGAGTATGGAAGAGATCAAGGGTATGTTGGGACACAACACCAAAATGGCCTTTATTACCGCTGGTATGGGTGGCGGTACCGGTACAGGGGCAGCACCTATTCTTGCCAAATTGGCCAAGGAAATGGATGTGTTGACCGTTGGTATCGTAACCATTCCTTTTCAGTTTGAAGGGGCCATGCGTAACAAACAGGCACAATTGGGGATTGAAAAATTGCGTGCCAATGTGGATTCCCTTATTGTGATCAACAACAACAAACTACGTGAGGTATACGGCAATCTTGGGTTTAAAGCCGGATTCTCCAAAGCAGATGAAGTTTTGGCCACTGCGGCAAGGGGTATCTCAGAGGTTATAACACACCACTACACACAGAACATAGACCATAGTGATGCCAAGACGGTACTTTCAAACAGTGGAACGGCCATTATGGGTTCTGCTACCGCTTCAGGTTCCGCAAGGGCCACGGAAGCCATTATGAAAGCCTTGGATTCTCCCTTGTTGAACGACAACAAGATCAATGGTGCCAAAAATGTATTGTTGCTTATTGTTTCCGGTTCTCAGGAAATCACCATTGATGAGATCGGGGAAATCAACGATCACATCCAAATTGAGGCAGGCCACGGAGCCAACATCATCATGGGTGTGGGTGAAGATGAAAGCTTGGGCGAAGCCATTGCTGTTACTGTTATTGCCACAGGTTTCAATGTAGATCAGCAAGATAATATCGTCAACACAGAATCAAAAAAGGTATTCTATACTTTGGAAGATGAGCAAACGGCCCAACAGGATTTAACTCCTGAGGCCACTTCCATCCAAGAAGTGAAAGTGGTTCAGCCCATTGTTGTGGAACCAGAACCAGAGCCGAGCATTGTAAAGCATACTTTGGAGGTTGATGAAGTAGAAGAGATCATCGAGGTAAAACCCCAAATGAAGAAGCAAGAACCAGATTTGGTTCCTACGACAAGCTACATCAGAAACTTTAATGTGTTCTATGAAGAAGTTGTTCCTGAGTATGTAGAAGATGACTTTATCATCATTGAGGCCAAAAATATCATCAACAATATTGAAGTGATTGATGCCGAGGTGGTTGCACCTAGGACAAATGAGGATCAGTTCACCTTGAGTTTTGATATGCCTTTGAACAGTCAGGAAGAGGAAGAAGAGGATGAAAGGGAGCACACCATTACTTTTAATTTGGAAGATGGCATTGGGGATGTGAACGTGAACGAATATGTAGAGGTAAAACCTGTGTTGGAATACAGGAACCAAGGTGAAACACGTTACAACCTTGAAGAATACATGGAACTGGAAAACAAATTGACCGGAGCCAGGTCCATGGCAGAAACCCATGAGCCCAAATTGGTGGAGAACGAATTGGTTTTCGAGAAAAAGACCATCAAGTTGGAGACTGCCGAACAACAGGAAGAAACGGTTGATAGTTTAGATCCCATGAACAGCCCCATCAATGAGATTTTGAGGGAGCGTGCCGATGAACGCAGAAGAAAACTGAAAAATTTCAACTATAAGTTCCAGAATAATAGGAGCAGCATCGACGAAATTGAGAGGCAGCCTGCTTATAAAAGACAAGGGGTGGACTTGAATGATGTTCCAAGGGAACAAAAAGTATCAAGGACAACTTTGAGTGAGGATAGCAACGATGATCTACAGTTGCGATCCAACAACTCTTTCCTGCACGATAATGTTGATTAGTAGTGTTTAAATTAACATCCATTTTTAATGGAAAGCATAAACCCGGAAGTGACATACTTTCGGGTTTATTTTTTATCTTCGCAGCCCAAAATAGATAGAAATGGGTTTGCAGGATAAGGTAATGACCGAGATGAAAACAGCAATGAAGGCAAAGGATACCGTTGCCCTGGAATCATTGCGTGCCATCAAGTCTGCTATTTTGTTGGCAAAGACAGAAACAGGTGCCGGTGCCGAACTTTCGGAGGAAGAAGAAGTGAAACTGATTCAAAAGTTGGTAAAACAACGAAAGGACAGTGCCACTATCTATCAACAACAAGGTCGTGAGGATTTGGCCGGACCAGAACTTGCGCAAGTAGCGGTCATCGAGAAATTCTTGCCCGAGCAATTGTCCGAAGAAGAAATTGAAAAAGTGGTTGTCAAAACCATTGAAACTGTTGGTGCTTCGGGGATGCAGAATATGGGCAAAGTTATGGGCATTGTTTCCAAGGAATTGGCAGGACAAGCCGATGGCAAGACCATTTCCAACATCGTTAAGGCAAAACTTAGTTCTTAATATTTTAATGGCCCAGTAGTTCAACTGGATAGAATATCAGATTTCGGCTCTGAGGGTTGGGGGTTCGAATCCTCCCTGGGTCACTAAAAACAGATTATTTAAATTAAAAAGCTTTGAAAAGTAATTATTTTTCAAGGCTTTTCTTTTTTAAGTCCCCTCAGGTTCCCATTAAGTTTTGATTAAGGAAAAAAGAGGAAACTATTTTAAGATATCTTGGATAATCGTCGAAAACATTTGAATACCGGTACCCAAAATCTCATCTGGAAAATCATAATCGGCATGGTGCAGGGCATGGGAATCAATTCCAGAACCTAGCCCGAACATGGCCGTTTTGTATTTTTTGGAGTACCACCCAAAGTCTTCGCCAAATCTAAACGGATGCTCCTTTTCTATGATTTCCAAACTGTTTTCAAGGGCAGCTTTATGGATTTGATTGTTACATTCAGCGTCATTGATACTTGCCGGAAAATACTCGAGCCATTCCAAACTAAAATCCAATTTGTGCATTCGGCAGATTTGTTCCACCAATACTTCAATTTTAGAGGTCAAATCGAACATTTGTGCACTGTTCCAAGTACGTATGGTATAATGTAATTCGGCATTTGAGGGAGAAATCCCATAAGCTTTTTCGCCCATCAATAGGTGAACAGGGGTTAGCATCGCAAAATCGTCAAGATGGGGGTCTGATTGATTTAATAGTGCCATTTCCCTAATGATTTTTGATATCGCCAAGGCTGGATTGATGCCGTTTTCTGGTTCAGCAGCATGAGCCTCTTTTCCCTTGGTTTTTATGATGACACTTTGTACTTCGGCAGAAAACCCCTTGGGGGTAATAATGATGCTGTTGATAGGTTCCTTTGGGATGTTATGGAGCGCGAAAACGTAATCGATTCCCAGGGTTTCAAATTTTTTATCATGCATCAACATTTGTGCTCCCTTGCCCGTTTCTTCGGCAGGTTGGAAGAGCAGGATGACCTTCCCTTTTTGGATGGGTTGTGCTTCCAGCCAGAAAATCAACCCGGAAACCATGGCCATATGGCCGTCATGACCACATTTATGGGAAACCCCAGCATTGACCGATTTATATGAAAATTGATTTTCTTCCTGAATGGGCAGGGCATCCAATTCACACCGAATGGCAATGGTTTTTCCTGGTTCTGAAAATTGGTAGATCACGGCGAGACCGGTTTTTCCAATGGTTTCAATATGTGCCGACTTACCATGTTTTTCCACAAATTGACGAATCCTATTCGCAGTTGCGTGCTCTTGACCGGACAATTCAGGATAGGTATGTAGTTCCTTTCTCAGTTTGATGATATCGGGATGGACCCAGTGGCTGTCCGGTTGCATATCGATGTGGAATTGACCAGTGTTCAGATCAATAAAGATAGCCAAAAAGACATTTTGAAAGGTAGACCGAAAAGAGGGGATGGAAGGGGTTATGCGGAATCTTTTTTGATAGGCAACCGCATAAAATTTCGTAAATTTAAGGGTATAAATTCCATTAAAAATAGATGGATACAACCTTTCCGTTGACCGCTGGTTTAATAGCCTCCATGCTACATGTCATTGCAGGTCCCGATCATTTGGCGGCGGTAGCTCCATTTGCCATCGAATCCAAACGAAAGGCATGGAAAATAGGGCTGTTCTGGGGTATTGGGCATTTGGTGGGCATGATTGCCATCGGGCTATTGTTTGCCATTTTCAAGGAAATCATTCCTGTGGATGCCATTTCCCAATACAGCGAGCAATTAGTAGGTGTGGTATTGGTAGGCATAGGTTGTTGGTCCTTGTACCGGATTTTCAAAAAGCGAAGGCGCCATAAACATTTGCACGTACATACGGAACATACCCCTGTCATCCACTCACATGAGCACAAACACGAACATAATCCTACACACCATCACCAACATTCAGATGCGTTAAAGCAAAATAATTTTGCTTCATTTTCCATTGGAATTTTGCACGGATTGGCTGGGATTTCCCATTTTTTGCTATTCCTACCTGTTTTGGGCTTTGAAACACAGTCGGATTCCATCGCTTATATCATCGGCTTTGCCATTGGAATATTAGTGGCCATGATTACTTTTGCCTTTGTGGTGGGGAAAGTATCTTCAGTGGTGAAAAACGGTCATAATGAGGTATTTTTCAACGGGATCCGTTTTGCTGGAGGATTGTTTGCCTTGGCCATAGGTTTTTATTGGATTTTCAGTACCTAACAAATCCGTGGTAGTTGCTCGCCGAGCAAGGGTGTCACCATACGCTTGCCCCCAACAACACTTTCCATGACCACTTTGTTCGGATGTTCTTCGGTGATTTCTCCAATACAAATGGCTCTTTGTCCCTTGTCATCCTTTTGCATCAATTCAATCATTTCAGATGCTATATCCGGGTCAACAATGGACACAAAAATACCTTCATTGGCAACAAAAAGAGGATCCAATCCCAACATTTCGCATGCTGCTGCCACTTGATCATCAATGGGTAATTGACTTTCAATAATCTTTACTCCTAAATTAATATCACCTGCAATTTCGGTCAGAACACTGGCCAAACCACCTCTGGTGGGATCTCGGAACAAGTGGATTCTGTTGCCGAAGGAATCCAAAAGCTTACTTACCAAGAAATTCAAATTGGTGGTATCGCTCTCTATACTCGATTCAAATTCCAGACCATCCCTTTGCGACATAATGGCCATGCCGTGCTGGGCAATGGGGCCACTGATGATAATCTTGTTACCCGGTTTAATTTTTTTGGCCGAGATGTCTGCCTTGGGATGCACTTTGCCAAACCCAGTGGTGTTGATGAAAATCTTATCCCCTTTGCCCCTTTCCACCACCTTTGTGTCGCCTGTAATGATCTTGACACCGCTTTGGTCGGCAGTTTCTTTGATGGTTTCCACAATCTTGATGAAATCGTCAACGGGCAACCCTTCTTCCACAATAAAAGCTAGGGATAAAAATTCAGGTTGGGCACCACACATGGCCACATCGTTCACGGTGCCGTTTACAGCCAAATCCCCAATATTCCCCCCTTTAAAAAAGATGGGGGAAACTACAAAGCTATCCGTGGAAATGGCCATTTTTCCATCTATTTGGATGATGGAACCATCGTGTTTTTGGTCGAGATAGGGATTGCTGAACGTTTCAAAAATGATTTTGTCCAACAAATCTCTCGTCATTAAGCCGCCACTGCCATGGCCGAGGTTAATGGTGTCGTATCCAAAATCTATCTTGTTCATGGCATTGTTAGTTTAAGTGGTTCGAAAAATGATAATAAGCGGCACAGGCACCTTCTGATGAAACCATAGGAGCACCCAACGGGTTGGAAGGATTACAGGCCTTACCAAATTGTGGGCATTCATGTGGTTTTTTAATGCCCTTTAAAATTTGTCCGGCGATACATTCGGAATTTTCCGGTGTGGTAATGGAGCTGACCCCAAACTTGGATTCTGCATCATAGTCCCGAAATGCTGGCTTTAAA